>DASXPO010000182.1:0-20607 GCA_036493535.1 Casimicrobiaceae bacterium
ACGACGCCTGCTGCGGCGGCAACGAGCCCTCCCGCCGCCTCTGCGCAGCCTGCCTCTAGCGCGCCGCCGGCGACCGTCGCAAAGCCATGACCTTGCGGGTGTACGTCCGCTTGCCGTACGTCGCGATCACAGCGCTCGCGGTGGCCGGGTGCTCGACGACGTTCTCCTTGTCCGATGTGATCCCCAAGATTCCGCCGCCATCGTTCGGCTGGTTATTCGGCAAGAGCAATAAGCCCGGACCTTTGCCGACATTGAGCGCGACAGTCACGCCGCAACTCAATTGGCAAGTCAACGTGGGCAAGGCCGCGCCCGGACTTGCTCCGGCGATCACGCCGAATTCGGTTTACGCCGCCGCGAGCGACGGCACGCTGGTTCGGGTCGATCCCGCGACCGGCCGCCAACTCTGGCGCATCAGCGTGGGGCAAAAGCTTTCTGCGGGGCCCGGTGCCGATGAATCGCATGTCATCGTCGGCACCGACAAAGGCGACGTGCTGGCGTTCGACGCCGACGGCAAGCCGGCGTGGACCGCGCAAGTATCGAGCGAAGTGATTGCGCCGCCGCGAATCGCGGAGGGTATTGCGATCGTATTTTCGGGCGATGGGCGTATCTACGGATTGTCCGCAGCCGACGGCAAGACCAAATGGGTTCATCAACGCAACAATCCGGCGCTGACGATTCGCAATACGGCGGGCGGTGTCACTTCTCGCGGCGGCGTGTTCACCGGAACCGCCGGCGGCCATCTGCTCGCGCTCGACGTCAACACCGGCAGTGTCGGATGGGATGCAACCGTCGCATCGCCAAAGGGCGCAACCGAGCTCGAGCGCATCGCCGACGTCACGAGCCTTCCGCTCGTCGATACCCAGCAAGTGTGCGCGGTCGCGTATCAAGGCCGCGTCGCCTGCTTCGACATTCTGCGCGGGAACCTGCTGTGGTCGCGCGATTTGTCGAGCTTGAACGGGCTCACCGGCGACGACAGATATCTGTACATCACCGACGATAAAGGCGCGGTTCACGCGCTCGACAAATCGAGCGGTGCGTCGATCTGGAAACAGGATGCGCTCGCCGAACGGCGCATCGGCGGACCGCAATTGGTCGGCGACTTCGTCGGCGTCGTCGACGTGGAAGGCTATCTGCATTTGTTGTCGCGATCTGACGGCGCGTACGTCGGCCGGCTCGCGACCGATGGACGGCCCGCGACCGCACAGCCGAGCGTCATCGGGGGCGGCGGATTGTGGCTCTCCGATGCGGGTACGCTGTATTCGGTGACCGCTCGCTAGGCAACGCGAGCCGCCTGGATGCTGCCTACCATCGCCTTGGTTGGCCGACCTAACGTCGGCAAGTCGACGCTCTTCAACCGGCTGACGAAAACACGCAATGCGTTGGTCGCCGACTATCCGGGACTCACGCGGGATCGTCATTACGGCCGCGCGCGTCTAGGCGACCGCGACTACATTGTCGTCGATACCGGCGGTTTCGAGCCGGCCGGGACGGGCGTCTACTCCGCGATGGCGCGCCAGGCACAAGCGGCGATCGCCGAATCCGACGTCGTCGTCTTCATCGTCGATGCGCGCGGGGGCATCGCGCCGCAGGACAGCGCGATCGCGGCGTTGCTGCGCCGCTCGGGACCGCCCGTGGTGCTCGCCGTCAACAAAGCCGAAGGACTCGACCCGGAACGTGCCGTTGCCGACTTTCACGAGTTGGCACTGGGATCGCCGCTCGCCGTATCGGCCGCGCACGGCGAAAACGTGCGCGCCCTGATCGAGCAAGCGCTCGCACGGGTCCCGAATGTGTCCCAGGATCGACGGTTGCCTCACGGGCCCGTCAACTCGCGCATCAAGGTTGCGATCGTCGGCCGGCCGAATGTCGGAAAGTCGACGCTGGCCAACGCATTGTTGGGTGAAGAGCGATTGGTCACGTTCGACGAGCCCGGCACGACGCGCGATGCCATTTACGTGGACTTCGAGCGCGACGACCGTCGCTATACGCTGATCGATACCGCCGGCGTCCGTCGGCGCGGCAAGGTGCTCGAGGCGATTGAAAAATTTTCAGTGATCAAGACGCTGCAGGCGATCGAGGACGCCAACGTCGTCATCCTGTTGTTCGACGCGCGCGACGGCATCTCGGAGCAGGACGCGCATCTCGCCGGCCATGTCCTCGAGGCGGGTCGCGCCGTCGTCGTCGGCATCAACAAGTGGGACGGCCTTCCGGAGGAGCGGCGCGAAGAAGTGAAGCGCGACCTCGATCGCAAGCTGCCGTTCCTCGCGTTTGCTCAACACCATTTCATTTCCGCGCAAGAACGGCGTGGCGTGGAAGCGATGCTTGGTTCGGTCGATCGCGCGTATGCCGCGGCCATGGCGAAGTTGTCGACGCCGCGACTTACGCGCACGCTGCAATCGGCGGTGGAGCGGCAGCAGCCGCCGCGCGCAGGTTTGGTGCGTCCCAAAATGCGCTACGCGCATCAGGGCGGGATGAATCCGCCGCTCGTAATTGTTCACGGCAGCGCGTTGAAGCATGTTCCGGACACGTATCGCCGCTATCTGGAACGATTTTTCGCGGACGCTTTCCAACTGCGGGGAACTCCGCTTAGGATACAATTCAAAACGGGTGTCAACCCCTACGCGGAGTCCACCGCACGCCGCTAGGCGCTCGCCGGCGCGTTTGCCGGCAATGAGCAGGGCCAAAGCCTACGTAAATGCTCGAGGCCAAAGTGCGGGCGATCAATAAAGGCGGAGCTCGAACATGAGCAATAAAGGGCAAATGCTACAAGACCCCTTCCTGAACACACTGCGCAAGGAACACGTGCAGGTGTCGATCTATCTCGTGAACGGCATCAAGCTACAAGGACAGATCGAATCGTTCGATCAATATGTCGTGCTGCTCAAGAACACCGTCACGCAGATGGTGTACAAGCACGCGATCTCGACGGTCGTTCCTTCCCGCTCGGTTGCGATGCCGCATCACAATCACGGCGCCGAGGCCGAGAGCTGATCTCGGATCGCTTCGAGTTCGCAACGCCTGCGCGCGCGTATCGCCATCGCGTACGCAGCAAAGCGCGATGCCGCCGCTGATGTCGCTCGATGTTTGAACGGCCGAGCGGTGGAGACCGCGCGTTGATCGTCGCGCTCGCGCTCGGCCGAGCCGATCACGGCGATCGAATGGCCGAAATCGAGGCGCTCGCCGCGTCGGCAGGCGCGCAGGTCGTAGCGGAAATTCGAGGTCGTCGCGACCGGCCCGACGCTGCGCTCTTCGCCGGACGCGGCAAAGTCGCCGAAATCGCCGAGCGCAAAGCCGCGAGCGGCGCCGAGCTCGTCATTTTCGATCACTCGCTTTCGGGTGCGCAGCAACGCAACCTCGAGGAAGCCCTCGCGTGCCGCGTCGTCGATCGAACGAGCCTCATTCTGGATATCTTTGCGCAGCGGGCGCAAAGCGCCGAGGGCAAGCTTCAGGTCGAGCTCGCACAGCTCAACCACATGGCGACGCGCCTCGTCGGCGGCTGGACGCACTTGGAGCGTCAAAAGGGTGGCATCGGCCTGCGTGGACCGGGCGAGACGCAGCTCGAAACGGACCGCCGGTTGATCGCACAACGGGTGAAGCTGTTGCGGGGTCGCCTGTCGCGAGTCGCACGCTCGCGCGCAACCCAAAGTCGAACGCGCCGCCGAGCGTCGGTGCGGACCGTCGCGCTTGTCGGCTACACCAACGCGGGCAAGTCGACGCTGTTCAATCGGCTTACGGGCAGTCGCGTACGCGCCGCCGACCAACTGTTCGCCACGCTGGATACGACGCTGCGACGTCTTCACTTGGACAGTGCCGAACCGATCGTGCTCTCCGACACCGTGGGCTTCATTCGCGATCTGCCGCATGATCTCGTCGCGGCGTTCAGCGCGACGCTGTCTGAAGCGGCCGATGCCGATCTGCTCTTGCACGTCATCGACGCGAGCGCTGCCAATCGCGACGATCAAATCGCGGCCGTCGATGCAGTGCTCGCGGAAATCCACGCCGACGGCGTTCCGCAACTTCGGGTTTACAACAAATGCGATCTCGCTCAGTTGCCGCCCGGCGTCGAGCGCGATGCCTGTGGTAACATTTACACAGTTCGAACAAGCGCAATAACCGGTGACGGTTGTGGCGACTTGCGTACTGCGCTGGCAGAGCGTTTCCCCCGCGAGCGAGAGATGCCGTCTATTCCGAACTCCGAACCGACGCCGGCGCTTTCGCGATAATGCGCGAACACCCACGCGCTCCACGACTCGTTTTCTTCCCGTCCTCGAATTCGACGCATCGCCATGTCGCTCAACGATCCGCAGTGGGGTAAGCGCGGCGGAGGCAGCGGACCGCCCGACTTGGACGAGATCTGGCGCAACGTCAATCGCCGGCTCGCCGAGCTGTTCGGCCGCAAAACGGGCGGAGAAGAGCCCACGCCCGACGGAAGCGGCGCGCCGAAGACCAAGCTTCCCTTGGGCGGAGCGGGACTGCTCGTTTCGCTCGCACTCTTGGTTTGGCTCGCGAGCGGCTTCTATATCGTCGACGAGGGACGCCGCGGCGTCGTGACGCGCTTCGGCAAGTACACGGAAACGACGCTGCCGGGCCCGCGCTGGCATTTGCCCTTCCCGGTCGAGACGGTCGAGCTGGTCGATTTTTCACAGGTGAAAACGATCGAAATCGGCTATCGGAACACGCCGAAGAGCAAGGTCGACAAAGAAGCGGTGATGCTGACCGACGACGAGAACATCATCGACATCCAGTTCGCCGTTCAGTACAACATCAAGGATGCCTTTGCGTACGTCTTCAACAATCGCAAGCCCGACCAGATCGCGGCATTCGTCGCCGAGTCGGCGATTCGCGAAGTCGTCGGCAAGGCCAAGATGGACTTCGTGCTCTACGAGGGTCGCGAGCAGATCGCCAAACAGACCGAGCAGCTGATGCAACAGATGCTCGACCGCTACGGCACGGGCATCTTCATCCAGAAGGTGACGCTGCAAAGCGTGCAACCGCCGGACAAGGTGCAAGCCGCATTCGACGATGCGGTCAAGGCGGGACAGGATCGCGAGCGCCTCAAGAACGAAGGTCAGGCGTATGCGAACGAGGTCGTGCCGCGCGCCCGCGGCCAGGCATCGCGATTGAGTGAGGAGGCCAACGGCTACAAGACCGAAGTCGTACAGCGGGCGGAAGGCGACGCCGCGCGCTTTCGCGACATCCTCGTCGAGTACAACAAGGCGCCCGGCGTTACCCGCGATCGCCTCTATCTCGACATGATGCAATCGGTGCTCGGCAATTCGAGCAAGGTGCTGATCGACCAGAAGAACGGCGCGAATTTGCTGAACCTGCCGCTCGACAAGCTGCTGCAACAAGGTGCCGCGGCGTCGGCGGCGGCACCCGCCGGCGATGCGACTGCGGCCCCGCCGCGCGCTTCGGTGACACCCGAACCGACCGTAGGCAACGACGCATCGCGCTCGCGTGACGCGCTCCGCAATCGCGAAGGCAGATGACGACCCCCGCGCTCACTTTGTTCGCTGCCCCCGGAGGGGGAGCAAGCCTCCCTTGGGACGGCCCGGTGGGAGGCTGGCGATGAAATTCTCGATGCCGATCCTCGCCTTCATCGTCGCGCTGCTGCTCGTCGCGTCGCAGGCGGTCTACACGGTCGATCAACGCAAGTACGCCATCAAGTTCCAGTTGGGCGAAGTGATCGAAACGCAATCGAATGCGGGACTCTATTTCAAGGTCCCGCTCGTCCAGAACGTCAAGTACTACGACAAGGTCAACCAGGTCCTCGACAACGCCGAGCCCGATCGAACCACGACGTCGGAAAAGAAACCGCTGCTTGTCGACTTTTTCGTGCTGTGGCGGATCCTCGACGTCAAGCAGTATTACGTCTCGGTCGGCGGCGACGAGGAAGCCGCGCGGCGGCGTCTGTCGCAAACGGTGCGTGCCAATCTCGCCGAGGAGTTGAACAAGCACACCGCTCATGAAGCGATCTCAACCGAGCGCGAGCAGATCACCTCGGTCACGCGTCAAAAAGCCAACGCTGATGCTGCGACGATTGGCGTCGAGGTCATCGACGTCCGCTTACGCCGCGTCGAACTGCCGCCCGACGTTACCGGCCCCGTCTATCAACGAATGGAATCGGAACGCCGCCGCGTCGCGAACGAGTTGCGCTCGCTCGGCGCTGCCGAGAGAGAAAAGATCCAGGCCGATGCCGACCGCCAGCGTCAGGTCATCCTCGCCGATGCGTATCGCGCCGCGCAAAAAATCAAAGGCGAGGGCGATGCGCGTGCATCGGTGATCTATGCGGACGCCTACGGCCAGAATGCGGAGTTCTACTCGTTCTATCGCAGCCTCGAAGCGTACAAGGCGACGTTCCGCAACAAGAGCGACGTGCTGATCCTCGATCCGAGCGCCGAATTCTTTCAATACTTCAAGCAATACGGCTCGGGCCGCGGGTCCAAGGCGCCGGCGAAGTAGCGGCGCAGACGCGAGGCCGAAGTGGGGGAATCGCTGTGGATCGCGTTCGCGCTGTTGCTGATACTCGAAGGATTGCTGCCATTTCTCGCGCCGCGCGTCTGGCGCGAGGCATTTCAGCGCCTGACTGAGTTGACGGATGGGCAACTGCGCTTCATCGGTCTGATCGCGATCGGCTTCGGCGTCATATCGCTCGTCGTCCTTCAGCATGCGTAAGTGGCTGCTGCCCGAATCGATCGAGGACGTGCTGCCCGAGGAGGCCGCGCGTCTCGAAGCCCTGCGCCGCACGCTGCTCGATCATTTCGGTGCGCGCGGCTATCGTCTCGTGCATCCGCCGCTCGTCGAACATCTCGATTCTTTGTTGACCGGCAGCGGCGGCGACCTGGACCTGCAAACGTTCAAGGTCGTCGATCCGACGTCAGGCCGCCTGCTCGGCGTTCGTGCCGACATCACGCCGCAAGTCGCGCGGATCGACGCGCATGTCCTGAACGAGTCCACGCCGTCGCGTCTTTGTTACGCGGGCAGCGTCCTGCGGACGACGTCCGTCGTACCAGGCGCGCCGCGTGAAGTGTTTCAAGTCGGCGCGGAGTTGTTCGGTGAACCGGGCATCGAGGGCGATCGCGAAGTCGTCATGCTGATGATCTCGTCGCTCGCTGCGGCGGGTTTGACGGGGTTGCATCTCGACCTGGGCCACGTCGGCGTCTATCGGGCGCTCGCGCATGGTGCGGGCATCGCGAACGAGGAAGGCGATCTGTTCGTTGCCATGGCCGCCAAAGACGTGCCCGCGGTGGCGGCACTTTGCCGCAAATTGCCGCCCGCATGGCGCAACGCGCTTACCGCGCTTCCTTCGCTCTACGGTCCCGCGCAGGAGGTGCTCGCGCAAGCGCGCAACATGCTGCCCGACACGCCGGCGATCGCCAACGCGTTGGGAACGCTGGATGCCCTGGCTCAAACTGTCGGCGCCGGCGTCGAGGCACTCCACATCGATCTCGCCGACCTTCGCGGATATCACTATCACAACGGTGCGATCTTTTCGCTATTTACCGCCGGCGAGGCATCGGCGATCGGCAATGGCGGACGCTACGACGGTATCGGCAAGGCGTTCGGGCGCTCGCGCCCGGCAACGGGCTTCACGTTCTATCTCCGTCAACTCGATGCCGTCCTCTTCAGGTCGTGACGTAATATCGCGTCTTGCACGTCGCGGCGTGCCTTCCGCTCACCTCCACTCACACTGACTGGCTCCGATTCCATGGGCAAGAACGTCGTCGTCATCGGCACGCAATGGGGCGATGAGGGCAAAGGCAAGATCGTCGATTGGCTGACCGAAAGCGCGCAAGGCGTCGTGCGTTTTCAGGGTGGCCACAATGCGGGCCACACATTGGTCATCGCGGGACGGAAAACGGTATTGCGCCTCATTCCTTCGGGCGCGCTTCGGCCGGGCGTCGCAATTTTCATCGGCAACGGCGTCGTGCTCTCGCCGTCGGCCCTGATGGCGGAGATTGCCGAGCTCGAATCGGCCGGCGTCGAGATCCGTTCCCGCTTGAAGATATCGCCGGCATGTGCGCTGGTTCTGCCGGTGCACGCAGCCCTCGATCAGGCGCGCGAAAGCGGCATGGGGGACACCAAGATCGGCACCACCGGTCGCGGCATCGGGCCCGCGTACGAGGATAAGATCGCGCGTCGCGCATTGCGCGTTCAGGATTTGCTCGATCGCGATTTGTTCAGCGCGAAACTGCAGGCGCTGCTCGAGTATCACAACTTCGCGCTCGTTCACTATCACAAGTGTGCGCCGGTGCCGTTCGAGACCACGCGCGACGAAACGATGGCGTTCGCCGCAAAGTTGGCGCCGATGGTCGCGGACGTGGCCGCGCTGATTTACCGTGCGCGCGAGCGCGGCGACTCGCTGGTGTTCGAAGGTGCGCAGGGTGCCCTGCTCGACATCGATCACGGCACTTATCCCTACGTGACAAGCTCCAACTGCTTGGCGGGCGCGGCGGCGCCGGGAACCGGCATCGGCCCGCAGCTTCTCGACTATGTTCTCGGCATCGTAAAAGCCTATACGACGCGCGTGGGCACGGGACCGTTTCCGACTGAGCTCACCGACGAAGTCGGCGCGGGACTCGCCAAACGCGGCAACGAATTCGGCTCGGTAACCGGGCGTCCGCGGCGCTGCGGTTGGCTCGACGTTCCGGCGCTTCGCCGTTCGTTCGAGTTGAACGGCGTCGATGGCATCTGCATCACGAAGCTCGACGTGCTCGACGGCATGCCGACGTTGAGCATCTGTGTCGGCTACACGATGGATGGCAAGCGCCTCGACCTCATACCGACAGGCGCCGATGCGGTCGCGCGCTGCGTGCCGATCTACGAGACGCTGCCGGGTTGGCAGACGAGCACGTTCGGCGCGAAGACTTACGCTGCATTGCCGGCGAACGCGCGCGCATATCTCGAACGCATTGAGCAATTGACGAAGGTGCGCATCGCGATGATCTCGACGGGCCCCGATCGCGAGGAGACGATCCTCCAGCAGCATCCGTTTGGGTGAAACAGCCTGCTGAAAACAAGGATGACGCGATGAGCCTGCATGTCAGCTGGGACGATTACAACACGCTCGTCGAGCGACTCGCGCTTCGCGTCCACGAATCGGGGTTTGCGTTCAACCAGATCATTTGCATCGCGCGCGGCGGCTTGCGCGTCGGCGACGTGTTGTCGCGCATTTACGAGCAGCCGCTCGCGATACTGTCGACGCATTCGTATATGGCTGACGGCGGGACGATCCGCGGCGAGCTCGTCATCGCCGAGCATATGACGATGACGCGCCCGCGGCTCGGCGAGCATGTCCTGCTGGTCGACGATATGGTGGATTCGGGCCATACGCTCGAGGCGGTCCATCGCGAGTTGCCACGCCGTTTTCCTCATATCGCGTCCCTCAAGACAGCCGTCTTGTGGTGGAAAGGCGCGTCGGTGTTCAAACCGGATTTCTGGGTCGACCATCTTCCGCACAATCCGTGGATTCATCAGCCGTTCGAGATCTACGACACCATGCGGCCCGACGCGCTCCAGTCGCGGCTTGTGGCGCATGCGACCAAGTAATCCCAAGTCGGATCCAGGCTCGGCTGCTGAAGGATGTCTCGATATCCGTTATCGATACGCGAAAGTCATCTCCGCTCCATTCGAGGAGGCACGATGCGCACTTTGCTGGGTTGGGTAGTTCTTTGCGCCTTGACGCCGGCTGCGTTCGCGCAGACCGGTTACTTCCAGGGCATCACGCCTCGGCCGGCGGATGTGTATGCGTTCCCCTCGAGCTTGACGGTGACGCGCTCCGCTCCCGCGGGCGGCGTCGGAACGCTCGTGCCCGCGCTGTACACGCATGTAACCACCGATGCGGAAGCACGCTCGCTCGAATGGGCCAATCTCACGATACTCAATAACCATAGCGGATACGGTTCCAACGTGGCGGTTTATGCGCAAGCGAACAAATTCGGTAACGGGCCCACGTGGGGCGCCGTGCTTGAAGCGCAAGACCATACCGGCACCGGCGCATTATGGGGATTGGAAATCGACGCGTTCACGAGCGGGCCGTCGCGGTTCGACCAAGTCGGCGGTGGCGATCGCATCGCGCTTGGCGTCGTCGTCGGACGCGCCGCCGATCCGGGTCCGAAAGCGACGATCGACTATGGCATGTGGATCTTGCCGAACGGCTTGAAAGACACCGAAGCCGACGTCAATTTCGGCGTGATGGTGTCGACGAATTGCCGCTACGCTTGCTACGCGATGCGCGCGGGCAACAAGCTTGCCTGGGAAGAATCCGCGCAGATATCGAGCAAGTTCGATCCGCAAACTGGAACGTGGGGACTGTACAACGGCGACCGTCCCGTGTTTCAGGTGAACATGACGACCGGCGAATTGATGGTCAACGGCAGGCCCGCCGTCGTGACGTATAAGTAGCCACGAAATTCGCAGCCACGCAGGTCAAGGCTATCGAGTCGTGCAGCTCATTTTGCAAGTGAACTGGTGCCCAGGAAAGGACTCGAACCTTCACACCTTTCGGCGCATGGACCTGAACCATGTGCGTCTACCAATTCCGCCACCTGGGCTTCCCTGTGCCTACACCGGCGAACTTGAGCTCCCGTCGGCAATTTGGCAACCGATCATTCTAAAAGACCACCCCATCCTTGTCAAAACGAAGTGACACGCGCGAGTCGACTCGCAACGCATCGCGCGGCAAACGTCCGCAGGGTTCGACGTCGCGCGAGGAGATTCTTGCTGCATTGACCGCAGCGGGCGTTCCGTTGAGCTTGCCCGAGCTCGCGCGCCGCCTTGGCGCGACCGATGACGCGGCTCACCACATCGACACGCAAATCGCCGAGCTCGAACATGCCGGCTTTGTGATGCGCAACCGTCGCGGCGAGCTTTGCATTGCCTCGAAGCTCGATCTCGTCAGCGGAACGATCCAGGGACATCCGGATGGATTCGGATTCGTCGTCCCCGACAATGGCGGCGATGACTTGTTCATTGCGCCGCGCGAAATGCGCAAGGTCCTCCACGGCGATCGCGTCAACGTCAAGCGGATCGGCTACGATAGGCGCGGCCGGCCGGAAGGCGAAATCGTCGACGTGCTCGTCCGCGCGAATCACGAAGTCGTCGGACGCCTTCACGAAGAGCGCGGCATCTGGTTCGTCGAGGCGGAGAACCGCAGGATCAACCAGGACCTGCTGATTCCGCCGCACGACGTCAACGGCGCGAGCGCCGGTCAAGTCGTCGTCGCGGAAATTTTGGAGCAACCGTCCGAGCATCGCGAGCCGATCGCACGGATCAAGCACGTGCTGGGCAGTGCGACCGACCCTGGAATCGAAATCGAGATCGCGCTTCGCAAACACGACCTGCCGTTCGAATTCAGCGCAGCCGCACGGCGCCAGGCCGATCGGCTACCGCCGGAGGTTCGCGCCGCCGACCGCAAAAGTCGCATCGACTTGACCGCGCTGCCCCTTGTCACGATCGACGGCGAAACGGCGAAGGATTTCGATGACGCCGTCTATTGCGAACGCAACGGCAGCGGCTTTCGACTCGTCGTCGCAATCGCCGACGTCTCACACTACGTTCGCGACGGCGATGCGCTCGACATCGATGCGCGCGAGCGCGGAACCTCGGTGTACTTTCCGCGCCGCGTCATCCCGATGCTGCCCGAAGCGCTGTCGAACGAGCTGTGCTCGCTCAAGCCCCGAGTCGATCGGTTGGCGCTGGTTTGCGACATGCAGATATCGGGCACCGGGACGATCGAGCGCTATGAATTCCATCCGGCGATCATCCATTCGCACGCGCGCTTGACGTACACGCAGGTCTGGCGGTGGCTCTCGCAGCCGGAAAGCGCCAAATCTTCGGAGGCGAAAGCGCTGCTACCGCACCTTCGCAATCTCCATGCGCTATTTCGCGTGCTGCTGGCGACGCGTGAGGCGCGCGGCGCGATCGATTTCGATACCGACGAATTGGCCCTCGAATTCGACGAGCATGGCAAGATCGTTCGCATCGTCCCCTCGCCCCGTAACGATGCGCATCGCTTGATCGAGGAGAGCATGCTGGCGGCGAACGTTTGCGCCGCCGAGTTCCTGGCGCAACAGAGACAACCCGGGCTTTACCGCGTTCACGAGGGGCCGCCGCCGGATAAGCTCACCGCGTTGCGCGAATTTCTCGCCGGCTCGGCGTTATCGCTGGGTGGCGGCAACAAACCGACCGCCGGCGATTACGCGAGACTGCTCGAGCAGGTTCGAACTCGTCCCGATTACGCTCTATTGCAGACCGTTCTGCTCCGATCGCTTTCGCAGGCGCAGTATCGGCCTGCGAACGTAGGCCACTTCGGACTCGCGTATGAAGCGTACATGCATTTCACGTCGCCGATTCGCCGCTATCCCGATCTATTGACCCACCGCGCCATCAAGGCCGTGCTAGCAGGAAAGCACTACACGCCCTCGTCTTCTTCGTGGGACGCGCTCGGTCTGCATTGCTCGATGACCGAGCGGCGCGCCGACGACGCCTCGCGCGACGTACTGCAATGGCTCAAGTGCCACTACATGAAGGACCGGATCGGCGAGGAATTCGAGGGCACGATCACCGGCGTCGCGAGCTTTGGGATATTCGTGACGCTCGACGGGCTCAATATCGACGGTCTTGTCCACGTCACCGAGCTGCCTCGCGATTACTTCCACTTCGACGCGCCGCGCCATGCACTGATTGGCGAGCGCAGCGGTCGTGTGTTCCAGCTTGCGGGACGCGTCCGTGTTCAAGTGGCGCGTGTCGATCTCGAAACGGCGAAGATCGATTTCACGCTGGCGGAGGGAAATATCGATGCACATGCCAGGACCCCGCCGTCATCGAAATCCCAACCACGTTCGCGGGCAAAAAGGGCCCGCTGACCTGCGCACGAAAGACCACACGACCCATGTGGGGCATCGGTTCCGGGCATGCATCCGCGTTTCCATTCCGGCCGTATAATTCCCGTCCCACGACCAGCCACATCAAAACCAGCGACCGCATGCGGCACGCGCTTCGCGGCCGCGTTGAGCGATGTTGGATTCCCCACGCCCCAATGCAACGGAGGTGACATATGGCAATTCGAATCGGCGACGAAGCGCCGGATTTTACGGCCGAAACAACCGAAGGACCGATCCGCTTCCACGAATGGATCGGAGATAAATGGGCCATTCTGTTTTCGCATCCGAAGGATTTCACGCCGGTATGCACGACCGAGCTCGGATACATGGCAAAACTGAAGCCCGAGTTCGACAAGCGCAACACGAAGATCCTCGGTCTCAGCGCAGACCCGGTCGGCGATCACTCGCGATGGGTGAAGGACATTCAGGAGACGCAAGGCGCCGCAATCAATTATCCGATGATCGGTGACGCGGACCTGAAGGTTGCGAAGCTCTACGACATGATCCACCCGAATGCAACCGCCGGTCCCGGCCGCACGCCGGTTGACAATCAGACAGTGCGCAACGTGTTTATTATCGGCCCGGACAAAAAAGCGAAAGCGATTCTCATCTACCCGATGAGCGCGGGCCGCAACTTCGACGAGGTGATGCGGCTCCTCGACGCCATCCAGCTCAATGCGAAGCAAACCGTCGCAACGCCCGTCAACTGGAAGCCGGGCGATGACGTCATCATCCCCACGTCGGTGTCCGACGAAGACGCGAAGAAGAAGTACCCGCAGGGCTTCAAGACGCACAAGCCGTATTTGCGTACCGTTTCATTGCGTTAGTAGCGCCGGTTTCATTTTGCGTGGGGCGCCCCAGCGGCGCCCTTTCTTTTGATCCGCGCGCGACGGGCGAATGCTGCTCTGCACAAACGCGAGCGCAAATAGCCTAAAATAGCGTTTTGACGCCCACTTTTTCCGCAATGCAAATCGGCACGCCGCTCTCCCCTTCCGCGATCCGCGTGATGGTCCTCGGGAGCGGCGAGCTCGGCAAGGAATTGATCATCGCGCTGCAGCGCCTCGGCGTCGAGACGATCGCGGTCGATCGCTACGCCAACGCGCCCGGCCATCAAGTCGCCCACCGCGCGCATGTGATCGCGATGACCGATTCCGCTGCGCTGAAGCGCCTGATCGAGCAGGAGCGTCCGCATATCATCGTGCCGGAAATCGAAGCGATCGCCACGGACGTGCTCTCGGCGGTGGAAGAAAGCGGCGCCGCTGAAGTGATTCCAACTGCGCGCGCAACCGCGTTGACGATGAATCGCGAAGGCATCCGCCGTCTTGCCGCCGAGACGCTCAATCTGCCGACGTCCGCCTACCGCTTCGTCGCATCGCCGCAAGAACTGAATGCAGCCATCCTCGGCGACACGAAGTCGAAAGGACTCGGCTTTCCGTGCGTCGTCAAGCCGGTGGTCTCATCTTCCGGCAAGGGACAATCAATTCTGCGCTCAAAGAACGACATTCCCGCGGCGTGGCAATATGCCGAGAGCGCGGCGCGCGTCCGCGGCGGTCGGGTGATCGTCGAGGAATACATTCCCTTCGATTACGAGATCACGCTGCTCACCGTCCGCTCGCTTGGTTCCGACGGCGTCATCGAGACGCACTTCTGCGAGCCGATCGGGCATGTGCAGGTGAACGGCGATTACGTGGAATCGTGGCAGCCGCAGCCAATGTCCGATATCGCGCTCGCGAAAGCGCATGAAATCGCGAATCGAATCACCGCGACCTTGGAAGGCCGCGCCGTATTCGGCGTGGAGTTGTTCGTCAAGGGCGACGATGTATGGTTCTCCGAAGTGAGCCCACGGCCCCACGACACCGGCATGGTGACGATGTGCACGCAGGTGCAGAGCGAATTCGAGCTGCATGCACGCGCGCTACTCGGATTGCCGGTGAACACGCGGCTCGCCGCGGCAGGCGCGTCCGCGGTCATCTACGGCCAAGTCGACGGTCGCGGGATCCGCTTCGATCACATCGCCGAAGCGCTCTCCGTGCCCGACAGCGACCTTCGGCTATTCGGCAAGCCCGACTCGTACAAAAAGCGCCGGATGGGCGTTGCGCTTGCAACGGGCCGCGACATCGGTGAAGCGCGCGATCGTGCGCGCAAATGCGCATCGCGCGTCGTGCCTCGAGCCGCATGACGCCCGTGCCGGAATTCGCGTGATCAAGACGCCGGGCGACGCGTCGATAGGCGAGCCGCTCGACCTCGTCATTCAAGCACCGGCGATTGTTCGGGAAGACCTCGCAATTCTTGCGCGCTTGACGGAAGCGGACGACGTCGAGCCCCTGTCGCATGCACAGACGGAAGCCTATCGACTCCACGACGTGCATCGCTGCGAGGGCGTCAAGGAAGCGTGCGCGGCGGCCAATTACGACTGCGCGGTGGTTCCACAGCGACGCAGACGCGACCGCGTCCGCTTGATCGCACTCGACATGGATTCGACGCTCATCACCGCTGAAACCATCGATGAGCTCGCCGACATGCAGGGAATCAAACCGGCGGTCGCGGCGATCACCGAGCGCGCGATGTGCGGCGAAATCGACTTTCGCGAAAGTCTCACCTTGCGGGTTGGATTGCTTCGCGGGCTGCCGGTCACCGCGCTCGAACGGGTTTACGCGGAGCGTGTGAAGCTGTCGCCGGGCGCGCAAACGATGCTCGACGGGTTCAAGACCGTCGGTGCAAAAACGTTGCTGGTGTCCGGGGGCTTTACGTTCTTCACCGAGCGCCTGAAGGCTCTGGTCGGCTTCGACTATGCGCTCGGCAATGTGCTCGAAGTTTCAGACGGTGCGCTGACGGGCCGAATCGTCGGCGATGTCGTCGATGCGCAAGCAAAAGCGGCGACGTTTCGACGTCTGGCGCACGCGCATCGCGCATCCGATGGCCTGGCTGTCGCCATCGGCGATGGCGCCAATGATTTGCCGATGTTACGGGAGGCCGACGTCTCGGTCGCCTATCACGCGAAGCCAAAAGTTCGCGCGGAAGCGATGCACGCGATCGATCATTGCGGCCTTGATGCGGTGCTCAATCTTTTTGCTTGAGGCGAGGGCCGCTCAAACCAACGCCAAACGCGCGAACGACCAGATATCCCAAACTGCGAGCGCGGTCAGCGCAACCCATGTGAGCCCGGTTCCGACGAATCGTCCGGATGAAGCACCGCTCGTGCGCGACAAACCGAACGCATGGAGAATCCGACCGATGACGAGCGCGATGCCGCAGATGTGGAGCAACGATGGCGGCGCGCGGTTCAACTCCGCGAGGACGAGTAGCAGAAGGGTGGGCAAAGCCCATTCGACCGTATTGGCATGAACGCGAATCGTGCGCGCGAGAACCGGATCGTCGCCATCGCCGATGCCAACCTTGAGGCGACGGCGCAACGCTGAAATCCGCAGGGCGAGGATGATGAGCAGAATGCCGATCAAGCCCGCATAAAACGCGGAGATCGCGGGCATCGGCGCCGACATCATCGCTTCATGCTTCGAGCGGGTTAGCCGGCTTCGTCGATCCAGGCCATCTGGATCGCTTCAAGAATCTTTTCGCCACAGTGCTTCGGGTCGTCGTCGAAACCAGGAAGCGCCGTCACCCAATCGCGCAAATCGGTGAAGCGCACGAGTTGCGGGTCGGTATCCGGGCGCGTCTCCGCAAGCGCAATCGCAATCTCACGGGTGTCGGTCCATTTCATCCGTGACTCCTATTTTCCTTCTTTTGCGTAATTGATCGAATATTTCGGAATCTCGACGACCAGCTTCTCATCCTCGACGATCGCCTGACACGAGAGCCTAGAGACCGGCGTCAATCCCCATGCACGGTCGAGCAGATCGTCCTCGTCCTCCGATGATTCGGACAGCGAATCGAATCCCTGGCGAACGATCAAGTGGCACGTCGTGCACGCACAGGATTTTTCGCAAGCATGCTCGACTTCGATGCCCTGCTCCAGCATGTTATCGAGCAATGACACGCCTTGCTTTCCCTCGAAGGTCCTGCCCTCGGGACAAAGCTCGGCGTGCGGAAGAACGACGATCTCGGGCACGATCGTCAGGTCAGCGCATCGACGCGCTTGCCCGCGAGTGCGCCGCGCACGCTTCGATCCATCCGCCGAGCGGCGAATTCGCCGGTCGTATGGTTCAAAGCCTCCACGCTCGCGCGGAGTGCCTGATGATCGGCGCCATTGCGCATTGCTTTCACCGCGGCGATCTCCTCGTCGACACGGGATCGCTCTTCGCTCGACAGCAGATCGCCGTCGACCTGCAATGCCGATTCGGTCGCAGCGATAATCCGGTCGGCTTCAACTTGTGTCTCGGCGAGCGCGCGCGCCAGCATGTCGTCGCCGGCATGCGCGAACGACTCCTGCAACATTCGCGCGATCTCGTCATCACGAAGCCCGTACGATGGCTTCACCGCGATGGTCGCTTCGACGCCCGTCGTCTGCTCGCGCGCGGCGACCGATAACAGTCCATCGGCATCGACTTCGAACGAAACGCGGATACGCGCGGCGCCTGCGGTCATCGGCGGAATGCCGCGCAATTCGAAGCGTGCGAGCGAGCGGCAATCGGAGACGCGCTCCCGTTCGCCCTGCACGACATGAATCGCCATCGCAGTCTGGCCATCCTTGAACGTCGTGAACTCCTGCGCTCGCGCGATCGGAATCGTCGAATTGCGGGGAACGATTTTTTCGGTGATGCCGCCCATCGTCTCTAGCCCTAGCGACAGCGGAATGACGTCGAGCAGCAGCCAGTCGTCGTCGCGCTCGCGGTTCCCCGCAAGCTTATTCGCCTGCATCGCCGCGCCGAGCGCAACGACTTCGTCCGGATTGAGATTGGTCAGCGGCGGTTGGCCGAAGAACTCGGCCACGGCGCGCCGAATCTGCGGCATGCGCGTCGCCCCGCCGACCAGCACAACGCCCTTGATGTCCGCTGGCGTCAGCTGCGCGTCACGCAGCGCACGGCGCATGGGTTGCAGCGTCTTCGCCACCAGCGTTTGCGTAATCGAGGTGAAGACGCCGCTGCCGAGATCGAGATCGACGTTCGAGCCGTCCGACAGGATCGTCGCGAGGCGTGCGGACTCGTGCCCGGTCAGCTTTTCCTTCGCCTCGCGGGCCTCGATCAAGAGTCGGCGTGCATCGGCGGGCGACGGCGGCGGCAGCCGCGCCTGCTCGAGCGCCCAGCAAAAGATTCGATGGTCGAAGTCATCGCCGCCGAGCGCGGAGTCGCCGTTCGTCGCGAGCACTTCGAATACGCCGCGCGACAACTCGAGAATCGAGATGTCGAACGTTCCCCCGCCGAGGTCGTACACCGCGTAGGTTCCTTCGGCGGCGTTGTCGAGGCCGTACGCGATCGCAGCGGCGGTGGGCTCGTTCAACAGCCGAAGCACCGGCAGGCCGGCGATCCTGGCGGCATCCTTGGTCGCCTGACGCTGCGCATCGTCGAAATACGCCGGCACTGTCACCACGGCGCCGTCGATCGGCCCTCCCAGCGACGTTTCCGCACGCTCGCGCAGCGCGCGAAGAATTTCGGCGGAGATCTCGATGGGCGTTTTAACGCCCGAGCGCGTTGCGATCCGCACGATGCCGGGCCCTTCCTGGAAACGATACGGAAACCGCCGCGCATCGGCGAGATCCGCTAACCCGCGGCCCATCAGCCGCTTGATCGAGACGATCGTATTCTGGGGATCGTCGGCTTGGCGCGCCATCGCAGCGAAGCCGACTTCCACCCCGCTCTCGCCATAACGAACGATCGATGGCACGAGCGGGCGACCCTGGTCGTCAGGCAAGACGACCGCGTAACCGTTGCGCACCGTGGCGACGAGCGAATTCGTCGTCCCGAGGTCGATGCCGATCGCGCGCCGTTGACCGTGGGGCACCGACGCTTCGCCGGGTTCGGAAATTTGAAAGAGCGCGGCCATCGGTCAGTCGTCGAGCGACGATTGCATCGCATTCAGATCGTCCGCAAGCTTGGCCAGAAATTTCAACTCGCGGACGGGCATTCGCGCGTCGGTGAACGACTGCTGCTCGTCGATGGCGTGCGCGAGCTCGCCCACGAGATCGTTCGCTTCGCGGCGCACGTCCGCCAGAATCGCAGCGAGCGCTGCAGAGTCGTTTGCCGAGACGGCCTGCGCTGCAGATTCCCGCCGCTCGAGCTGCCGCTCCAGAAAATTCATCGGCAGTTGGGTATCGGTTTCCGAAAGCGCATCGATTCCATGGAGCGATAGCAGATATTGCGCGCGGGACACCGGATCCTTGAGCGCGCGATACGCTTCGTTGACGCGCGCGGACGATTGGAGCGCCAGCCGCTTTTCCTGATCCCCCGCCGATGCGAATCGGTCCGGATGCACTTCAGTTTGCAGACGCCGATAGGCATTCTCGAGTGACCCTGAGTCGGACTCAAAACGCTGCGGCAATCCGAATAGTTCGAAGTAATTGCGGGAAAAATCGATCATGACGTCCTGCTCGTGCGGCAGTAGCTTTCTATCTTGTTCCCGTCCCGCAAGAAAAAAGGGCGGCCGCGCCGCCCCGACTAGACTGCAGCCGCAGCGCTAGTCGGTGGCGATCAGCACGTCGCTCGCTTTTACGACGGCATACGCACGTTTGCCCACGCCGAGATTCAACCGTTCGACCGATTCGCTCGTGATCACGGCAACCACGTCGACGCCATTGCCGATCTCCAATGTGATTTCGGTGTTGATCGCTCCGGGAACCACACTCTTGATGGTCCCGGTCAACTGGTTTCGCGCGCTCAGCTTCATCGGTGAAATGTCCTTGCTATCCTTTCCGGTCGAGCGTGGTCGTCTCGACCGCTCTATACATTGAACGACTCTCCGCAGCCGCACGAGTCCTTGACGTTCGGGTTGTTGAACCTGAAGCCTTCGTTGAGGCCTTCCTTGGCGAAGTCGAGCTCGGTTCCAGCGAGATAGGGCAGGCTCTTCGGATCGATGATCACCTTCACCCCGTGACTTTCGAACTCGACGTCCTCGGGACGAACGTCGTCGGCGTATTCGAGTTTGTACGCGAGGCCCGAGCACCCCGATGTGCGTACGCCCAGGCGCAAACCGACACCCTTGCCGCGCTTAGCGAGATGCGCCGCGACGTGCTTAGCGGCGTTGGGAGTGAGCGTAACGCCATCCATCATCAGTCCGCGGCTGCCTTGGCCGGCTGTTCCGACGCCACCGGCGCGGCTTGCACGTGCCGGGCCTGGTAGTCGGCGACCGCCGCCTTGATCGCGTCTTCCGCCAGGATCGAGCAATGGATCTTCACCGGCGGAAGCGCAAGCTCCTCGGCGATCTGCGTGTTCTTGATCGAGACGGCTTGTTCGAGCGATTTGCCTTTGACCCATTCGGTCACCAGCGACGACGACGCAATTGCCGACCCGCAGCCGTACGTCTTGAATTTCGCGTCCTCGATGATGCCGTCCTTGCCGACCTTGATCTGCAGCTTCATGACGTCGCCGCAAGCCGGCGCGCCGACCATGCCGGTCCCGACGCCGTCTTCGGCCTTGCCGAAGGAGCCGACGTTGCGCGGATTCTCGTAGTGATCGATAACTTTGTCGCTGTATGCCATTTGAAACCTCTCAGTCGTTTCCTGCTAATGCGCCGCCCACACGACAGTATTCAAGTCGATGCCATCCTTGTGCATTTCCCACAGCGGCGACAACTCCCGCAGCTTGGCGATTTTCCGTTTGACGAGATCGATGGTGAA
>DASXPO010000183.1:0-11277 GCA_036493535.1 Casimicrobiaceae bacterium
AGGTCGACGGTGAGTCCGGGTTCGAGGAGCGGTCATGGCTCGCCAGCGGCAACGGGTTCGCGTACCATTCCGTTGGCTGAGTAACATGTTAGTGAGCCTATCACTGTGTGTCAAGAAGACGATGGCAATCGCGGCTGAACCGGCAAAGAGGCTTTCCACGCAGCTGGGGCTGGGGGGTGCGCCGTTCGGCAATCTCTTTCGCGCCGCCAGCGACGAGGCGGCAGTGGCGACGATCCGTCATGCGCTCCTTGCCGGCGTCGGGTATTTCGATACGGCCCCGCATTATGGGAATGGGTTGTCGGAACACCGCTTCGGCGCGGCGCTTCGCGACGTGCCGCGCGACCGCTATGTCCTATCGACCAAGGTCGGGCGGCTCCTCGGGTCCGACCCCAACGCACCACGCAAGCAACACGGCTACGTCGATGTCCTGCCGTTTGTCCAGCGTTACGACTATTCGCATGACGGCACGTTGCGTTCGCTCGAGGACAGCTTGCGGCGCCTCGGCACCGCGCGCGTGGACCTTGCCTACGTGCACGACATGGACGTCGCAACGCATGGTGCGGATCAACCGGCGCGATTTCGCGAAGCGATGAACGGCGCGCTACCGGCGCTCGCAGGTCTCAAGACCGAGGGCGTGCTCGGCGGATACGGCATCGGCGTCAACGACGTGCAAATCTGTTGCGACACGCTCGCGGCGACGGACGTCGACATCATCTTGCTCGCCGGGCGTTACACCCTCGCAGATCAGAGCGCGCTTTCGACGCTGCTCCCCGAATGCCGGCGTCGGAACGTGGCCGTGGTCGCGGGCGGCCCATTCAATTCGGGCATTCTCGCGACGGGCGCACGGCCGCGCGACGGTTCCGCTCCGTATTTCAACTATGCGCCCGCGCCCGAACCGATCGTTGCACGCGTTGCGGCGATCGAATCGGCGTGCGTGCAACATGCGGTCCCGTTGCAGGCGGCGGCGCTGCAGTTTCCCGCGGCGCATCCAGCCGTGATAAACGTGCTCGTCGGCGCGCGATCGGTCGCGGAGCTCGATGCGGATCTCGCGTATGCGCGCTTTCCCATTCCAGTCGAATTCTGGCAGACACTGCGCGAGCGCGGGCTGATCGATCCGGCAGCCCCGATTCCCGGCGAATCGACGAGCGCTGCGTGATGGCCGAAAGTCGCGTCGACGCGCATCATCACGTCTGGTCGCTCGCACGCGGCGACTATGCGTGGCTCACGCCAAGCCTCGCACCGATCTATCGCGACTTTTCGCTCGCCGACCTGATGCCGCTTGCCCAAGGCGCCGGCATCGTGACGTCGGTTTTGGTGCAGGCAGCACCGACAATCGCCGAGACAAAATTTCTGCTCGACGTGGCGCACAACAGCGATGGCTTCGTGCGCGGAGTCGTCGGCTGGGTCGATCTCGCGGCGCCTGACGCTGTCGCGATGATCGAGTCGTTGGCACTCGATCCGTTGTTCAAATCGGTGCGGCCGATGTTGCAAGAGATTCCCGACGAAAGCTGGATTCTTCGCGACGACGTGCAGCACACGCTGTCGCAACTTCCATCGCTCGGCGTTCGCTTCGATGCGCTGGTCAAGCCCGCGCAACTTGCAGCGCTCATCGTGATGATCGAGCGCAATCCGGATCTGGACGTCGTCATCGACCATGGCGCAAAACCGGCTATCTCGACCGGGGCGTGGCGGCCATGGGCGGACCAGATACGGCTAATCGCAACGAGTCCACGCGTGCATTGCAAACTTTCCGGACTCGCCACCGAAGCGGCTTCAAACTGGACGGTCGAAACGCTGCGACCCTATGTCGAGCATCTGTTCGATTGCTTTGGTGCAAGGCGAATGCTGTGGGGCAGCGATTGGCCGGTGGTGGAGTTGGGCGGCGGGTACGCGCGCTGGCAAGATGCGACAACCGCACTGCTCGCGTCGTTCACCGATGCCGAACAGAACGGGGTGCGTGGCAACAATGCGCGCCGCTTTTACGGTCTCGGGAATTTCTAGGCGACCGATCCTTACGACTGCAGCGCTCGCCAGATCCGTTCCGTCGTCAGCGGCATTTGCACTTGATGGGCTTTTTCGCCGATGCCCGCGCGCCACAGCGCGTCGACCACTGCGTTGACCACCGCCGGGGTTGCACCGATCGTGCCGAGCTCGCCGACACCTTTGACGCCGAGCGCGTTGTTGCGGCAGGGGACGGACTCGTCCATCCGCATGTCGAAGCCGCACAAATCGTCGGCGCGCGGCAGCGTGTAATCCATGAAGCTCGCGGTCAGTGCCTGTCCCGAATCGGCGTCATAAATGAACTGCTCCTGCAATGCCTGCCCGATGCCTTGCACAGCGCCGCCTTCGAGCTGCCCCGCGACGATCAGCGGATTGATGACGCGTCCTACGTCGTTGATTGAAACATAGCGAACGACCGCGACAACACCGGTCTCGGGATCGATCTCCACTTCGCAGATGTGACAGCCGTTCGGCCATGTCGGTCCCGCGACGGCGCTCGTCGAATCGAGGACGATGCGCTCGCGCGGCTGCCGGCGCGCGAGATCGAACAATCCGATGCGGTGATCGGTACCCGCAACGCGAAACGTTCCCTCGTCATATTCGATATCGGTCCCGGCCGCCTCGAGCACGTCGGCCGCAAGACGCCGAGCTTCGTCGATCGTGCGCTCCGCGGCGACGCGTATCGCCGATCCCCCGACGAACAGCGAGCGCGAACCGGCACTGCCGAAGCCGGTCGCGAGGTCGGTGTCGCCGTGCACGATGCGGATATGTTCGATGGAAACGCCGAACACGTCGACGGCGAGCTGCGCGAACGTCGTCGCCAAGCCTTGTCCCATCGCTTGCAGCGCCGAGACGATTTCAATCATGCCATCGCCGCTCACCGTGACGACGACGCGCTCGTCGAACACGTCGGCGCCGGTCCACTCGAGAAAGGCCGCCATTCCACGTCCGAGCCAGCGCTTGCGTTTTTGCGATGCAGCGGCGCGTTCCGCGAAGCCGTCCCAATCGGCGAGCGGGAGCGTCGCGTTCATGATCGACTCGAACGCACCGCTGTCGTACGTCTTGTCCATTGGATTCGTGTACGGCATCTGCTCGGGCCGGATCATGTTGCGGCGGCGGATCTCCGCAGGGTCCAGATCGAGCTTGCGCGCAGCGGCATCCATCAAGCGTTCGATGATGTAGATCGCTTCGGGCCGTCCCGCGCCGCGATACGCGCCGGTGGGCGCCATGTGCGTCAGCACCGCAGCGATTCGAATATCGATCGTTTGAATGTCGTAGATCGACGTCGACACCCAGGGACCGATCAACAACTGAATCACCACGCCGGCCGGCGTCGCATAAGCGCCGACGTTCGCCAGCGAAGCAACACGAAGCGCGAGGATCTTGCCATTCGCATCGAGCGCGAGTTCGGCCTTGCTTTCGACATCACGCCCGTGCGTTGCCGCGAGGAATTCCTCGATGCGCTCAGCGCGCCATTTCACCGGCCGCTTGAATTCGCGCGCGCACCACGCAATGACGGCGTCTTCGGGATAGAGTCCCGTCTTCATGCCGAATCCGCCGCCGACGTCGCCGACGACCACGCGTACGTTCTCGAGCGGAATCTGCAGCACGTCAACCGCCAGCGTTTCGCGAAACCCGGCCGGCATCTGGCTGCTGGCCGTGATCGTGATGCGGCTGGTCGCGGAATCGTAGACGGCGAGCAGTGCCCGGGGCTCGAGCGGGCAGGGCGCGACGCGTTGATTGACGAGGTCGAGCGTCACCACATGCGCGGCGTTGCGAAAGGCCGCATCGCTCGCCGCTGCGTTGCCGTGTCGCGCCTCGGCCGCGATGTTGTCGGGCGCCTTGTTCCAGACGTGCGGCGAACCGGTACGCCGTGCGCTCGCCAGATCGACGACCGCCGGAAGCGCTTCGTAGCGAACGTCGATCGCCTCGACGGCGTCCTGCGCTTGCACGCGCGTTTGCGCAATCACGACCGCGACGCCTTCGCCGACGAAACGAACCGTGCCGACGGCCAGCGCGTGGCGCGGCGGCGACGCGAGCGAAGCGCCATCGGGCCGCTTGAAATCGGCGGAGCTCGGCAGTGGCTTGACGCCGCTGCGGACCAGATCCTCGCCCGTGACGATGCCGATCACTCCCGGGATCGCGGCCGCAGCCTTGACATCGATCGACTCGATGCGCGCATGCGGATGCGGCGAGCGCAGGAAACACGCAAACACCTGATCCGGCACCGAGACGTCATCGGCGAAACGGCCTCGACCGGCAAGGAGATCGGCGTCCTCGACGCGACGTACCGGCTTGCCGCTTCCAAATCGGCCGAACTGGGAACCTGGCGTGTCTTGCTTCGTTGCGTCGCTCATCGTCGTCAGTAAATGTGTCGAGCAAGCTTGGCTCGATGCAGAATCGTTGTTGCGATTTCTTCGATCGATTTCGAAGTCGTATCGACGGTCGGAATCCCCTCGCGCTGCATCAGCTGCTCGGCCTCGCGCACTTCGTAGCGGCAGTTGTCGAGCGCTGCATACTTGCTGCCGCGCCGCCGCTCTTCACGGATTTCGTGCAAGCGCTCTGCGGCAATCGTGAGTCCGAACAACTTCTCCTTGAACGGAATCACCGAGCGCGGCAGGACGCGATCGACGAAATCGTCGGGCGTCAGCGGAAAATTGGCGGCGCGCACGCCGAACTGCAAGGCGAGGTAGAGCGTCGTCGGCGTCTTGCCGCAACGCGACACACCGACCAGAATCACCTGCGCCTTGCCGAGCTCGCGCGTCGCCGCGCCGTCGTCGTGCGCCTGCGCAAAGTTGATCGCTTCCATGCGGGCGAAATAATCGTGGCTGTTCGCAAGTCCATGCGAGCGCCCGGCGGCATGCGAGCTCTTCGAGCCCAATTCGGCTTCGAGCGGCTGGATGAATACCTGAAAGAGATCGAGCGTCAACGCGTGCGCGTCGCGGCGAATCATCTCGCTCATCGTCTCGTCGACCACCGAACTGACGACGATCGGACGACGTCCTTGCGCGGCCGCGGTTGCATTGACCTGCTTGATCGCCTCGTCGATCTTCTCCGGCGTGTCGACGAAAGGAATCGTCACCCGCTGGAATTGGCAATCCTCGAATTGGGTGAGCAGGCTGTTGCCGAGCATTTCCGCGGTGATCCCCGTGCGGTCGGAGATGAAGAACACCGTGCGCTGCGCGGGTGTCACCATGTCGACCAGACCGGCTCGACGCCCGCCGGCAACGGCGGCAGAGCGCCGAAGTCCGCGCTTTCGTCGGGCGCATGAAAATCCGATCCACAGGAGCCCTTGAATCCGAACACGCGGGCGTAGCGGGCGTATTCGGTCGATTGCGCGGCCGTGTGCGAGGGCGAGATGATTTCGATCGCATCGCCGCCGCTGTCGCGAAATTCTTCGAGCAGGCGGCGCATGTCCTCGCGTGATACCGAGTAGCGCCCCGGGTGCGCGAGCACCGCTTGCCCGCCCGCTGCGGCGATCCAGCCCAGCGCCTGCGTAAGAGTCGCCCAGGCGTGCGGGACATAGCCGGGCTTTCCGGCGACGAGATAGCGTTTGAACGCGTCGTGCACGTCGCGGACATGACCGGCGTCGGCGAGAAAGCGCGCGAAGTGCGTGCGCGAAATGAGCCGCTGGCTCGTGACGTATCGACGCGCACCCTCGAGCGCATCCGGTATGCCGGCCTCCTGAAGGGCGTCGGAGATTTTCTGCGCGC
This sequence comes from Casimicrobiaceae bacterium, assembly GCA_036493535.1. GTDB lineage: Bacteria > Pseudomonadota > Gammaproteobacteria > Burkholderiales > Casimicrobiaceae > VBCG01. The sequence continues at coordinate 5,715 of DASXPO010000183.1, forward strand.
GGGCGTCGCGTCCTGCGCGTATCGCCGCGAGGCCTTCGATCAGCGTTTCGTTGTCAGGATCGATTCGCAGCGCGACAACGTGGATCGTGTGTCCTTCCCAAGTGACGGAAAGCTCGGAGCCCGGGACGAGCTCGATGGCTTCGTCCGCTGCAGCCGCACGCGCTTCGGCCAATCCTTGCAGCTCGTCGTGATCGGTCAGCGCGAGCACATCGACACCATGCAAGGCCGCGCGGCGCACGACCTGCGACGGCGCAAGAACACCGTCCGAATAGGTCGAATGGCAGTGAAGATCGTGCTGGATCACCTTCGACTTTCGTCGAGTCCCATCACATCGCCGCTTTGATCGCCGCGATCGCGATCACGTTCGACATTTGATCTCATCGGGCCAGCATAGCGGATTTTTTGATAGCTTTTGACATTCATCAATGCAATGTCAAAACATCGCCGACAGCCGATTGCGATGTTTTCTGTCATTACCATCTGACAGGCGCTTGAGAAATCGCGCTGGATCCATACCTTATAGCGTGTTGCACCGGTGACAGCGCAACAGTCGATCGCGCTTTGCCGCCCGTCAGAACCGCTTGCACTTGCGCCGCGCTTGGCGAAAAATATGCTGGCGGGATGGTGTGGTCTCCTAAGGGAGGGGGTTGCCAGTTCTCGCTAAGAATATGGAGCTGCCGTGAAACTTTTGGATCGCGTCTTCAATCCGCGCGAAATACGCCGCCGGCTCGGTCTCAACCAGGAGCAATTCTGGACGCAGATCGGCGTCACCCAGAGCGGTGGATCGCGTTATGAAAGCGGGCGAGAAATGCCTCGCCCGGTCAAGGAGTTGCTGCGTCTTGTTCATGTCGAACAGATCGATCTGTCGCAGGTCAAGCGTGTCGACTTCGAGATCATCAGTTATCTCAAGGATTCGCATCCCGACCTTTATCGCAATTTGCGCCGTGCGGTGAAGGGCCGGCAAAAAGCCGGTACGGGGGCCGGACCGTTTTCCGAAGAGACCAACATCCCGGACGACCTCGGCGACTCGCAACCCGAGACGTCCGAGAGCGCGCAGCGCTAGCACCGCCCACGCGGTTCTTATCCACGGACGGCGCGAAAGTTCGCCGAGCCGTGTCGCATGCGTTGCGCGCCAGGTTGGTTTCGCGGCCCGCGTTAAACTAAGCGTTACTTCCTTTGTTGGCCGTTCCTCCGCGGGGGCAGTGCCTCGCGCGAGAGCGCATTCCCTCGCTCCATTCAGGACATCCATGGATTCCAAGCGCCCTCGCGTTATCCCGTTCGACCAGGTCCGCATGGCGGATGTCGCTCAGGTCGGCGGCAAGAACGCGTCACTGGGCGAAATGATCGGTAAGCTCGCGGGCGCCGGCATTCGCGTGCCCGGCGGATTTGCCACGACGACGGCGGCGTTCCACGAATTCCTGACGCAGAACGATCTCGCCGATCGGATCAACGCGCGGCTTGCAGAGTTGGACGTAAATGACGTGGGCGCGCTCGCCAAGGCTGGGAAGGAGATCCGCCGTTGGATTTCGGAAGCGCCGCTTCCCGCCGAGCTGATCGCGTCGATCGGTCGAGCCTATGCGGCGCTCGAGCGCGACAACGCGGACGCATCGTTCGCGGTCCGCTCATCGGCAACCGCAGAAGACACCGCCGAGGCATCGTTTGCTGGACAGCAAGAGACGTTTCTCAATATCAAAGGCTTGGACAGCATTATTCATGCGATAAAGGAAGTGTTCGCCTCGCTCTACAACGATCGCGCGATCGCGTACCGCGTTCATCACGGCTTCGCCCACGCCGATGTCGGACTGTCCGCGGGCGTGCAACGAATGGTGCGAAGCGATGAGAGCGCAGCCGGTGTCATGTTCACGCTCGACACCGAATCGGGCTTCGACCAAGTCGTCTTCATCACGTCGTCGTACGGACTGGGCGAGAGCGTGGTCCAGGGGGCCGTGAACCCGGACGAGTTCTATGTCTACAAGCCGAATCTCGCCGCCAGCCGGCCCGCGATCTTGCGCAAATCGCTCGGTGAAAAGGCGACGAAAATGGTATTCGGCGCGGCCACGTCTGCGGCGGAATCGACTCGCACCGTCGACGTCCCGGCCAACGATCGGCGCCGCTTTTCGATTTCCGACCCGGACGTGGAGGAGCTCGCGCGCTACGCGGTGGTTATCGAAGAGCACTACGGCCGGCCGATGGATATCGAATGGGGCCGCGACGGCATCGACGGCAAGCTCTACATCCTGCAGGCCCGTCCGGAGACGGTGAAGTCGCAGGAAGGCGCCGGCGAGTTGCGGCGTTACCGCTTGAAATCGAAATCGAAGGTGCTCGCGAGCGGCCGGGCGATCGGCCAGAAGATCGGACAGGGGAAGGTGCGCATCGTCGCATCAGCCGCGCACATGGATCGCGTGCAGGCGGGCGATGTGCTGGTTACGGACATGACCGATCCCGATTGGGAGCCGGTAATGAAGCGCGCCGGGGCGATCGTGACCAATCGCGGCGGCCGCACGTGTCATGCAGCCATCATCGCGCGCGAGCTCGGTATTCCGGCCGTCGTGGGCTGCGGCGATGCAACGGAGACGTTGAAGGATGGCAGCGAAGTGACGGTGTCGTGCGCGGAGGGCGACACCGGTCACGTCTATACGGGACTGCTCGAGGTCGAGATCGTCGAAGTCTCGCTCGATCGGATGCCCGCGTGTCCGACCAAGATCATGATGAACGTCGGCAATCCCGAACTCGCGTTCGAGTTCCGGCGCATTCCGAACGAAGGTGTGGGACTCGCGCGCCTGGAGTTCATCATCAATCGCAACGTCGGCGTTCATCCGAAAGCGCTGCTCGAGCTCCATCAACAGCCCGCCGAGCTTCGTCGCGAAATCGAGGCGCAGATCGCCGGTTATGCGAGTCCGACCGAGTACTACATCAGTCGAATCGCCGAGGGCGTTGCGACGATCGCCGCGGCATTCGCGCCGAAAAAAGTGATCGTGCGCTTGTCGGACTTCAAGTCGAACGAATATCTGAATCTGCTGGGCGGCGATCGCTACGAGCCGCACGAAGAAAATCCGATGCTCGGTTTTCGCGGCGCGTCGCGCTACATCTCGGACGATTTTCAGGACTGCTTCGCGCTCGAATGCCAGGCGATGAAGCGCGTGCGCGACGACATGGGCTTCACCAACGTTGCGCTGATGGTGCCTTTCGTGCGGACGCTCGAGGAAGCGGAGAAGGTCGTCGCGTTGCTGGCTGATCAGGGCTTGAAGCGCGGCGTCAACGATCTCTCCATCGTGATGATGTGCGAGCTGCCATCCAACGCGCTGCTCGCCGATCGGTTTCTCGATTACTTCGACGGCTTCTCGATCGGTTCCAACGACATGACGCAACTGACGCTCGGGCTCGATCGCGATTCGGGGGGTCCGATCGCGTCGCAGTTCGACGAACGCGATCCGGCGGTCAAGATGATGCTGTCGATGGCGATCGTCGCGTGTCGCAAGCGCAATGTGTACTGCGGCATTTGCGGGCAGGGGCCCTCCGACCATCCCGATCTCGCGCAGTGGCTCGTCGATCAGGGCATCGAAAGCATTTCGCTCAACCCGGATACGGTCGTCGAAACGTGGCTGGCGCTCGCAGGCGAGAAGCGCATGCTGCCGAAGACCGCGGACACGCCGGCGTAGCGCTCGTTTGATTCGTTGATCGCGATTTCGCGTTGTCGTCCGAATGGATGATGGCGTCGTGAAGCCGGCGCGCGGTTCAATCGCGGCATGTCCAAGCCGCGTCCCGTCGATATCTCTTTAGGTCCTTCGCGCCGTGCGTGTTTGAGCGTCGCGATGCTCGCGGCCGCAACGATCAGCATTCTGGTGCTGCTGCCGATCCATCCGGTCGCAATTGTCGCGGGCGTTGTCGCGCTCGCCGCCTGGTCGGCCAATCGCATTTGGGTGATCGGCATGCGCCGGGGCCCACGCGCGGTCCGTGCGCTGCGTGTCGACGGCAATCGTAAGGTCGTCGCCACGTTGATGAGCGGCGAAGTGCTCACCGGACACGTGCAAGATGCCTCATACGTGGGCGCGATCGTCACAACCCTGACGTGGCGATCGAAGGGGACGCTTTGCGCCCGGTCGGTGCTGATCCTGCCCGATATGTTGCCGGCGGAAGATTTCCGTCGGCTGCGGGTGCTGTTGCGTTACGGCAAAAGCGACGAGGAGACCGGATCGGCGCCCGCGAGCCACGCTTGAGCGTCGATCAGCCTGCCGCTGTCGGCTTTCGTTTGTCCTGCGATCAAGTGCAAATAGAGCGGGACCAACTCATCGGGCGTCGGCAGCGCCGATGCATCTTCGGCCGGATGCGTTTGGACTCGCAGCGGTGAGCGGATCGGCCCGGGGACCACGGCGTTCACGCGCAACCGCGAGCGATGCTCCCATTCGTCGGCGAGCTCGTGCGCGAGAGCGGTGAGGGCGGCCTTGGTTACCGCATATCCGCCCCAGTAAGCGCGCGGTTCCTGACCCCGGCTGTCGAGCGTGAAGACGACCGAGGCGTCGGGCGCCGCGTTCAACAGGCGGAGCGCGGACCGTGTGATTCCCATCGGCGCCGCGACGTTGACGCGCAGCAGTGCGAGCCAGCTGTCGAACGACTGATGCTCGGTCGGTCCGAGCGAGCCGAGCATCGCGGCTGTGTGAACGATCGCATCGAGCCGTCCTAGCTGCGCTTCGAGCGCGCTCGTGACGTTAGCGAAATCGTCGGCGGTTGCTTTGGCAAGATCGAGCGGAAGTATCGTGGGCTCGGGATAACCGCTTTGCTTGATCTCGTCGTAGAGCGCTTCGAGTTTGCGAACGACGCGCGCATGCAGAACGACCGTCGCGCCCGCTTTCGCGCAGGTAAGCGCGAGCACGCGACCGAGGCCGCCCGTCGCGCCGGTAATAAGGACCACGCGATGGCGTAGGTCCGTCTTTGTGGTTTCGCCCGGTGATGGGAATGGCATGGCTTGGCCGAGAGCGGAAAATACCGCGCGCGAAAGAAGGGATTCCGGCCGACCGATGATAGCGGATGGAGATTCGCGGTTTACCGTAATTCGGGCGGACGCTATAATCCGCCTTTCGCCGTGGGGGTATAGCTCAGCTGGGAGAGCGCTTGCATGGCATGCAAGAGGTCAGCGGTTCGATCCCGCTTACCTCCACCACCGATCAAGTCGCGCGAGCCGAATAACACGGCGCGACTGCCTCGCGGTCCCTATCGTCTAGAGGCCCAGGACACCGCCCTTTCACGGCGGTAACGCGGGTTCGAATCCCGCTGGGGACGCCATAATAAACAATGATTTATAATAGATTTTGGGTTGAGGCTTGTCGGTTTACCAAACGCTTACCAAACACGTCGGTATTGGTAGGGGGTACGCCCTCCGCGGTAGTGCCAGAACTCCACAAGCGCCACCCGCCGTCTTACTACGGCCAGATCGATAAAACCAAGATAGATGAGTGTTATCTCGACCTCTACCGACTTTATGGTCTTACAGACGTCACGCGGATGGAGGACAGCGCGATCGACTTCACGCGAAGGCTGGTGAAGGCCAGGCTGGCCTACTACTGTC
>DASXPO010000184.1:0-44528 GCA_036493535.1 Casimicrobiaceae bacterium
CTCCCGTTCGCGACCGACTTGGTCGGCGATCACGAGGACTTGACGCTGCCTTGCGAGATCTACGGCGTGACGCTGCTGCTGTTGAGCGGCTTGAGCTATATTCATCTCCGTTATCTCTCCCGCCATCCTTATCTCGCGACCGCCGAGTTGAATTCGGTCGCGGTCAAGTTGCTGCGACGGCGGATCGCGCTGTTCGCCATGGTGCCGTTCTTCTCAATGGTGATCGCGTTCTACAACACGCGTGTCGCGCTGTTCGTGTATCTATTGATTCTCATCTCGCACTTCCTGCCCGGTCACATCGACGAATATCGAGCAACCCATGTGTTCGAGGCATCGAGGGATCGGGAGTCCCCCCCTTAACACCGATATCTGCACCCGCGGCGGCTGGTTTTTCCACGCCCTTCGGGGTACGCTCACGAATTGCGGTTTCGACGACCAAGAGCCGGACGCCTGCACGTAGTCGCAACGGCATGGCGATCCGGCATTCCACTCAAGGGAGATCCGCATGACCGCACGGTCGAAGCATCGCGTTGTGATGACGTTGTTCGCTGGCGCCGCGCTTGCGTTGCTGGCGGGGAGCGCATTGGCCCAAAACGCCCAACAGGCGTGCGCTGGCGACATCAAGACCTACTGCGCGGGCGTTTCGCAAGGCGAAGGCCGCATCGCGCAGTGCCTGCGCTCGCACAAAGATCAGCTGTCGCCGGGCTGTCAGCGCGGCATGACGCAAACGGCGGCCTTGATGAAGGAGGTCGTCCAGGCGTGTGAAGACGACCTCCATCGCTACTGCGCTGGCGCGGCGCCCGGCACGGCCAAGGAATGCCTCCGCACGAATTTCCGCGAGCTTTCCCTCGGCTGCAAAAGGGAATTGTTCGAAGCAAAAAAGGGAATGTGACCGCTTCGAGCGTAAGGAGCGGATTTCTGATTCGTTTTTTCCGGAGTTGACTATGATTGTTTTTCCCCAGCGCGGCCCCGTTGCGCTGCTCGCTCACTCGCTATCTGCAGCGTTCCTCTGCGCGAGCGCGCTCGCCGACGCGCAACCGACGCCGGCGCAACAGAATGCGATCCGCCAGAGCTGCCGCTCCGATTACATGGCGCATTGCTCCGGCGTGACACCGGGAGGTTCCGAGGCGCTCGCGTGTCTGCAGCAACATGGCGCGCAGTTGTCCGGAGGGTGTCAACAAGCGCTTATGGCGATCAAGAGCGCCGCGGCGCCCAAGCCGGCCGCCTCACCACAAGCCGCTCCCTCGATGCAAAGCTCCACGCCGCCGGCCGCAAAGTCGTGGCCGCAGACCGTGAACACCGAGCGCGGCACCGCTGTCATCTATCAGCCGCAAGTCGTGTCGTGGCCGGATCGTCGCACACTTGACACACGCATCGCCCTTGCGATTACGCCGACCGGCGCGAAAAATCCCATGCTGGGCGCGATCGAGGTCTCGTTCGCGACGAACTCCGATCTCGAGACACGGACGGTGATGCTGTCATCGCCGAAACTCGTTTCCGCCAACTTTCCGACGTCGGACCCGATGCAAAAAGCGCGGATCGACGAAGGGATCAAAAACGCGCTCGAGACAATGGGCGACAAGCGCGTGCCGCTCGACGCGGTTTTGCTGAGTCTCAATCGACAGGCCGAACAAACGCTGCAAACACCCGTGAACAACAATCCGCCGGCGATCTTCTACAGCTCGCGTCCGGCGAGTCTACTCGTATTCGACGGCGAGCCCGTGTTGGCGCCCGTGACCGGCACGCCGCTGGCCGCAGCGGTCAACACGAACTGGGACGTGTTCGTCGACAACGGCACCAAGACTTGGTACTGGCTGAACAACGGCGCTTGGTTGAGCGCACCGGACTTCAAAGGAACGTGGTCTCCGGTCACGACGCTCCCCGCAGCCTTCTCACAGCTTCCGTCGGATGCGAATTTCGCTGCCGTGCGCAAACAGATTCCGGGTAAAAAGCTGTCCGCGTCACAAATGCCGACGATTTTCGTCAGCACGACGCCGGCGGAGATCGTGGTGACCGAAGGGACGCCCAAGCTCGTCGCGATCGCAGGCACGGCGCTCAAATACGTATCGAACACCGATGCGTCGTTGTTCGTTGATTCGTCGTCTGGCCGCTATTACTATCTCGTTTCGGGCCGCTGGTTCTCGGCGGCGAACCTCGACGGTCCGTGGGCCTTTGCCACAACGAGCCTACCCGCCGATTTTGCGAAGATTCCGCCGTCGAGCCCGCGCGGGTCCGTGCTGACCTCCGTGCCGGGCACGCCACAGGCGCAAGAAGCCGTGCTGCAAACGCAGGTCCCGACGGAAGCGTCGCTTGATCGCGCCACGACAAAGGTCGAAGTGATCTACAGCGGCGAGCCGAAATTCGAGCCCATTGGCGGCACCGAGATGTTCTATGCCGTCAACACGATCAATGATGTGATTCGCGTGGGCAACCAGTATTACGTGTGCTACCAGGGCGCGTGGTTCGTGGCGCCGGCGGCGACGGGGACGTGGGTGCTCGCCGACAGCGTGCCGGCCGTCATTTATACGATCCCGTCGTCGAACCCGCTCTATCGTGTGACGTACGTGCGCGTTTACGGCTCGACGACGGCCACCGTCGTCTACGGCTACACGTCGGGCTACACGATGAGCTACGTGTCCGGCGGCGTCGTCGTCTACGGCACCGGTTATTACTATCCGCCGGTGATCTGGCCGGGTCCGGTGCCGATCTATTACCCGTACCCGTATTCGTATTCGGGCGCCACTTGGTACAACCCGAACACGGGCGCGTGGGCGCGCGGCGGCACGATTTATGGTCCTTATGGCGGCGCCGCCTCGGGTGGCACTTATTACAACCCGAACACGGGCGCATGGGCGCATGGCGGTGCCGTTTATGGACCGAATGGCGGCGCCGGCGCGTGGTCGGCATACAACCCGTCGACCGGCAGTTACGCGCATGGCAGCGCGTCGTGGGGGACCAACAGCGGGACCGCCAATGCTAATTGGTACAACGCGCGAAGCGGCGTCACCGGCTCGACGAACCAGAATTACAACCAATACGGAAGCTGGGGCTCGAGCACGTTCAGCGGTGCGAACAAGACCGTCAACACGCAACATCAAAGCAACGCACAAGGCACGGCGGGCAGCTTCAAATCGAGCACGGGTGCGGAAGGCGCCGGCGTCAAGGGTGCGGGCGGCAACAGCGCCGGGGCCGTGAAGACATCGGGCGGCGATGTCTATGCCGGCGCAGATGGCAACGTGTACAAGCACACATCCGACGGATGGTCCAAGTACAACGATGGCTCGTGGAACCCGGTTCAGCCGCCGACCAACTCGAAAAATCAATCGCAGCAAAATCCATCGGCACAAACGCGTCAATCAGGATCGCAGCAAAATTCGTCGGGCGGGACGCGTCAATCCGCTTCGCAGCAGAATTTGTCCGGCGAAACGCGTCAGACGCGAGGAACGCAAAGCAATCTCTCCGGAGAGACCGAACGCGGCGGCGCGTTCCATCAAGGGGAATCCGGTTCCGGCGGGTTCCAGCAGCTCGAGAACGATCGCGGAGCGCGAACGATGGGTGCGCAACGGGAAGCCAACTTCGGCGCCGCCCGCCAAGGTGGATTCGGCGGCGGCGGAGGACGCTTCAGGCGCTGACCGGCAACGCTCAAACCGACTAGCGAAGCGTCTCGGGATAAAGTTTGTGCACGCGCGCGTGCAGACGCGCGAGTCCGAGCAACGTATCGAGACGCGGCGTCGGCACGCCGACCCGCGCTCCGATCTCGCGAGGCGCCGACAAGAGCGCATCGATCTCGACGGCTCTGCCGCGCTCGACGTCCTGCAGCATCGAGGTCTTGAACGCTCCGAGCTTGCGTGTGACCACCATGCGGTCCGCACCGCTTTGCGCGATCGGACAGCCGATTGCCGCGCCGATCGCCGCCGCTTCTTCCATCACCTCGAGGCAGAATTGATTGACGAGCGGATCGTCGAGAATGCGATCGGCCAATGCACCGGTGAACGCCGAAATCGGATTCATCGTCATGTTGCCCCAAAGCTTGTACCAGATGTCGTTCTGGATTCGGGGCGACACGTCCACTTCGAAGGCCGCTTCGCGCAACAGTTCGGCGAAAGCGAGTAAACGTGCCGACGATCCGCCCTTCGGCTCGCCGACGATCAGCCGATTGCCCACGCCGTGGCGGACTAAGCCCGGCTCAGCCATCGAGCACGCGAGATGAACGACGGCACCGACGACACGCTCGACCGGAATCGCCGCCGCGATGACGCCGTCCGGATCGATCGTCTTGAGCGGGAGATCGTCGTATTCACCCGACAGGCCGTGAAAGAACCACCACGGAACGCCGTTCATCGCCGTGACGATGGTCGTGTCGGGATGCGCGAGCGCGCCCACGACTGGCGCAACGCGAATCATCGCGGGCGCTTTGACGGCAACCACGACATAATCCTGCGGCGGCAATTCGGCGGGCTCGCGCACGACGCGAACCGCCGCCGTGATTGTCTTGCCTCCGATCTGCAAGCGCCAGCCGTGTTCGCGCAGCGCCGCCGCCGTTTCGCCGCGCGCGATCGCCGACACGTCGACGCCCGCGTGCGCGAGTCGCGCGCCGATCAACCCACCGATTGCGCCCGCGCCGACGATGCAGAGTTTCATCGTCATGCGATCGTCAAGTCTTGGGCCGCTTGTCGACGATCCGCCTCGCCTTCCCGAGCGAGCGCTCGATTCCGCCGGATTGCACCACCTGGACTTGGGCCGTCACACCGATCAAATTCTTGATGCGCTGCCCGAGCGTTGCGCCGGCCGTTTCGCCATCGGCATGTCCCACACCCGCCGCCCGCTCCACGAGCACCGTCAACTCGTCCAGCGTGCGCGGCCGCGCGATCTCGAGCTGATAGTGCGGCGCGAGTGCGGTCTCCCGGAGGATCAATTCCTCGATCTGCGTCGGGAACACGTTGACGCCGCGAATGATCAACATGTCGTCGGAGCGCCCGGTGATCTTTTCGATTCTCCGCATCGCGCGTGCGGTCGGCGGCAGCAAGCGCGTCAAATCGCGCGTGCGATAGCGAATGATCGGCATTGCCTCCTTCGTGAGCGAGGTGAAGACGAGCTCGCCTTTCTCGCCGTCCGGCAACACGGCGCCCGATTCGGGGTCGACGATCTCGGGATAGAAATGATCTTCCCAAACGGTCAACCCGTCTTTGGTCTCGATGCACTCCTGCGCAACGCCGGGACCCATCACTTCCGACAGCCCGTAAATGTCGATCGCGTCCATGTCGAGCTTGGCCTCGATCGCTTCGCGCATCGTCGGGGTCCAAGGTTCCGCGCCGAAAATGCCGATCGACAGCGAAGTTTCGTGCGGATCGATGCCCTGTCGTTCCATTTCCTCGGCGATCGCCAACATGTACGACGGCGTCACCATGATGATGTCCGGCTTGAAATCGGTGATGAGCTGCACCTGCTTCTCGGTTTGGCCGCCCGACATCGGAATGACCGTGGCGCCCAACTTTTCCGCGCCGTAGTGTGCGCCGAGTCCGCCGGTGAACAAGCCATAGCCATAGGCGATGTGCACGAGGTCACCCGCACGTCCGCCCGCGGCCCTGATCGAGCGTGCCATGACCGTCGCCCATGTGTCGATGTCGTGTCGCGTGTAACCGACGACGGTCGGCTTGCCCGTCGTGCCCGACGACGCATGGATGCGCACCACCTCCTCACGCGGCACGGCAAACATGCCGAACGGATAGTTATCGCGGAGATCGGCTTTGGTCGTGAACGGAAAGCGCGCCAGATCGGCAAGCGACTTGCAATCGCCGGGTGCGACACCTGCACGGTCGAACGCGCGTCGATAATGCGGCACGCGGTCATAGGCCTGCTGCAGCGACCCACGAAGCCGCGCGAGCTGCAACGCCATCAACTCGTCGCGGCTGCCGGTTTCGATCGGTTCGAGATCGCCGGGACCTGGTTTTTTTGCCGGCATCGTATGCTCCTCGCTGCTAACTCCCGACGATGTGGCCCTTGATCCGGTAGCTCTTGCCGCGAAACAGCGCGATTGTTTCGCCGCGCTGATTCGTCACCTCGATATCGTAGACGCCGGTCCGTCCGGATAGGCTTCGCTCCTGCGCGTCGGCGGTGAGAACATCGCCCTCGCGAGCCGGCGCCAGATATTCGATCGAGCAGCCTTGCGCCACCGTGTTGAAATTGTAGCTGTTGCAGGCAAAAGCAAACGCGCTGTCGGCCAGCGTGAAAATAAAGCCGCCGTGGCAGATCGCGTGTCCGTTCGTCATATCGTCGCGGACCGTCATCGTGAGGGTCGCGCGACCGGGTCCGATCCCCTCGATCGCCATGCCAAGCGCGCGCGATGCCCGATCGCTCTCGAACATACGCGAACCGACACGCTGCGCGAGCGACTGCGCTTCGTCGCGCGAAGGCCGATGATCATCGGTCATTTAAAACCTGACTCAATGGGTCCACTATTCCGAGAGCGGCCGACCGGATGCCGAGCGACGGGCGATCAACGGCGAGACGCGATAACGATCGCCGTACTGCGCGCCAAGATGAACCAGAACCTCGCGAACCTGCGCGACGCCGATCCGGTCAGCCCAGGCGAGCGGGCCGAGCGGGTAGTTGACGCCTTTTTGCATGGCGACATCGATATCATGCGCTGTGGCGATCATTTGCGTCACCGCATCGGCCGCTTCGTTCGCGAGCATCGCGACTGTCCGCATCAGGGCAAGCCCGGCGACATCGTCGAGCGGAGACACGGCAATTCCGGCCGCTTGTAACGTTCCCACCGCGGCATCCCAAACGCTGTCGCTGCAAGCATCGGAACGGCTCGCCGCCAGCCGCGTGCAGGTCGCGTAATCGAGGGCGAGATCGAATAAGACAAGATCGCGCACGCCGACCTCCGCCGCCCGCGTCGTCGCGGTTCGGCCATCGGTGAGTGCGAGCCAACCGCCGCCGACCGAAATCGCGCCATAGGGCAACGATGAATTGGGCGGTCCGCGCTCGACGCTCACATTGGCCGACGCAAGCCGGCTTACAAGTGCGGTTGCCGTTCCGAGATCGCCGCAGACGCGAACGGCGATCGGCTTCGGCTGCGACGGCAGCGCGACAGCGTCCGCCTTCGCCGCGTTGTTTCCATAATGGAAAAACCCGCGTCCGCTTTTGCGGCCGAAAAAACCCGCCGCGACCAACTCTTGCTGCAGCACCGACGGCGTGTAGCGCGGATCGTGGAAATAAGCGTCCCACACGCTGCGCGTCACCGCAAAATTGACGTCGTGGCCAATCAAGTCCATCAGCTCGAACGGTCCCATCCGAAAGCCGCCGGCGTCGCGCATGATCGCGTCGAGTGTCGCAGGATCGGCTGCGCCTTCGCTCAACAAGCGCAGCGCCTCGCCGTAGAAAGGACGCGCGCAGCGATTGACGATGAATCCGGGCGTCGATAACGCACGGACCGGAAACTTTCCCCACGCGCTCGCCGTCGCGTATATCGTGTCCGCGGTCACCGGATCGGTCTCGAGGCCGCTGACGACTTCGACCAGCGGGAGGATCGGCGCGGGATTGAAGAAGTGCATGCCGACGACGCGCGCCGGATGCTTGAGGCCGGCGGCCAGCGCGGTAATCGACAGCGACGACGTATTGGTCGCGAGGATCGCGTCGGTCGCCACGATCACTTCGAGCTCGCGAAGCAGCGAGCGCTTCGCTTCCAGATCCTCGACGATGGCTTCGACCACGAGCTTCGCGCCGACGCAGTCCGCCAGCGCGTCGACCGGTGCAATGCGTGCGCCCGCGCTATGTGCCGCATCGATCGACATCTTCCCTTTGGCGGCGAGGGACTCGAGCGTCGCGGCGATGTTGCCTCGCGCGGCTTCGGCTGCGCCGATGCGCGAGTCGAAAAGGCAGACGGCATGGCCGGACTGCGCGGCGACTTGTGCGATGCCCGCGCCCATCGCGCCGGCGCCGATGACGGCAACAACCGCGTCCGCTGATAGTGCCGCGCCTCTCATCGCTGGCGCGGCTCGGCGCCGCAGCCCGTCATCCTAGGACCCCACGCACTATTTTCCGGAGAAACGCGGAGCGCGCTTTTCCAGAAACGCGGCGACGCCCTCGCGATAGTCGGCACCGTAACCAAGCGCTCGTTGGATGTCGCGCTCGAGATCGAGCTGCGCATCGAGGGTATTACCTTCCGATGCATGCAGCGCGCGCTTCGTTTCCGCAAGTCCGCGCGTCGGCGCTTGCGCGAGTTGATTCACGAGCGCTTCGACCGCTTCGCCGAACTGCGCATCGTCGACGCACTTCCAAATGAGACCCCATGCTGCCGCCTGTTCTGCATGGATCTTGTCGCCGAGCAGCGCGAGTCCCATCGCGCGCGCAGAACCGACGAACCTTGGAAGAAAATACGTTCCGCCCGAATCGGGGATCAAGCCGATCTTGCAAAACGCCTGGATGAAGGCGGCTGATTTGGTTGCGAGGACGATGTCACAGGCAAGCGCGAGATTCGCTCCTGCCCCGGCGGCGACGCCGTTCACCGCGCACACAACGGGCATCGGCAGCGCTCGCAAGCCGAGCACGAGCGGCCGATAGTTCTGCTCGATCGATGCGCCGAGATCGACCGGCGCTTCGCCGGGCGCCACCGCGCGATCAGAGAGATCCTGGCCGGCACAGAAACCGCGTCCCGCGCCCGTCAGCAACAACACGCGGAGCGTCGCATCGGCTTTGACCGCGTCCAGGGCGGCGCGGACTTCCGCGTGCATCGCGGACGTGAAGCTGTTGAGCCGATCAGGACGGTTGAGCGTGATTCGCGCGATACCGCTCGCCGTTTCGAACTTGATGTTTTCGTAACCCATGGAGCGCTCTTCCGCAAAACCCCCTTCGATCCCTGATGATGAATCCAAATTTCCTATGTATGCATTCGATGCTGAACCACTCGAAACCGGTTGGCAACATACGCCGCATCGGTCAGCGCGGCATTGGCCGCGGGATTGGCGCCGGTGCCATGGTAATCCGAGAACGCGGCCGATTGATTGATGAATACGCCGCCGGTCAGATTGATCGACAACGCAACACCGGCGTCCTCCGCCACATCGATCGCGCGTGCAACGACATCGTCGCGAGTCGAATAGACCGAGAGGGTCAGCGCGCCGTGGCCGACGACGGCGTCCCGGGCGATCTCGAGACTCTCGTCGGTCGATTCGGTTGCGATCACAAACGCTATCGGTCCGAACCATTCGTTCAGATACTTCGCGCGATCGACGGCATCAAGTTTGACGATGAGCGGTGTTCGGATGGTCGCTTGCGGAAACGCCGGATGCTCGATCGATCGCGTATCGAGGACGATCGCGCCCAACGAGCGCGCAGCTTCGAGTCGGCGCAATATGCCGTCGTTTTGCACGGCGCCGAGTATTTCGACTGCGCGCGCCGGATCGCCGAGCAATTTGCCGACAGCTTCCGCAATCCCGGCCGCAACCTGATCGAACGTCAGATGACCTTCGGACGTTTCAATGCCATCGCGCGGCACGTAAATGTTTTGGGGGGCGGTGCACATCTGGCCGGTATAGAGCGACAGCGAAAACGCAATGTTTCGCGCCAGCCCTTTGAAGTCCTTCGTGCTATCGACGACGATCTGGTTCACGCCGGCTTTCTCGGTGTAAACCTGGGCCTGGCGCGCGTGCTCCTCGAGCCAGCGGCCATTGGCCGTGCTCCCGGTGTAGTCGACGATCTTCACTTCCGGACGCAATGCAAGTGCTTGCGCGATATTGTCGGCCGGATCGTGCGCGACCAGTGTCACGATGTTGGGATCGAAACCCGATTCGGCCAGGACGTCGCGTGCGATCTTCACCGTAATCGCCAGTGGAAGAATGGCGCCGGGATGTGGTTTCACGACGACCGCATTGCCGGTCGCGAGACTTGCGAACAGGCCCGGATAGCCATTCCACGTCGGGAACGTCGAACACCCGATGACAAGCGCGACGCCGCGAGGCACGATGCGAAACCGCTTTTCCATCTTGAGCGGATCGTTTTTGCCCTGCGGCTTTTCCCATTGCGCCGCCTTTGGCACGCGGCGCATCTCGTCCCAAGCATAGGCGACTGCTTCGAGCCCGCGGTCCTGCGCGTGCGGACCGCCGGCCTGGAACGCCATCAGAAACGCCTGGCCCGTCGTATGCATCACGGCGTTGGCGATCAAAAAGCTTTCCTTGTTGATGCGCGCGAGCGTTTCAAGGCACACGCCAACCCAGGCTTCTGGGCCGGCTTTGCGCCATTCCGCACGAGCGTTGTCGATCGCCGCGAACAGCGCATCGACATCGGACTTCGGATAGGTGATTCCAAGCGACATTCCGTACGGTGATCGCTCCGTGCCCACGCGACCCACGCCGGCGGGTTGATTCAACGGAAACGGATGATTCAGCAATGCGTCGAACGCAGCTTTGCCGGCGTCTGCCGTTCCTTCACCGTAAACCTTGGGGCTCGCCGATTCCGGGTACGGCGACCAATAGCCCCGTTCCGCGATGGCGGTCAATGCGCGATCGAGCGTCGCGCGGTGCTTTTCAAACAAGGGATGCGACACGGGAACCTCTTGCGTTCTTCCATTGTGAACTCTATCACGATGTGAATACGGCTGCGCTTGCGACGCCGTCGCCCGCGTAGACTCGTGCTTCGATCAACCGGTGCCCGTTTGGTCGTAATCGACAACGACCGTGTCGGTGGTCGGATAGCTTTGGCACGACAAGATGAATCCGCGCGCTATTTCGTAATCCTCGAGCGCGAAATTGACATCCATTTCGACTTCGCCTTCGACGAGCCGGCATCGGCACGTCGAGCAGACGCCGCCGCGGCACGAATAGGGAAGCTCCACGCCGTTGCGAAGCCCTGCTTCGATGATATTTTCCTTCTGTTTCTCCAGCAGAAACGACTTGCGCGTCCCATCGATGATCACCGTCACTTCGCATTCCGACTGCGCGGCCTGCGGCAATGGTCGCGCGACGTGCTGATGCTTGGGAATACTGGCGGCGAAGCGCTCGATCCGGATCTTGGAATCGGGAAATCCGCGCGATTTGAGCGCGTCGATCACCGCCTCCATCATTCCCTCGGGACCGCAAATGAACGCCGCGTCGATTTGGTCCAGGTGAATCCAGTGCGCGAGGAGCGCATCCGCACGCGCTCGATCGATCCGTCCGTGCAACAGGTCGATGTCCTGCGCCTCGCGCGATAGAACATGGACCAGATTGAAGCGCGTCACATAAATATCCTTGAGCGCTGCCAGCTCCTCCCTGAACATCACCGTGCTCGACGCGCGATTGCCGTAGAAAAGCGTGAATTGCGACTGCGGTTCAACGGCGAGCGTCGTCTTGACGATCGACAAAAGCGGCGTGATGCCGCTGCCGGCCGCGAAGCCCAGATAACGACGCTTCGCCGTGGGATCGAGCGCTACATTGAAATGTCCCAACGGCGGCATGACGTCGATCGTCGCGCCGACCTTCAGCACTTCGTTCGCCCATGTCGAAAACGCGCCGCCGGGCGATCGCTTGACCGCGATGCGCAGCGCGCCATCGTCGACGGCGGAGCAAATCGAGTACGAGCGCCGCACGTCCTCCCCCCCGATATCGGCGCGCAATGTCAGATGCTGACCTTGCGTGAAACGGAATTGATCACGTAGCGCTTCAGGCACGGCGAACGTCACGGCGATCGCGTCACGGGTTTCGCGCTCGACGCCTGCGATCGAGAGGCGGTGAAACTTGCTCACCTCATGGCTCGGCTCAAGATGGAATCAAAAGCTCTTGAAGTAATCGAACGGCTCGAGACAATCGTCGCAGCGATAGTGCGCTTTGCAAGCCGTCGAGCCGAACTGCGATACCAGGCGCGTGCGCGTCGATGTGCAACGCGGACACGCCACCTGTGCGATTCGGCGCAGCGGGCTGATGCTGGCGACATCGACGCGTGCTTCGACGACATGCGGCGGCGCGATGCCGAATTCCCGGAGCCGTCGCTTCGCCTCCGGTGCGATCCAATCGGTTGTCCAGACGGGCGCGAGCGTTGTTTCGATGCGCTGGTCCGAAATTCCGCGAGCATTCAATGCATCATCGACCGCGCTCGCGATCGCTTCGGTTGCCGGACATCCCGAATACGTCGGCGTGATCTCGACGACCAACGTCGTCCCCTCCAGGCGCACGCCGCGAACGATGCCGAGCTCGACGATCGAAACGATCGGGATTTCGGGATCGACGACGGTCGCGAGCGCTTGCCATGCATGCTCGACGACCATTGCGTCGGTTGAACGCACCGATGCCGCGGCCTTTGCGTCGAGTCCATTCACTACCATTGCAGTCCCGGATAAGCCCGTGGCAGGAATTGCATCTCGGCCAGCATGTGACCGAGGTGCTCGGTGTGGACGCCCTGCTTGCCGCCGCGTCCTGCGGCGCCCTGCATCCAAACGCCCGCCGGCAGCGAAAGCGTTGCTTCGTCGATAACGTCCCGTACGTTCGCGAGCCAGCGCTCGTGGAGCTTGCGCACATCGGCGGCGGCGCCCGTTTCAATCAGCGCGAGTTCAGTGGCGTCGGGCGCGAAGATCTCGCCCGTGTACATCCACATGTCGTCGAGCGCCGACTGCATCCTGCGATTCGATTCGGCGGTACCGCCGCCCAACCGGATCACCCAGTCCGCCGAGCGCTCCACGTGGTAAGCGACTTCCTTGCGCGCTTTGGCCGCAATTTCCGCGATTCTTGGGTCCGTCGATGACGAGAGCCCCTCCAGCGCGAGCCGATGCCATTGATCGAAATAGAACTGCCTCGCCATCGTTTCGGCGTAGTTGCCGTTCGGCTGCTCGGTCAACAGCAGATTTCGGAATGCCGACGCATCGCGCAGGAACGCCAATTCGTCTTCGGTGCGGCCCCGGCCATTGTGCATCGCCTCGATTTCGCCGGCGTACGCGAGCCACATCCGGGCCTGGCCGAGAAGATCGAGCCCGACGTTGGTGAGCGCGATATCCTCCTCGAGCACCGGGCCCTTACCGACCCACTCGCCGAGCCGTTGCGCCAGCACAAGGTCACTGTCGGCGAGCCGGAGCACGTACTCGAAGAGTGGCGATGCGACACTCGTATTCACAGGTGCTTCACTTCCTCCGGCATCGGGAAGAAGGTCGGATGCCGATAGACTTTGTCGTTCGCGGGCTCGAACAGAGGTCCCCGATCGCCCGGCGCCGACGCGTGGATATCGGCGGAACGCACCGCCCAAATGGACACACCCTCGTTGCGCCGCGTGTAAACGTCGCGGGCATTCTTGATCGCCATTTCCGCGTCGGGCGCGTGCAAGCTTCCGACGTGCTTGTGAGCGAGCCCATGCTGCGAGCGAATGAAAATTTCCCAAAGCGGCCATTCATGGCCCCCCACGCTCGCAGTTGTCGCCCGCTCGCTGCCCCCCGAGGGGGCGTGATTCGCACCTTGGGACGGCCCTGCGGTGCTCATGTCAGCTGTCACGCCTTCCCCCTATGCCGCCGCTCGTGCGGCGCGCTTCTCGGCATGCGCGATGGCCGCCTCCCGAACCCATGCGCCGTCTTCCCATGCCCGAACGCGCGTGCGCAGCCGATCGCGATTGCACGGACCGTTGCCTTTTAGAACGTTGTGGAATTCGCTCCAATCGATCGGACCGAAATCGTAGTGGCCTTGGGCTTCGTTCCATTTGAGCGCGGGGTCGGGCATCAAGATGCCGAGAAAAGCGGCTTGCGGAACCGTCTGGTCGACGAAACGTTGCCGCAGCTCGTCGTTCGACAGCAGCTTGATCTTCCAGCGCGCCGACTGCGCGCTGTGAACGCTTTCGGCATCCGGCGGACCGAACATCATCAGCGACGGCCACCACCATCGATTCAACGCATCTTGTGCCATTGCCTTTTGCTCGGCGCTCCCGCGACACAAGGTCAGCATGATGTCGTAACCCTGACGCTGATGGAACGATTCCTCCTTGCAGATGCGGATCATCGCGCGCGCATAGGGACCGAACGAGCAGCGGCACAACGGAATCTGATTCATTATCGCCGCGCCGTCGACGAGCCAGCCGATCGCGCCGATGTCGGCCCACGTGAGGGTCGGGTAATTGAAGATCGACGAATACTTGACTTTGCCGGCGTGCAAGTCCGCAATGAGCTGATCGCGTGAGACACCGAGCGTTTCCGCGGCCGAATACAGGTACAAACCGTGTCCGGCCTCGTCCTGCACCTTCGCCATGAGGATCGCCTTGCGCTTCAGGCTCGGCGCGCGCGTGATCCAGTTGCCTTCCGGCAGCATGCCGACGATTTCCGAGTGCGCGTGCTGCTGAATCTGGCGGATCAGCGTGCGCCGATACGCGTCGGGCATCCAATCCTTCGGCTCCACTTTGATGTCGGCGTCGAGGCGCGCCTGGAATGCCGTCTCGTCGGGAGACAACTCGGCCGCGTCCTTGACCTTCGCGACGCCGGTTTCGACCATCTGTGCGTACATGCGACCTCCAGCGCCGCGTCCATATGAAGGGACGCTGGCGCGAGCGTTGGACTATACGATACACTTTTCCAATGCGTCAAGGGAAAACCGTATCACAATATTCGACGAACCACCCATCCGCGCCGGACGCCTTCGTCGCCCGTTGGATCGACACATCGCTCGCGTCCGATCCGCCGCGCGCGCGTTCGTTGATCGTCACCGTGTGGGGCGACGCGCTCGAGCCCCATGGCGGGGTTGTATGGCTTGCCGGACTGATTTGTCTGATGGCGTCGTTCGGGATGAACGAGCGCCTGGTGCGCACGAGCGTCTTCCGCCTGGTCAAAGATGGCTGGCTCAGCGGGGAATCGTATGGGCGCCGGAGCCGCTACCGGCTGACGACCGACGGCGCACGCCGCTTCGAGCAAGCCCACCATCGAATCTACGCGATGCCCGATCCACACTGGGATAGCGATTGGGAAATCGTGCTGGCTCCCTCGGACGCCGGAAATGCCGCCGCACGGGCCAAGCTGCGCGACGACCTCGCATGGGGCGGTTTCGGCGTCTTCGGGACCGGCGTTTATGCGAGACCGCGGCACGGCGATTCAGTTCTGCCAACGATTCTTTCAGCGCTCGGACTCTCTTCGAGCGCTCTGGTTCTGCGCGGTCAAGACGATGCGTCGCTCGGCGGCGTTTCCCTCGCGGCGTCGGTACATGCCGCCTGGAATATCGCTGCGCTCGCGGCCGACTATCGGCGATTCCTCACGCGCTTCGGCCGTGTCATCGACGCGTTTCGTGCGCGGGGCGCCTTACCCGGCGATCCCGAGCAATGCTTTATCGTGCGTACGCTCTTGATGCACGCGTTTCGGCGCTTGCTGCTGCGCGATCCGCGGCTTCCGCCGGCACTCTTGCCGCTCGACTGGCCGGGCGCGGCCGCATTCGCGCTTTGCCGGGATTTTTACCGGCTGACGCACAAACGGGCCGAGATGCACCTGGCCGCAACGCTGTCATTGGACGGCGCTCCCCTTCCGCCCGCTAATGCACAATTCTATCGACGCTTCGGCGGCTTGAACTAGAACCCAACCCCTGACGTTGATGCGAGCGCGCGCCCCGCGCCGAATTTGCTTCAAACCCCGCGGTCTCACCTTCGATATTTCATCTCGAAGGAGAGGCACATGCCGACCAAACCCCAGCATCCCGCGAGCCCATCGTCGTCAGCCGGCCCATTGCCGATCAAGCCGGGCGACGAGGCACCGCCCGGCACGCCCGGAACAGGCGAAAACATATGTCCCGTTTGCCACGGTAGCGGCCGGATCAATGGCCGATCGTGTGCGAATTGCAGCGGGACGGGGAAGATAACGACCGGTATCGGCGGCGCGTGAAGTCAGCGGCGGTCAACGTCCCACCATCGCGAGCACGTCGGCCTTGAGGAACCGCTCGACGACCAGCATGAACGCAATCGACGGCACGAGGAGCAATAACGCCGTAATCGATGCGATTTGGTAATTGCCGCCCATGCTGGCGTTGAACATGAGGAGCGGCAACGTCGTCACATCGGGCACGCCGACGAAATACGTGCCGGTGAATTCGTCGAGCGATTCCAGGAAGACGAAAATCGCGCTCGCGATCAGGCCCGGCGCCGCCAACGGCAGCGTCACCGTTCGAAAGCAGGTCCATGCGGATGCGCCGATGTTGCGCGCGGCCTCCTCGAGCGACACGTCGATCGACGCAAACGCAGCGGACGCGATCCAGACGGCCAGCACCAATCCATGCGCCGCATGCACGAGCACGACACCGAAGACCGTGCCGTTCAGGCCGAGTTGATAGAACACCCGTGCGATGTTCACGTAGACGGGAAGATTCGGCACCGCTTGCGGCAACAGGAAAGCGAGCAGGATCAATGCGCGCCACCGAAGGTTGAGCCGCGCGAGCGCGTAGCCTGCCGGAATGGCGACGATCAGGCTCAGGACTACCGTGAGAATCGCAATCCAGACGCTGGTACCGAGCGATGCAAGCGCATTGCCGCGTGGCGCGAAGACGCGTCCCCAAAACGTCAGACCAAATTCTTGCGGCAATTTGTTCGGGAAGTACCATTTCTCGGCAAACGCCCACAAGAACAGATTGGCGAGCGGACCGAAGATCACAAACGCGAGTAGCGCAAGCAGAATCGCGATGCCCAACATTTGCGGAATGCTTCGCCGCCACGCGGGTTGGGTCCGCGCCTGCGGCAATGCCGAAATCGCGGCCGTGCTCATCGGGCCATCGCCTTCGATGCGTGACGCAGATAAAGCCATGCGCCGAATGCCGCGACGACCAGCGACATGAGGCAAAGCGCATTGGCGACCGCGTAGTCACCGTGCGTGTTGATCCGGTACGCCACGTCGACGGTCATCATCGTGGGGGAGTTCGGGTTGATCATCAGCGGCACCGAGAGCACCGAGAGCATCGTCACGAACGACAGCACGAGGCCGACCAGCAGCGTGCCGCGAACCTGCGGGAGCAAGACATCAAACAACACGCGCCACCGCGGCGCCCCAAGATTGCGTGCCGCTTCGATATGTTGCGTCTCGATTGATGCCATCGCGCCCGCGAGCAACAACGTCACGAACGGCGCCTGCTTCCACACGAATGCCACGACGATGCCGCGCCAATCGAGCACGCTTTGGGCCGAAAGCGGCTCGATCAGACCCGAGCCGATCAGCACGTGATTCAACATTCCATTCTTCGCGAGAAACGTGCGCATCACCTGACCTGTCACGATGAACGGGATGAACAAAGGCCAGCGGTAGAGCCAGCGCAGCGTTGCCACGGCGCGGGGGTTCTCGCCCAGCGTCAGATAACCGGCGATCACGACGGCGACCACGCCGATCAGAACGGTGGACAGAAGCACGATGCCGACCGTGAACAGCAGATCGGTCCGATAGAGGTCCCACGACTTGGCGAAGTGCTCGAGCGTGAATTCGCCGGCCTTGCCGCGAAACGCGAGCACCGCCGACATCGCAAGCGGCAGCACGAAAAATACCGCGATGACG
The DNA here is from genome assembly GCA_036493535.1 of Casimicrobiaceae bacterium. Taxonomy (GTDB): domain Bacteria; phylum Pseudomonadota; class Gammaproteobacteria; order Burkholderiales; family Casimicrobiaceae; genus VBCG01. Next base: position 17,459 of record DASXPO010000184.1, read on the forward strand.
GCGAGGGCGGGGCCGACGAGCGCGTACCCGCGCCACTCGCCCCGCAGCGATGCCGGTGCGCCGCCGAGCGCGGCGGCGCGATCGGTCAACATCGTTATTTCAGAACGACGCGCTCGTAGCCCTCGACGATGTCGGTGAAATACTCGGAGAGCGGGAACGGCCGCCCGTTCTTCGAAAGATCGGCGGGCGAGATGTCGGTGAAAAGCTTGTTCCACGCCGCCGGATCGAGCTTGTTCTGGACGTATTGCGGATCGATCCCCGGATACCAATTGAACTGCTTGACGATTCCGTCGGCCTGAACCTCGGGACTCTCCGCGAGATCGATGAACTTCTTCCCGAGGGCCGCGTTGGCCGCTTTCGCGGGAATCACGTAATACATCGGTTGACCGGGCAATCCGGGCGACGGCAACTCGAGCTTGATCTTCGGGCTCATCTTGCCGTCGGCCTGCCAGGTGTAAAACATGTCGACCCAGACGGGACCCATGGCGATTTCGCCGCGATTCAGCATATCGAGCGTCCCCGCATTGCCTGGCGTCATGACGACGTACTGATTGAAATCCTTGAGGCCCACGAGCGATTTGTCGATCGCTGCCTTTGCCGCCGGATCGTACGGTCCCTTTTCGAGCTTCTCGGCCATGCCGCTATTTGCCGATACCCATGCCGTGACAAAGCCGACGCCCGACATGCCGCCCTTCACGCCGTTGTAGCCGAACTGCTTCGGATTTTTCTTCACCCATTCGCTCAACTCGGCAAACGACTTCGGCGGCGATTTCACGACGTCCGGGTTATACGCAAACGCGATCTGGCTGTGGAACATCGGGAGCACGTAACCGTCGACGTTCGCGCCGAGCGCATTTTTCGCGGTGTCGCGCGAGACGAGCTTGCCCGCGGCGACGTCGTTGCGATACGGCATCAGCAACTTCTCGTTGACCATCGTCGCCGCGCCGCGCTGATGGACGACCGCGACGTCGACGTCCCAGGTCGCGGAGCCCGCCTTCTGCTGAGCTGATAGCTTTTCGTAGATTTTTTGCGAGCCGGCGTCGCCAGGGCCGGTGCCGACGGCGCGGACCTTCACGCCGGGATTCATCTTCTCGAACTTCGGCGCGAGGTAGTTGTTGACATAGTCGACCATGTTCTGGTCGCCGGCGGTAATGACGTTCAGTGTCTGCGCCGACGCCGAAGGCGCGCTGGCGGCGACGCCGAGCGCTGCGACAGCAAGCAGCGTGCGAAGTGCGAATTTCATGGAATCCTCCTAGTGACGGGTCGATGCAGCGGCTGAAAAGATGAGGAGTGCGGCTCGTGGAACGACGACCGATACCGCCGCGCCTTCGGGCATCCGCTCTTCGGCGTTTGCCCACACGTCCGCGCCGTTGGTGCGAACGCGATAACGATAACCCTGCCCGATGTAAATTGCCTGCGTAACCGTGCCGGCCAGACGCAGATCGTTGTCCGCCGTCTTCATGCCGTGGTTGGCGATCCAGGCGACATCGCTGCGGAAATGCGCACGCAATCGTTCGCCGCTCGCTTCGCCGGCGGTCAGTGCGCCGCTCGGCAGGCGCGTCACGTCCACCGCATTGTCCGCGCCCATGAAACCTGCGACGAATGCGGACGCCGGCCGATGGAAGATCTCCTCGGGCGAACCGTATTGGACGACGCATCCGGCGTCGATGACGGCGATGCGATCGGCGAGCGTCAACGCTTCCTCGCGATCATGCGTGACGTACACGGCAGTAATTCCAATCCGGCGCTGCAACGCGCGAAGCTCGTGACGCAATTCGATGCGCACCTTGTAGTCGAGATTCGACATTGGCTCATCGAGGAGCAACAGCTGCGGATCGACCGCGAGCGCTCGACCGAGCGCGACGCGTTGCCGTTGTCCGCCGGAGAGTTGCGTCACCGAGCGCGGGCCGAATCCTTCCAGTTGCAACAGCGTCAGCATCTCGCCGATGCGCTTCGCCGTCGCGTCTTTTTTCCAGCCGCGCATCCGCAGTCCATAGCCGATGTTTTCCTCGACCGACATGTGGGGCCAGAGCGCATACGATTGGAACATCATCGCGGTGCCGCGTTTTTCCGGCGGCAGCGGCGCGATATCCCGGCCATCGACCCTGATCATTCCCGATTGCGGCGTCACAAAGCCGGCAATCGAGCGCAACAGCGTCGTTTTGCCGCAACCCGAGCTGCCGAGCAGCGCAACGAGCTCGCCGCGTGCGACGTCGAGGCTCACATCGTTTAGCACCCGCGTGCTTCCATAACCGACGTTCAGCGACTCGATCGAGAGGTAAGGCGTCATCCGAGATTGACCGGCACTTTTAACGGGCAATGCCGGGAGTATGCCGCGAATGGGCTTTGCGGTTAAGGCGTTCGAACGGTCAGGAATGTTGCAGCGCAAAAATAACCGATGACATCGCGCCACGCCGACGGTCGTGCGCGCTATCTCGCTAGCTGCAGCGGTTCTTCTTCGTCCTCTTCCTCGTCTTCCTGATCGGAATCTTCGTCATCCCAATCCGGGTCATCGGGATCGCCGATCGGCGTTTGCGCGATGCGGCGCTCCGCGAGCATACGAGGCGGCGGCTGGAACTACGGAGCAGGAATCCGCAGAACCTGTCCCGGATAGATTTTGTTCGGATCGGAAAGCATGGGCTTGTTGGCCTCGAAAATCTTCATGTACTTGTTGGGATCGCCGTAATTCGTTTTCGAAATCTTCGACAGCGTGTCGCCGGACACGACCGTGTAATAGGTCGCCTCAGGCGCACTCTGGTCGACCGACATCATGTTGTTCACTTTCGCGACGCCGGCGACATTGCCGCAGCAAAGCGCGATCTTTTCCTTCGTGGCCTGATCCGGCGCGACGCCGAACACAGAAACGGTCGATGTCGCACCGTCGAACGTGACGGTCAGGCCCGTTGCCGATAAGTTCTGCGATTTGATGTAGTCGAGAATCGCATCGCCGGCGGCCGCGTTCGCCGCTTGCACTTTTGGCCCGTTGTCGGGTTCGGCCTTGGCTTCGGTCATCGCCGCCTGCGCGTGGCCGCGGCCAAACAGTTTCTCCCCTGCGTCTTTCACGAAGTCGATAAGGCTCATGGTCGTCCTCGGGTGGGTGGGTTGCGCTACGCGCGCTTGAAAAGCTTGAACTTACCGTTTTGCGAACGGCGTATCGAGGATACACCCAGCCAATATGCCGCGGGCGCTCGGCTCGCTTGTACTGAACATTTTGTACGACATATGAGTTCAATGCTGATCACATGAAGTCGGCAAAATTCCTACGTGGCGGGTGTTGCGAATCGGATATGCGACAAAAAAAGTCCTTTATCGCGGGTTGCCCCTTGCAAATTCCCGCAAGTCTGGCTTTATAATGCCGACGTCATAGAGTCTGATCCAAGGTAAACCCGGTGAAAGCCGGGGTCGCAAAGTCACCGGCCTAAGGGACTTCGGTTCTAAGGTAGCGGGATTGCCGGACTCCGCGCTCATGAGAAGTTTGATGACATTCGCATGAGCCGTCGTTGCGCGGATAGCGTCCGGCGCTGGATGGTATCGCGGCGTTCAGGGCGGGTCTCGACGCAACCTTGCGGTCGCTTCGTAGACCTGTGTTTTTAATGTTGTCAGGTCAGGGGGCGACCGAATGAATGTTCACGTAGCTGCAAATCCGATCGACAAAAAAGAGTGCGACGTTGCGTCTAACCGCGTAACGCACGCAAGCCATCGTTGGCTGCACACATTGCTTGCTCAAGTAGTGGTTGCTATCGCGCTAATCGCGAGCACTGGAGCCTACGCCGCGGGACCGCGGGCATTGACTCTGCCCCCGACGGCAAGCGACGTAGCGCGATACGCATTGAGCACGAGACCACCCGACGCCGGAGTCGTTCGCCAGCGCCCCGTGGCGATCGATTTTCAACAATTGGAACCGCCGTCTGGAGCCGGCCCGTCCGGCCTCACCGTCGAGCTCTTCGACGGTCAGCAAATCGTGCTCGATTTGAGCCGGACCGAGCACCGCGCGACCGACAACTACACGTGGTATGGCGTGGTTCGTGGCCGATCGCAAAGCCAGGTAGTTCTCTCTGTCTTGGGCGACCAAATCGCCGGTTCGATCGATATGGGCGGCACCAGCAATCGCGCAGGCGCCCGATACCAGATCAACTCGAGCGGCGACGGCCCGCATTTCCTTCGAGAGATCGACCCAGCCTCTTTCCCGCCGGACCATCCCCCGGGCGGTCCCCGAGTCGCATCTAAAAGCGCATTCGGCACAAGCAGCGATGCAACCGATTCCACGGCGTCTTCGGCCGCGTCGGGCGTGACCGAAAAAGCCGACAGCGGCTCCACGGTCGATGTGATGGTCCTGTATAGCAATCAGACTGCCGCCGCGGCCGGATCAGCAGTCGGCGCTCAGATTCAGCAGGCGGTCGATACAGCCAACGCTGTATATGCCAACAGCGGGATCAAGTTTCGCCTCCGTCTGGTCGGTTCACAGCAAGTCAACTACGACGAGAGCGGGAACATCGACACCGATCTCAGTTGGCTGACATCGAACGGCTCGGTTGCATCTCTGCGCAATGCCTATGGCGCTGACTTGGTGAGCATGTTCACGGAGTCGGGTGGATATTGCGGCTCGAGCTGGGTCGGTCCAAGCGCTGGCTCAGCGTTTTCGGTCGTCAATCGCGGTTGCTCGTCGGGCAATTACAGCTTTCCTCATGAGATTGGTCACAACTTCGGCGCCCGCCATGATCCGTACGTCGACGCGAGCACTTCGCCCTACGCCTATGGACACGGGTACGTCGACTGTACCGAAGGATGGCGTGACGTAATGGCCTATCCCTCGCAATGCGGGGGAACCCGAATTCCGTATTTCTCGAATCCCAACATGACCTACGGCAGTCCGCCCGATCCGCTCGGCACGACAGCGAGCTCGGACGTCGCCCGGGTGCACAACCAGAATGCGGTCACGGTCGCAAACTTTCGGGCGTCGACCGTCAGCGGTGGCTGCAACTACGGACTGTCGTCGGCAAGTGCGAGTTTCGGCGCGAGCGGCGGCAGCGGATCGATCAGCGTAACAGCGGGATCAGGATGCGCTTGGAACGCGACATCAGATGCTTCATGGTTGGCGATAGCATCGGGTTCCGGAACGAGCGCCAGCGGGACGCTGAACTACTCTGTTACTGCCAATACGGGAGCCGCCCGTTCGGGAACCATTGCGATCGGAAATCAGACATTCACTGTCAATCAGGCGTCAGGATGCTCTGCCGCGTTGAGTCCATCGAGCGCAAGCTTTCCGTCGAACGGGGGCGCCGGCAGCACGACGCTTACCGACACGGCCGGCTGCGGATGGACTGCCGCGAGCAGCGCGTCCTGGCTCACGATGAGTTCTGCAACGAGCGGCACGGGAAGCGCCACGATTGCCTACTCGGCAAGTCCAAATTCGGGCGGCGCACGAAGCGCAAATCTGACAGTCGCGGGCATGACCTTTCTGGTGTCGCAAGATGCAGCCGTCGTGTCATCGACTGCGCCATCGGCCGCGCTCAGCGCGACCACATTGCAGTTCGGCAATCAGCAGGTCGGCAAGGCAGGCAAGTCAAAGACCGTAACGCTCAAGAATTCGGGCGGCGGGATGCTGACCATCGGCTCGCTAAATCAAGGCGGCGCAAATCCGGGCGACTTTCCGGTAAGCGGTACGTGCGCGGTTAACACGGCGCTGACGAGTGGCCAGAGCTGCACGTTAGTGTATGAGTTTGACCCGACCGCGGCCGGCTCGCGGAGCGCGACGACGGCGATCGGCACCGCCGCCGGCACAGTTACGGTGAGCATGTCGGGCACAGGAACGGTTCCGCGGACGCATATCAAGTAACAATCCGCGTCGTGCAAACAAAACCCCCACCGGTTGTCCTGCGGGGGTTTTTGTTCTTCGACGGCATCGCGGGCCACCGCGCCGCGTCCTTCGCGACGCTAGCAATGAAGCTATGAGCCCCGAACACGGGAAATATGCCCTGCGCGGTCGTCGATTCACCGCCGCCAAAACGAATCGGCCCGCGAGTGCGCGGGCCGATTCGTCGTAAACGATGTCTGTTACGACATCAATCGACGTCGAATTCCGACCAAGGCGAGCAATCCGATGGCCAAAAGCGCCAACGGAGCGGGTTCCGGGACATCGTGCGACGGACCTTCACTCACGTCGATGCCGCCAGTCTTGCCAGTGGACCCGCTGAGGATGTCGGCCCCAAAGAATTGACCATTCCCGTTTTGGATAAAGCTGCCGGTGGTCAGCCCAGCCGCCGCAATAGTGAATGACAGAGACGATCCCAGGGGGTCGCTTCCGCCACTACCGATGCCCTCGAGGCCGTGGTTAAAGTCTCCAATTCCATCCATCATGAGAGTCTGTGCGGCTTGCGGATTGCCGCCGGGTATCGAGTAATTCGCGGCGGGCACTATGGCGCTATAGGTGATTGACCCCACGCCGGCAAGCTGGAACCCGAACGAGGCATCAAACCCCGTGTTGACGAACTGGTTTCCGTTCGCAAGCGAGACGGCAACGCTCACGACACCGGACGACACGTCGGTTATTGTGACCGATCCACCATTCGTCTGGCCGGTGAGGCATCCACCCGTGCAGTGATCCGACGTAAAAAGGAACGTAAGTATATCCGCCTGGCTCGTCGCCGGTACTACTCCCAACAGCGAGACTGCGGCAATGCCTAGTGCGTTTCGGAATTTCACCATAGCCCCCACCCCACTTTACAATTCAGCACGAAATGCGCCGATTCGACGCACTCTTTTGCAAATTGTGGACCACCCGATTAACTCGTTGATTTTGTTGACCACATTTATGTAATGACATAGTCATAGCGACTTCGTGTAAGAAAGTCCGACATACGCCCCGTTTGCACGCCTCTACACGCGTCTTCAGTCCGAAAGAAAGGGCGACCGAAGTCGCCCTTTCTTCCATGGCGCCGGCATGCGGCGCTGTAAGTTGAATCAAACCAGCCTGGCGCGGCGCATATATGCGAGGCCGAAGAGGCCGAGGCCAAGAAGAGTCAGCGTTTGGGGTTCCGGTACGTCATGCCCGCCGCCACCGGTCACGCCAACCAGCCCAGTATTGCTGCCATTGAACGCATCGACCACGAAGTACGCCGCGCCGTCGCCGCCGGTCGGATCGGCAAGATTCAGCAACTGCTCCACGTCGTTGAGTCCCGCGCCGGTGACGTCGAACGAGACGTGTTGAATGCCATCGGGGGCATGCGGTCCCGTCGTCGCCGCGGCGTTCGTGAAATAGCCAAATCCGTCGAAGTGCTGGTCGCTCGCCGCGTGGCTCGATCCGCCGCTGTACAAGGCCGAACTGAAATTGCCAATGGTCACCAGCCCAGCCAAGCTGTCGCTGAATCCGAACGAGCCGGGGAATCCTGTGTTGACGATGGTCCACCCGCTTGCCATGTTCACGTCCACTGTGAGCGTGCTGCCACTCAGTGTAAGCGTCACGGTCCCGAAATTGCCGGACCCGAAACCCGAGCTGCTATTACCCAGCGTCAAATTGAGGGAGCAGCTGGTCGTGGACGCGCATAGATCTGCGGAAGCGGGTGCGCTTATCAAGAGCCCTGCGAACAGGCTCAAAACGGATACTGCAATCGTGCGGAACGGCGTTCGAACGCTCATGATTGTTTTCCCTGGGTTGATAGAAGCCGATGGCTCCGGCTTTCATGACCCTGGGATAGCAATCGCTGGGCCAACGTCTCAATATGTTGTTTACTAACACTAATTTAATATAGCTCCCCCTATCGGTCGGCAGTTACTGCAAAATATCCCGACACCATCAATTTGCTGGAATTAGTATTTCTTTTCTTTGTTTCCAGTTTTATTTGGATTTGTTACGCTCTAATTGCAGTAAACAGTGCGTATCGCAGGCATCCAATTGTGGTAAACAAGCCTCGCGATTCGGTCATCAAGGCCAGCGACTATCAGCCGCGCGCCGCGCCCGACAGCGGGATCGAGCACCCGCTTGCGATGAGGGCGGCATCGGACGCGAGGAACAGGATTATTTGCGCAATTGCAGAAGGCGGCGTCCAGGTCGACGAGTCGGCGTCTGGCATCGCCGCGCGATTCTGTGGCGTATCGATGATCGTTGGCATCGCACAGGCCACGCAGACGCCGTGCGGACGAAGCTCGGCCGCCATGCTTTCGGTCAGTCGAACGACTGCGTTCTTGCCCGCGATGTAGGCTGCCATGCCGGCCTGCCCCCGCACGCTGCCAGCCGCGGCGACATTCACGACGTTCCCGGTTTTGCGGGCGATCATCCCGGGAACGACCGCCTTCGCCGCATGGACAACGCTCGTTGCATTCAGATCGAACATCCGCTGCCATAACGAAGCCGGCATTTCGTGGACCGGCGGACCCGCGGCGAAGCCGCCGGCGATATTGCACAACACATCGATTGCGCCCCATTTTTCGTGCGCCGCCTTTGCGGCGCCCGCGATCGAGGATTCCTCCAGCAGATCGGCGGCGAGAAGAATGCGCCGCGGCGTATCCGCTCGCCACACGTCGCGCAATGTTCGCTCGTCGAGATCGACCAGGGCGACATTGGCGCCGGCATCGTGGAATGCCGAGCCGACCGCCTTGCCGAGGTTGCCGGCGGCGCCTGTCACCAGTACCGTTTTGCCGTCGAAGCGGATCGAGTTCATGGAGGGGTATTGAGCAGGTTGGACGGTGAATATTGGTCGGTGAGAACCCGCGCCGACGGCGGCCACCCGCGCTCGATTTCGATCTGCGGCAAAAGCCAGGTGTTGTCGACGCCGAGTGGCGCCAGCTTCGGCTCGAGCAATTCGGAGTTGCGCGCGATCTCCGCCTTGGACGGAAGGCCGGCGAGCCGCACCAGAATCACGCGATTGTTTTGCCGCAGGCCGAAGAAATCCCCGAACACGTTGTAATACGTCGCCGATTCGTAGTGATACAGCTTGCTCACCGAAAATGTGTTGGCGGCGAGAACGCCACTTTCGGCCAGCAGCGATTTGACCTCCAACAGGAATTCTCGCGTGAGCATGTGCTCCGGGATGTATTCGTGGTCGAACGCGTCGAGCACGATCAAATCGTACTTCACGTTCGTGCGCTGCATGCGCTTGACGAACACGCGTCCGTCTTCCTCGAAAACACGGGTGGTCGTCGCCGGTTCGAATGCGAAGTATTTGCGCGCGACGCGCACCACGGCAGGATCGATTTCGACGGCGTCGATCGCCGCCGCCGGCAGGAGTCGCTGTAACGCGCTGGGCAGCGTCCCGCCGCCGAGGCCGAGAATCAGAATCCGCCGCGGCGCCGGGTTGAGGTAAAGCGCGGCCATCATCATGCGCGCATAGTTGAAGACCAGCTTTGTCGGTTCAGCCAGCGCAATGCAGGATTGGCGCGACGTCGTCACGCGACTGAAGGACATGCAGCGCAGACCATCCTCCTCGTAGACAAAGATATTCCGGTACAGCGACCGTTCGTGATGCAATACTTCGACGCCGCCGTCCGCCGCGCTCGCGATCGACGCGGCGACGACGAGTGCGCCGATCAATCCGCTAATCCGGAGCATTGCGGAATGTCAAAGCGACAAGGCCGATCAATCCGGAGATTGCGATCATCCCGATGAAGATCTGATTGACTTCGAACCACAGCACCATATAGAACGACGTCAATATCGTCCCGGCCGCGCTTCCGAATGTCGAGACGAAAAACAGGAGTCCGGCGGAACGCCCGGTGGCACGCACGCTGGTCGCGAGCAAACGGACCGCGTAAGGCGACACCATACCCGAGACCACCGTCGGAACGAAAAAAAGCATCGACGAGGCGATGAGCGATGCGTAGCGAGGATCGTGCACGCGATCGAAGAGCCAGTCGAGCGCCGCATCGCCGAACAGGACGATCGGAAGCGTCGCCCCCGCGGCGGCGAGAAGCAGCCCCGCCAGCTTCGCCCGTGTCGGCGCGAACACCGACAGCTGACCTCCCGCCAGGTAGCCGACGGAAAGCGCGACCATGAATACCGTGATGATCCCGCCCCAGACATAGATGCTGTTGCCGAAGTTCGGCGCCAGAATGCGCCCGCTCAGGAGCTCGATCGCCATCACGTAGTAGCCGCTCCAACCCGCCATCAGGTAGACGACGAGCCGTTGTGCCGTAGGCATCGATTGGACGCGGGAAAGGAAGAACGCCGCGCATTGAAACACGCGCGAGCCTAGCTTGTCATGACGCACGCGGCGGTGGAGCGCCAACGCGCCATTTCAGACGTTTCCTACAGTAGTCGGTCGCGGCGAACTGACAGCCAAGTCGGTGTGTGTCCTATTGCAACAGTTACCGGCCAGCGTATCTTCAATTCGCATCGTTCGCCCGAGCGGAGGCCCCGTGAAATCGCTGCTGGACCCGTCGTTCAAGTACGTACCAAGCGTGGAAACCGACATCCGCAAAACCTTTGCGCGCATTCGCCGCGAAGCGCGGAGAGAGGTCTCCACCGTCGGGCCGGCTCATGATCGAGCCGGCAAAATCGCGCTGCTCTTCAGCGACAAGAAACGCGCTTCGTAAGGACGTGGCAGGTATCGACGCGCCCTCGGGCGCGCGCCGCTAGCTCCTGCTTTCGAGGTCCTTGACGGTGCCGGCGAGGCGCTCTTTCTCCGCAACCATCGACGCGTACAGCCGCGCATTGAGACCGGGTTGATCGCGCTCGACCGGCGTCAATAGGGACGTCTCTTCCAGCGCAATGTGGTCGCGCGTCAGGCGCTCGAGGCGGTCGAGGTTTTCGAGCGCTTCATTCGTATCGACGTGGCCCTCGCGCAACATCGCGATGCACGCCGCGATTTGGTCATGCTCGACCGTGAGCGCCCGCACGAGCGGCCCGTAATACGGCGCCAATGCCGGATAGACGATTGCACGCTCGACCCGCTCGTGAAACTCGAGCACCACGCCGATGCGCTGGACGATCGCATCGCGCGGGTCGTGCGCGCCCCTTGGCGCGTCGTGGAACTGCCGGAACGCACCGAGTATGACCTCGTGCTCGCGTCGCAACAGAGCCGTCGCACGATGATCGATGCTCGTGAGATCTTCCAGGGCGCTCGGGATGTCCATCGATGAGCAGAAAAGGAATCGCATCCTACTGTGCATGACTCGTGCCAACGGGTGCGGCCGCGGATGCACCGCTCGTAACCGACAATGCGCCGTCAACAGTGGAGTTTCGCGTCGTAAAGACTGCTCCGCCGTTCGGCAAACGATACCGGGAGTCGAGCTCGAATTGGGCGTCGACGCCGTCGATCGCATCTGAAAGGGCGCTTTGCGCTTGGCATACCGATTGCGGTCCACCTTTCTTGCAAAAAGCGATTGCCACGAGAACGAGCAATCGAGGACGGTCAACCGAAATCCCTCATTAGTTAGCAAGGAGATTCCCATGCCCAACCAGCGCACGACGACAGGCCGCGAAGGCCCGTCTCCCGGAAGTGATGTCACGCGCGACACGATGTTGCGCGACGACGAAACGGCCGCTACTCAAGGTACGCGATCTCGCGTCCGTGATACCGAGAACGACAACGACTACTGGACCGGCGAAGGACCGGGCCCGAAAGTGATGGCCGCCGATACACTGCAAGGCGACAGCGTATACAACGAAGCCGACGAGAAGCTGGGCGAAATCACGGACATCATGATCGATGTGCCGACGGGGCGTGTCGCGTACGCCGTCATGTCGGTCGGCGGGCTGTTGGGAATCGGCGACAAGCTGTTCGCGATTCCGTGGGGTGCGCTCTCACTCGACACGGAAAACAAGTGTTTCCGAATGAACGTTTCGAACGAGCAGTTGAAAGACGCGCCCGGGTTCGACAAGGACCACTGGCCCACGATGGCCGACCAGACATGGGCGCAGCAGGTGCACGACTTCTACGGGGCCGAGCCCTATTGGTATTGATCGGCGATCAACCGCGTCGAATATTTGTGCGGCGAAGACGGCGTCGGCGCAAATCTGCCGACGCCGTTCTCTTTTGTCATCTTTTTGGCGTCAGCCGATTTCTTCCCCCGCAAGTAACATTTACGACGAAGATTTGGAAGCAGTAACAATGTCCTTTTCGCGATTTCCTACAGCGCATGACATTGCAATTTGCGCACGCGAAGCGAAAACCGGCTGAAAAATCAAATCGCATCAGCCCATCGGCGCGAAGTTCCTTCGACGCTGCGCCGACGCGGTACAGCTCTTGCGCTTAATGGGGTCCCTCCAACCCTTCGCTCCGCCGCTTTAGCGAGCGGCGCCAAATCCATGCCACATGCGCTCATTATTGACGACGACGAAAGCAACAGTGCCACGCTGGCGGAACTGATCGCCGACGAGGGCTTCACGACCGCGACCGCCCCCACGCTCGCTGTCGCCCGCGAACAGCTGAAAGGCGAGCCCGACATCGTGTTACTCGATCTGGTGCTGCCTGACGGCAACGGAATCGATTTGCTGAGCGAGCTGACGCCTGATAGCACGACGGAAGTGATCGTCGTTACCGGCCATGCGTCGATCGAGAGCTCGATCGAGGCGATTCGTCGCGGCGCGAGCGACTACCTGCTGAAGCCGGTCAACCCGATCCACTTGCGAAACGCGTTGTCGCGCGTGGCGCGTCCTGTCGAGCTTCGTGCGGAAGTCAACGGTCTTCGCCACACGTTGCGCTCGTTGGGCCGTTTCGGCTCGCTGGTCGGAAGCTCGCCGCCGATGCAGAAGTTGTACGACGCGATCGAGCGCGTCGCCCCCACGAACGCCACCGTGTTCATCACCGGCGATAGCGGCACCGGAAAGGAAATCGTCGCGCAAACGATTCACGACGTGAGTCGTCGCCGTCTGCAACCGTTCCTCGCCGTCAATTGCGGAGCGATCTCGCCGCAGCTCATCGAAAGCGAGCTATTCGGCCATGAAAAAGGCAGTTTCACCGGGGCAAACCGGCAGCATCGCGGATTTTTCGAGCGCGCGCACGGCGGTACGCTTTTTCTTGACGAAGTCGTCGAGATGCCGATCGATCTGCAGGTCAAGCTGCTTCGCGTGCTCGAAACGCGATCGCTTTCGCGCGTGGGCTCGGACGAGTTGGTCGAGGTCGACGTACGCGTGCTCGCCGCAAGCAATTCAACGCCGCAGGAAGCAGTGAATTCGGGCAAGCTGAGACGCGATCTCCTGTACCGCCTGCAAGTGTTTCCCGTCTTCGTTCCGCCGTTGCGCGAGCGTGACGGCGATATCGAGCTTTTGGCGCAACATTTTCTGAACGAGCTCAACAAGGGCGCGGCGTCGCCGAAATCGTTCACGCCGGCCGCGCTCGAGCGATTGAAGCGTTATAGTTGGCCGGGTAACGTGCGCGAGCTGTGGAACGTCGTCCAGCGCGCCTACATCATGAGCGACGGTGCCTGGATTACACAACTAGGCTTGTCGACCGAACCCACGCTCAACGCCGAGCCCTACAACCGCTCATTCCAGATCGCTGTCGGCGATCGTATCGATGCCGTCGAAAAGCGGCTGATTCTCGCCACGGTTCAACACACGAAAACGCGCGAAGCCGCGGCCGCGGTGCTGGGAATCAGCGTCAAAACGCTTTACAACCGATTGCGCGCATACGAGTCCGCTTCGCAAGCCTCAATCCCGCACATAGCCGAAACTGTCGTGCAATTCGACGAGCGCAGCATGACGACCTGAGCCGGCGCAGCGCGGGCCGCGCTCCCGCGCTGCGGCTTCTCGATTGCGGTCTTCGACGCACCAGCGGTGTAACTCTTTCCAACGGATTGCAAGAGTTACGCGCAGGACGTGCGCTCCGCCGGCCCCTGCCGGGCGTCCGGCCATGGCATGCGCGTTGCATAGAGCGCAGGTGAAACGGCGAGCGGCACGAACCCACTCGAGGAGCGATGCAATGAAAGTGAGCGAAGCGATGACCCGCGACGTCCGCGTTGCGAGTCCCAACGAATCGATCCGCGACGCGGCGCGGATGATGGCCGAAATCGACGCGGGCGCGCTGCCGGTCGGCGAAAACGATCGTCTGGTCGGGGTCATCACGGACCGCGATATCGCGGTGCGCGCAGTCGCGGAAGGCAAGGACTCGACGACGAAAGTGCGCGACGTCATGAGTCGTGAAGTGCTTTACTGCTACGACGACCAGGATGTCGACGACGTCGCGCGCAACATGGGCGACGTGAAGGTGCGGCGGTTGCCCGTTGTCAATCGCGACAAGCGGCTCGTCGGGATTATCTCGCTCGGCGACGTCGCGTGCAAGGAAGACGTCGCAGTCAGTGGCGACACCGTCGCGCAAATTTCGCAACCTGGCGGCAAGCATTCGCATTGAGGCGAGCGATGGCACATCGACGTGCAGCCGCGACAGGCGGCAAGCGAAGCGCGAAGCCCCGACGATGGTCCAAGCATGTGACCCAGACGAGCGACGCCCTCGATCTCGAGCATGGCGTCTTCTCGCATGCCGACCCGGCATCCATTGCGCGCTCGCTCAAGCGTTCCGCCGAGCGAAGTCGACGCCGCAAAGCCGACCCGTTCCGGTCCGCGATGTCGATGCTCGTGTTCTACATCAACCGCGCCGGCGAGAACCTCGGCAAGCGACGGCGGGCTGTTCTCGAGCGCGCAAAAGATGAGCTTCGGCGCCAGTTCCATAGGTCTTCGCGCGCGCCCAAGCATGCCTGAACGCAACGTGCCGCTGCCGCTGCGCGATCGAGCGGAAGCGGGCGCGTTGCTCGCCGAACGGTTGCGCGGCTACGCGGATCGTTCCGATGTGATCGTCCTCGCTCTGCCGCGCGGCGGCGTTCCGGTCGGCTTCGTCATCGCCGAGCGACTTCATGTCGAGCTCGACGTTGTCGTCGTGCGCAAGCTGGGCGTTCCATTCCACGATGAACTAGCCATGGGCGCGGTGGCGAGCGGCGGACTGCGCGTCCTGAATCGCGATGTTGTCAGATTGGCGCGGGTCGACGAGGCGACCATCGACAGAGTCGCGGGCGAGCAGATGGAGGAGATTGCGCGCCGCGAAGCGCGCTATCGCGATGGCGCGCCCGCGCCGCCATTGCGCGGGCGTATGGTCATTCTGGTCGATGACGGTTTGGCAACCGGATCGACGATGACCGTCGCCGTCCAAGCGGTACGCCGCGAACATCCGCGTCGAATCATCGTCGCAGTGCCCGTTGCGGCCACAGAAAGCTGCACGGAGCTCGCCGGCTACGTCGACGAAATGATTTGCCTGTATACGCCGGAGCCGTTTCGCGCCGTCAGTCTCTGGTACGAAACCTTCGACCAGACGAGCGACGACGCAGTGATCGAGCTTCTGCGCCGCGCGCACGAGCATCACGCCGCATTGGATCGCCAATGAGGAGGCAGCGATGAACGCAACGTTGAGCCAACTGGTGCAGATTCCCGCCGACGCCGGCTTCCTCGAGGGGATGCTCGAGTTGCCCCCGAATGCGCGCGGCGTCGTGCTGTTCGCACACGGCAGCGGCAGCAGTCGCCTGAGCCCGCGCAATAACTTTGTGGCCGAGAAGCTGCGCGAAGGACGCGTCGGCACGCTGCTCGTCGATCTCCTGCTCGAGGACGAAGAGGCCGTGTACGAGTCGCGCTTCGATATCCCGTTGTTGACGCGGCGTCTCGCCACCGTCGCAGCCTGGATCGCCGAATCGCGCGCGGCGAGCGATCTTCCGCTCGGCCTCTTCGGCGCGAGCACCGGCGCCGCAGCCGCGCTGCGACTTGCCGCATTGGAGCGCACCGGCATCGCTGCGGTCGTATCGCGAGGTGGTCGTCCCGACCTGGCCGGTGCAACGGCACTGCAGCATGTCCGCGCTCCGACGCAGTTAATCGTCGGGGCCGAGGACCATGGCGTCATTGAATTGAACCGATCCGCGTACGACCTCCTGCGCGCCGAGAAAAGAATCGAGCTTGTGCCCGGCGCGACTCACTTGTTCGAAGAGCCCGGAACGCTGACTCGTGCGGCATTGCTTGCGCGCCAGTGGTTCGAACGTCACTTGCGTGCGGAGGCTGCCGCCTTTGCGTTCGTGCGGTGACGAATAATGCTCCGGCGCGAAGAGACGATCGACACTGACGCGATCGCCGCGTCGGCACGACCGCTCCGCGGCACCGTGGACGACTACGCCCCGCTGTTGACGCAAATCGGCGCCGCGCGCTTCGTGCTGGTCGGGGAAGCGACGCACGGAACGCACGACTTCTACGCCGAGCGCGCACGAATCACGCGAACGCTGATCGAGCGCTTCGGTTTCAACGCCGTGGCGGTCGAAGCCGATTGGCCGGACGCTTACCGCGTCAATCGTTACGTTCGCGGACTATCGGAGGACGTCGACGGGCGCGAGGCCCTCGGAGGGTTTGCGCGATTTCCGACGTGGATGTGGCGCAACACCGACGTATTGGCGTTTATCGAATGGCTGCGGGCACACAACGACAGCGTCCGCGACCCGGCCGGGAGAGTCGGCTTCTACGGTGTCGACCTTTACAGCCTTTACGCATCGATCGACGCCGTCGTGCGATATCTCGACCGCGTCGATGCGGTCGCCGCTCGCCGCGCCCGGAATCACTACGCATGCTTTGATCATTTCGATCGCGATGGCGAACGCTACGCCTATGCGACGGCATTCGGAGCCGCGAAGTCCTGCGAAGACGAAGTCCTCGCAGAATTGGTCGAAATGCAACGCCCTGCGACGGCAAGCGTCGCAAGGGGGAGCGATGGCGACGAGCGCTTCTATGCAGCGCAAAATGCGCGCGTTGTCAAAAACGCCGAAGAATACTATCGAACGATGTTTCGGGGCCGCGTGTCGTCGTGGAATCTGCGCGACCGCCATATGGCCGATACGCTCGTCGCATTGGACACGCACCTTTCCCAAAGCGGGCCGACGCGCATCGTCGTCTGGGCGCACAACTCGCACATCGGCGACGCACGGGCGACCGAGATGGGGTCGATCGGAGAATGGACGCTCGGCCAGCTTTTGCGCGAGCGCTACGCGGCCGCGGCCGTGTTGGTCGGATTTACGACCGATCGAGGTACGGTCATCGCGGCGTCCGATTGGGGTGGACGCGCGGAGCGAAAGCACGTGCGACCCGCATTGCCGGACAGCTACGAGAATCTGCTCCATCGGAGCGGCGGCGGTCGTTTCGTGCTCGTATTGCGCGACGCTGCCGCAATGAAGCCGCTGGTACCTCAGCGCCTCGAGCGCGCAATCGGCGTCATTTATTTGCCGGAAAGCGAGCGGACGAGCCACTACTTCACCGCGACGCTGACGCGACAGTTCGACGCCGTCATTCACCTCGACCAAACGAGCGCGCTCGAGCCGCTCGATTCGCTCGAACAAGCGACATCGGCCGGAGTGCCCGAGGCGTATCCGAGCGGGCTCTAGCCCGCCGCTCTTTGCACCGTTCCCTCGGGCGAGGCACGATCAGTCGCCGGAAGCGCATGGGTCGATGTCTCTAGCGATTCGATCCAACGCTCTTTGGTGATGGGAACGCGCTCGTGCAGCGCCCGCGCGATCAATGTCCGCCAATGCGCAATGACCTCCGGATGCCGCATGTCCTGAGGATGAAGCGAAACGCGGAGCAGCGATCGATGCTGGGCGCGGAAGAGCTCGGCGCGGATCAGCGCATGCGACAGCGCGCGTCGCCAGGCGGCATCGGGACTGTAGCAAAGGTTCGCCGTGCGAACGAATCGCCATTGCGGCAAACGATAGAGCCCACCGCGCGCCGAGACATAGCGAAACGGATGGCCGCATCGCTCGATGGCCGCGCGGCTCGCCTCGCCGAGGAGCCAGGCCGGCGGTACGAAGCCGTGCAACGGCCAGTGGAGCATGCGAAACGCGTCGATGCCGTGCGCGATGCGCCACGCCGCGGCCGGCTCGTTCAACGCGGCGAATTCGCCTTCGGCGCGCGTCAGCAGACGGCGTTCGATGAATCCGCGCAGCGTGCGCGGCGGCGGTTCGTCGTCACGGTGATGAAAACCGTGCAGCGCAAGCTCGTCTCCCCGCGCAAGTCGTGCCTCGAGCGCCGCGATGAATCGGACATTTTTGGTGATCGGATCCTGATAGTGATAATGCGGAACGACGAGTATCGTGACCGGGTGTGCGCCCAGCTCGTCCAGCATCCGCAACAGCGCCTCGCATTCCGGCCACGTCGCCGGCGCGGCGTCATGGACGACAAATGCGACATTGGCCTTCGCGTCACGATGGGACATAGCGAGCCGCTCCCCTGACTTCCCAGCGTTGTACGGCGCGATAGAGCTCGAGCAGCCCGCGCATCACGGAATCCCACCCGTAGCTTCGCTCGACGTGCGTGCGGGCACGACGTCCCATCGCGTCGAGATCGCGCTGATAGAACGCCTCGATCGTCGATGCGAGCGCGCCGGCGTCGCGCGCAGGCGCCAGCATTCCGGTCTCGAGCGTGACGAGCTCCGGCGCTGCGCCTGCCGCAGGGGCGATCACGCCGCGTCCGCAAGCCATCGCCTCGAGCAGCACGAGGCCGAACGTCTCCTGATCGCCGGCGTGGACGAGTCCATCGGCGCTGGCGAGGACGCGCGCGAGCTCGCGCGACGAGCGCTCGTAAGGACGGACGATGACGTTCGCTTGAGGCGGCAGCGATTCGCCTGCACCGAGCATCAATAGATAGTACGGACGGCCGAGCTTGCGAAATGCCCCCGTCAGCACGCTCAAGTTTTTTTCGCGCGCGAAACGCCCGGCATAAACGAGGAGTCGCGCGTTTCCGGCGAGGCCCAGCTCGCGCCGCAGCGTCATCGTCCGAGCACGCGGGTTGAACGTCTTGAGATCGACGCCGAGCGGCCGCACGACGACATTCTCGACGTGCCAATCGAACAGACGTCGCCGCATGAATTCGCTCGGCGTCAGGACGACGTCGCAACGTCGATAAAACGCCTGCAGATATCCGCGCGTCACACGGCCCGCCGCAGTGCCGAAGCGGCGCGCCACATGTCCCGCGACATCGCTGTGGCAGAACGCAACGAGCGGAACGCCGAGTTCCCGGGCGGCATGCAGCGCGACCCAGCCGACCAGACCCGGATCCTCCGCCTCGATGATGTCCGGCGCATAGCGACGTATCGCGTGAAGCCAGGGCGACGTGCGCATCGGCCAGCGGCGCGAAGCCTCATTGGGCGCCCACGTCGCGATGAAATGCTCGCCGTCCTCGCCGATGCCGTTGAATGCGCCCGGCACGAGCAACGAATGCCGGCACGGCGAGTTGCGCGCGAGCCAGCTCCGTTTCTCTTTGAGGTACCGCGCGACACCGCCGCCCATCGGCCCGTACAGCATTGTCGTATCGAGAACGTGCATGTCGATCGGTGCGCCGTTAGGCGCTCGCCGCTCGAGCGCTGTCGACGACCACACTTTCCCCGCTGCGGGCCCGTACCGCATTTTCGACATCGCTTCCAACGACACGTTCATCGCCGGGCGCCCCCACTACGATCGGGCGCCCGCGACAAACTATTGCGACACGTTATTTCTTGGTCTCGTCCTTCTTTTGGTCGCTGCTCGAGGTCGACGACGAAGCCGCACCTGGCGAGGGCGTTGCGGAAGAGGATGATGACGTGCCGCTTGGGGTTTCCGACGGAGTCGAGCTCGACGATGACGAGGGCGTCGACGGCGCCATTGCCGACGACGAAGACGATGCCGGCGGCGACGGGCTCGACGGAGTGGTCGAAGACGAGGTCGATGTCGACGGCGGTGGCGTGGTCGACGTCGTCGATTCGCGCTGGCATCCGGCCGCACCCAGCACGAGCGCGACGCCGACCACGAGCGAAAGTTTGCGGTTCAACATTGGGCGGACCTCCAACTTGGTTACCGGGTGGCGACAACGGAATGCTCCCGTATTCAAGCAGGATCGGTGCCATCGGCGGGATCGCAGACGATGGGTACTTTTTGCAGTCCGTTGCCCGAACGGCCACAGAGAAAAGTCATCTCCAACCTGCTTCGGTCCTCGCCCCGCGCGTTGCGCGAGGTAAGAGTTACTACGGCGTTTTGAAACCTCTAGCCGTCCGCGCTGCGCAAATTCCTACACCAGCGGCTATCGATCCCAATGCTCATTGGCTGAAGATCGCGACGTTCGTGCTGCCGTTCAACGGAAGCGATCGGCCGCCATGCCCGGAGGTCACGCAAATCACCGGTGAATGCGGCGTTGCTCGCGGTGATGAAACCAAGGTAGCGGCGCGCGATCAAAGCGCTTGTCGCACGCGTTCTTCGTGTCATCCGATCCGAACTGCGAAAGGCCAAACCATGGCAACCATTCACGCGACACCGGACGAGCGCGATCCGCGCCATCACACGGCGAAGATCGAGGACATGCTGAACGGCGTCATTGCCCAAGCTCGCGAGGATGTTTCGAAAGTCGACGACCCACACGCCCGCGCACTTTTTGAAACGACCGCGGAAGTGCTGACAGGTCTCGTGAGGGCGTACGAGCATTTCGACCAGAACGCAGGAACAGCCTGGCGGTAGTCATTCGTAGTCGCCGCTTAGCGGTGGTCCAGCGCGGAGTCGGCGAGGAGGCCGGCGCCGCGCGCAAGAACAATCGATCTTCAGGAAGGAGCACCCACCATGAGAGTTCCGCGCGTCGCGCGTGGCGCCGCTGTCGCCGCGCTGTGGTTTTGGGTCTTTTCCGCGCCGGTCGCGGCAATTCAGTTGACGCCCATTGTGACCGGTCTCGCGAGCCCGACGTTCATCGCCAACGCAGGCGATGGATCGAACCGGCTTTTCATCGTCGAGCAAGGCGGCACGATCCGGGTTTTGCAACCGGGCTCATCGACGCCGACGCTGTTTCTCGATATTCATGCCAAAGTCGTCGCGGGCGGCGAGCAAGGTTTGGTCGGCCTCGCCTTCCATCCGCAATACACGGTCAACGGCCGATTTTTCGTCTATTACACGCGCGCCGGCGACGGCACGCTGGTGATTGCGGAGTATCACGTCTCGACCAACCCGAACGTGGCCGATTCGACCGAGACCGTGCTGCTGACGATTCCCCATCCGGTCAACACCAACCACAACGGCGGCATGCTGGCGTTCGGTCCGGACCATTATCTCTATATCGGCGTCGGCGATGGCGGCTCCGCCAACGATCCGCCGAACAACGCGCAGAACACCGATGTGCTACTCGGAAAAATCTTGCGGATCGACGTGAGCACACCCGGCGTCTATTCGTCCCCGTCGACCAATCCCTTTTTCGGTGCGACGCAGGGACGCGATGAGATCTTCGCGTTCGGCTTCCGCAATCCGTGGCGTTTCAGCTTCGATCGCGTGACCGGCGTCCAGTGGGTCGGCGACGTCGGACAAGGCGCGCGCGAGGAAGTCGACATGCCGATCGTCTCCGGCGGCAATTACGGCTGGCGCGTCTACGAAGGCTTCGCGTGCACGAACAACGATCCGTCCCTTTGCAAGCCCGCGAATTACATCTTTCCGATTTTCGATTACACCCATTCGAACGGCCGTTGCTCGATCACCGGCGGCTACGTCTACCGCGGATCGCAGGGGACGTTGCCGGGCGGAACGTACGTCTACGGTGATTACTGCTCGGGCGAAATCTTTGCGTGGAACGGCTCGACGCAGAACGTCCTGCTCGATACGGCGTTGAACATCTCGTCCTTCGGCGAGGACGAGCAAGGCGAGCTCTACGTGGTCAATCTCGGCGGCACGGTCAGCAAGATTGCTTCGAGCGCGGCATGCACATACGCCATTGCGCCGACGAACGCCGCGTATCCGAGCAGCGGCGGTGCCGGCAGCGTCTCCGTGACGACCCCCGGGGCCTGCGGCTGGACGGCGTCCAGTAACGCCACGTGGATCACGATCAGCGGCGGCGCGAGCGGCAGCGGGAACGGGACGGTGACATACGCCGTCGCGCCCTATACGGGGCACCCGAAGAATCGCACCGGGACGGCGACGATCGCCGGACAGACGTTCTCGATCAAGCAATCGAAGTAGCTACACATGCACGTAGCACTGGATCTTCTCGAGGATCCAGCCGCCCTGCCCATTGCCGAGCTCGTTGAAGTTCGTCGTGTAGTAGTGATCGCGGCCCTGGGAGTTCCAGTACCGATAGAACGGAACGGCGCCGGCGATGGGCTGGTCGTGCACGTAACCGGCGACACCCTCGAGAACCCATCCGTATTTGCCGGCGCCGATTTCGGAATAATCGGTCGTAAAGAAATGATCGCCGAGCTGCGAATTCCAATATCGATAAAGGGGGATCGTGCCCGCAATCGCCCCGACGTGGACGCGACACGCGATTCCCTGGTAGTTCCACGCCGCATTGCCGGCGCCGAGCTCGTTCCAGTTGGTCGTATAAAAGTGGTCGGGAATCTGCGCGTTCCAATAGCGGTAAAGCGGTTGCGGCAAGTCGGTTTCCATACCCAGCCCACCCAGCAATTGGCGCAGGTCGGGCCGATTGCCGATGCGCTCTGTCGCCGGAAACTGCGGCAGGTTGTCTTGTTGCGGCGAGCCGGTGGTGCGCAGCAGCGTGCGCACTTGCGAGGGCGTCAAGACACTGCCGTTCGCCCGCGCGACGCCTTGCAGACATCCCAAGACGCCCGCGACCATCGCGGACGCGCTCGATGTGCCGGCGAAGCCGTCGGTGTACCAGGCATTTTGATTGACGCCACCCTGGAGATCGCCATAGCCGGTCGTCGTCACTTCGCGGCCCCAACCCTGCACGTCGATTGCGGATCCGTAATTGGAGAAATCCTGGCGTGAGCGATCCGTTCCCCAGGTGTTGCCATGCGTGAGCAACGGGGGCGCCCCTGCGCCGACGAGGATCGCGCCCGAATCACGAGCGCCGCGGCGCAACGGATTGGTCCAGGTCGCGGGGAATCCGGATACAGGTGTATCGAAAAAAGCATCGTCGAGATTTTCGTAACCATTTCCGGCGAGCTCGACGACGATCACGCCCTTCGCCGTCGCATAGAGAATCGCGTCGAAGTCATCGGGCCACCATTCGAGCGGAAGCCAACCGCGCACCCCCGCGAAACGCGGACCCTGCCGCTGCAATTCGATCAGGATGATGTCGCCGGCGCTCAACCGATCAGCGGCGCTGTGGATCGCCGCCGCCGTCGACAAGCCGAACGTCGATGCGATGGCGCTCACGTCGGCGTCGGAGCAGATCCCGATGATGCCCGTGCCATCGCCGCCGACGACGCCGACCGCCGCCGTTCCGTGGTTGATCGAATCGGCATCGGTCAGCGGCGTGCCCGCGATGATGCCGCCTTGATTGATCAGCAGATCTTCGTGCGCGAAGTTCCAAGCGGTTTCGATATCGATGATGCGCACGCCGCTGCCGCGACCGCCTGGGATCGTCCACGCGAAGCGCGCGTCGACGCCGCCCGGCGCAGCGTCGAGATAGAGCTGGTGCGCACTGAAATCGGGCGTGGTTGCCGGTGCAGAGGCCGTCTTGGCCGCCATATCGTTCAGTCCTGCGAGCGCGGCTGCCGGCTTCACGTAGGCGGCGCTCACCAGCGGCGATCGGGCGAGCGTGACCGCCAGCGCATCCAGCGTGTCGTCGGCGGCATGGGCCCGAT
The DNA here is from genome assembly GCA_036493535.1 of Casimicrobiaceae bacterium. Lineage (GTDB taxonomy): Bacteria > Pseudomonadota > Gammaproteobacteria > Burkholderiales > Casimicrobiaceae > VBCG01. Next base: position 40,954 of record DASXPO010000184.1, read on the forward strand.
AGTAGTGCTCGAGCTGCGGCGCGTGAACGCCTGCAGCGGCCAACGCAGCGTGCGTTCTCTCGAGGCGGTCCTCGGATGCATCGAGCAACGGGCGAAGCTTGGCGCCGGCCGCGTCGATTGCTTTCGCGAAAGGGGACACGTCGGCGCCTGCGAGCGACTCGAGCTGCGTCGCACGCGCACGCAGGCGAACCTCGGGCTTCATCATGACGACGAGTTCGCGCGGCAACGCATTGGACATCGCCTTCTCCTCTCGAGAAATACGCGTTCGATCAACCGTCGTTGCACCGACCCGTTGGCTTCGCGCGTGAAGCACTAGAATATCCACAAGTTCCGAGAGTCGGCAATGGACACTTGCGAGCATTTCGATCAGATTCGTCCGGTGAAGCCGGGCGCCAACGGCTGCGAGGAATGCCTGCGCAGCGGCGATAGCTGGGTCCATCTGCGGCTGTGTCTCACCTGCGGCCACGTCGGCTGTTGCGACGATTCGAAGAACAAGCACGCGAGCGCGCATTTTCGGCAGACGCGTCATCCGATCGTCCGGTCGTTCGAGCCGGGCGAGACATGGGGCTGGTGCTTCGTCGACGAAGCGTTTTTCGATGAAATGCCGGATAGCTCGTCGGGATTCCTATGACCGTGCCGGTTATCGATTTGCAAACGTCGTTCTGAGCGCGATGATCACCGCGCAACAACTGCAAGCGACGCCGCTATTAGCCGACGTGCCCGAGCACGAGCTCGCCGTGCTTGCGTCGCGCGCGGCCGACGTCTATCTGCGCCGGGGCGACTGGCTGATCCAGGAAGGAGAGGTCCCGGCATTCTTCATCGTTTTGTCGGGACGCATCACCGTTTCGAAGCTGGTCGGCGGGATCGAGCGCGTGATCAACACCTATCGCTCGGGCGATTACATGGGCGAGGTGCCGCTGCTGCTGGGGTCGCCCGCGCTCGCGAGCCTGCGCGCCGACGAGCCGACGCGGGTCGCGCGCCTCGACCCCAGCGATTTTCATGAATTGATCGCCTCGTGCTCGAGCCTCAATGCGCAGATCATGCGCACGATGGCGACGCGCGTCGGCTATTTGCAGCAAATGGCCGTTGAAACGCCGATCGCAACCGTCAAGCTGATCGGCCATCGATTCGACCTCGCGTGTCACGCGCTTCGCGATTTTCTGGCGCGCAACCGCGTGTCGTTTCGCTGGCACGACATCCAAGACCCGGAGGCGCGCGCGGGTCTCGCCGCGGCGCCCGACCCTTCCGAAGCGTATCCGGTTGTCGTGCTGCCCGACGGCACGCGACTCACGACGCCATCGTTTCGAACGGTCGCGGAGCGGCTCGGCCTGCAGACGCGCCCTTCCGATGGACGCTACGACGTCGCGATCGTCGGAGCCGGGCCCGCTGGGCTGGCGGCCGCGGTCTACGGTGCGTCCGAAGGGCTGCGCACCATTCTCATCGAACGTCACGCACCCGGCGGACAAGCCGGCACGTCGTCACGAATCGAAAATTATCTGGGCTTTCCGACCGGCATTGCCGGCGACGATCTCGGCAATCGCGCGCTGCAGCAGGCGAAGCGGTTCGGCGCCGAAATCGTCGTCGCGCGCGACGTCGTCGGCATGGCCGCCGATCCTCGCGATGCGACGCGCGCGCTCATCCTCGATGGCGACAATCGCATCGACGCGCGGACGATCGTGATCGCGAATGGCGTCAGTTGGCGCAAGCTCGAGATCGTCGGCGCCGAAGCGCTCGTCGGTCGGGGGATTTACTACGGTGCGGCGCGTACCGAAGCCGCTGGGACGCGCGGGCTCGACATTTTCCTGATCGGCGGCGGCAATTCGGCCGGGCAAGCCGCGATGTTCTTCGCCGACTATGCGCGGACGGTGACGATTCTGATTCGCGCTCCGTCGCTTGCGACGAGCATGTCGCATTACCTGATTGCACAGCTCGCGACAAAATCCAATGTCACGATCGAAGCGAACAGCCGGGTGGTGGGGCTCGAAGGCGACGATCATCTCGACGTAATCGTCCTCGAGGACCGGCGCAGCGGCGTTCGTAGCCGGGCCCAGACGCAGGCGCTCTTCGTGTTCATCGGCGCCGATGCCGACACCGCTTGGCTCCCTCCCGCCGTCATTCGCGATGAACGCGGCTACGTCTGCACCGGACGCGACGTCGTCGATCTCGTCGAACGCCGGCAAGGGACGTGGCCGCTCGCGCGCGACCCTTATTTACTCGAGACCAGCGTGCCCGGCATCTTCGCAGCCGGCGACGTTCGCCATGGCTCGATCAAGCGCGTCGCGTCGGGCGTCGGCGAAGGCAGCATGGCAATCGCGTTCATTCACCAATATCTGGTCGAGCTCGAGGAGCGGCAGACCGCTCTAACCGGTCACGACGCGAGAAGCGCCAGCCGCGCGAACTGAGCCAGCGCGTAATCGACGAACGCGCCGGCTTTTTCGCGATCGTTTCCGAAATCGGGTCCGTTGACGGCGTCGACGAGCGCCGCGCGATCGCGCGTACCGTCCAGAAGCGTCAGCAGCCGGCGCGTGTGCGCATCAGGTAGCCGTGCGCGCATGTGCGCGAGATTCGTCACTTCGGCCTCCTGGCGCGCTTGCAGCCGTGCGAGCGGGCTTGCCGTCGGCTTCGGACCGGGCTTGGTTGCCAGCGCCGGCGGATGCAGGTGCAAGCTCACGATGCCGGATACGAATGCATCGGTGAGGACCGTTTCGAGCGGTCGCGAAAGATCGGGCATGGCTTCGCGTAACGCCGTCACCGGGATCGATCCGGGCGACTCCGCGACGAGGGAATCGAGAAGCCCGCGCACACTTCCGCCATCCGGCGGATCGAGAGCGCGCGCCAGATCGGCGACCTTGCCGGCGTCCGCGGCACGCTTCAGCGATGGATCGGCTGCCACATGCATTGGCTCGAGCCGCCTCGGATGAACTTTTAATTCGCCCTGAGCGTCGCTCCGCTGCAACAACGATTGCCGGAAACGCCGCAAGCGCACGTAGTCGAGGTACTGCTCGCGCGTCAACGGATCGAGCGTCGACAAGTAGGTGCGCGCCTCAGCCGAGATGCCCGCTGCGCTCATCGAATGCAGATCGGCTTCGGCGAGATACTTGAGCCCGAACCGCGCAGCGTGCGCGACGAAGTCGCGAAAGTAGATCGGATCGTTCGGCACGCCGAGATCATCGTGATACAGAACGCTGTCGCTACGTCCGGCAATCGCGCGGAATTCCGCGCGCACGGCCTCATCCGCCTCTTGCCAGACCTTACCGCCCTCGCCGAGGATTCGCGCGAGTCGGCGCGCTTCGTCGAGCCGCACATGCGGGTCCGTGATGTGCGCGACGTGCGCACGGAGGATGTCCCATGCGACTTGACGAATGCGGCACCCCGGGAGCGCGTTGTAGCTGACGAACATGACGCCATCGGGCGTGAGGCGCTGGCCACCGAGCGCGAGCAAGGCATCGCGAACTTGCTGCGGTACCCACGAGTAAATCCCATGCGCGACGATGTAATCGAACGTGCCGTGCGAGGGCGAGAGCGAAGTGAGGTCCTCGTTCACGAGCACGATGTTGGTCAAAACCAATTCGGCG
>DASXPO010000185.1:0-13569 GCA_036493535.1 Casimicrobiaceae bacterium
TCCCGATGTTCAAGCGACGATCAAGGCGGGCGTCGAGATGGCCCGCAAAGCGGGCAAGCCGATCGGCACCGTCGGCCCGAACCCCGAGATGGTGCGCACGTATCTCGACTATGGATTCACATGGATCGCCATCAATTCCGATCTCGGCATGATGGTGAATCGCGCGCAGGAGTGGCTCGCAAAAGTCAAAAGCGCCGCAAAGTCCTGACGACCGACCGCGTTTCGATCCTGCAGCTCGCGTCGGGTGCGGCGCGAGCCGTCTTGCTGCCTTCGCTTGGCGGATCGATCGGGGCCTTCACCGTCAAAGACCGTCCGATACTGCGTGCGACGCCGGACGAAGCGCTCACGGACGCGAACGTGCGTCTCGCCAGCTGTTATCCGCTGGTGCCCTATTCGAATCGGATCCGCGACGCGCGACTCTCGTTCAACGGTCAAACGTTCCCGTTGACGCGCAACTTCGGCGACAGCCCGCATTCGATTCACGGTGTCGGCTGGCAGCGGCCGTGGCGCATCGAAGCGGCGACGCCGACGCGCGCAACGTTGGCCCTCGAGCACACTGCAAGCGACGACGCGGCGCCGGCGTGGCCCTGGTCCTTCTGCGCCCGGCAGACCTTCGACCTCGCCGGTGACGAAGTGCACGCATGCTTGACGATGACGCTGACGATCGCAAACGCCGGCGACTCGGCGTTCCCGTACGGACTCGGCTGGCATCCCTTTTTTCCGCGTGATCCGACCACGACGCTTCAATTCGGCGCGACCTCCGTCTGGCGCAACGATGTGACGGAATTGCCCGTCGAACGCATTGCGGCGCAGTCGGCATGGTCGTTTCGAGATCCAGCTCCCCTGGGCGACGCGACGATCGACAACGTTTTTGTCGGCTGGGATGGCCGTGCAACGGTGCGATCGGCGCCGGACACGAGTGTGACGGTCGACGCCGATTCCGCGTGCGCCTGCCTGGTCGTCTATGCACCGGCGGGACGCGATTTTCTCGCCATCGAGCCGGTGACCCACGAGACCGATGCATTCAATCGCGCGGCGGCGGGCGCGCAGCACACCGGCATTCGCGTGCTGGCGCCCGGCGCCGCGTATTCTTGTACGATGCGGATTGCCGCTTCGATCGCGCGATCGCCATGACCGATCCTCACGCAAGTCCCTTCACCTGTGTGCTGGACGCACGAGCGAAACTCGGCGAGTGTCCGGTTTGGTCCGGCGCGGAGCAGGCGCTCTATTGGGTCGATATCAATGCACCCGCATTGAATCGTTTTGACCCCGCAACGGGACAAAGCATCGTGATGACGATGCCCGAATCGATCGGCTGCTTCGCGCTCCGCGTCGCCGGCGGTTTCATGATTGCGCTGAGAAGCGGTATCTGGACTGCATCGGCGCGCGGCGTGCTCGAGCGCAAGGTCGCCGACGCGCCCTACGACCCGGCGCGACATCGCTTCAACGATGGTCGGTGCGATCCACAAGGCCGGCTTTTTGCCGGCAGCATGAACGAGCGGCGCGACGCAAGCACCGGCGCGCTCTATCGGCTGAACGACGATGGCGCGCTCATCGAAGTGCTCGGCGAGATCATGATCAGCAATGGCTTGGTCTGGAGCCCCGATGGAAAGACGATGTACCACGCCGACACGCCGACGCGCACCGTTCGCGCTTATGACTACGATGTCTCGACCGGCACGCCGGGCAACGCTAGAATTTTCGCGCGCTGGATGGGAGAAACGGACCGCCCCGACGGTGCGGCGATCGACAGCGACGGCAATTATTGGAGCGCGTTCTACCGCGGCGGAAAGATCGTGCAAATCTCGCCGAGGGGCGCGCTCGTCGCCGAATATCCGATTCCCACGATGTGTCCGACGATGTGCGCATTCGGCGGCGCGGATCTCAAGACGCTGTACGTGACGAGCGCGCGACAGATGCGCGAGCCCGATGAGCTCGCCCGGCTGCCGCAATCCGGCGGCATCTTCTCGATGCGCGTCAACGTGCCGGGACTGCCTGAGCCGCACTGCCGGTTTTAGCGTCGCGCGATGCATCTCGATCCCTCGGCTTATCTTCGCATCGAGGCGCATCAGAGCATCGAGACGTCCGCGTTCGGCGCATCGTTCGCGACGTCGACCGGCGATATCCTCGAAGTGTCGAGCTTCGGCGACGGCGTGTTTCGAATGCGCATGGGTCCGCGCACGCTGCCCGACTATGGAATCGTTCAGCAAAGCGCGGAAGCATGTCGAGTCGCACCGAGCAATGATGGGCCTTGGCGCTTCAGCGCGGGCGACGCAACGCTCGAGATGGAACGCGCGCCGCTGCGTTTTCGACTACTCTGGAAGGGCCAGCCGATCTTCGGCTCGATCACCGACCAGCATTTCCGCGGCGTCGCACGGTTCCCGTCGTTCGGCCGGTTGCGGCAAGGCGGTTTGTGGACGGCTGCATTCGCGTTGCGAAGCGGCGAACATGTCTACGGGCTCGGTGAAAAATTCGGTCCGCTCGACAAGCGCGGACAATTGATCCATTCGCAAGTCGAGGATGCGCTCGGCGTCAACACGGGGCTGTCGTACAAGAACACGCCGTTCGCGTGGAGCGACGGCCTCGGCAAAGGCGCGTGGGGCGTTTTTGTTCACACACCGGGTATGGTGACGCACGGCATTGGTCATCCGGATTGGTCGCATCGTAGCTACGCGTTGCTGGCCGAAGACGAGGCGCTCGACCTGTTTCTGTTGGCGGCCGACTCACCCGCTGGAATCATCGACCGCTATACGACGTTGACGGGACGCGCGCCCCCCGTGCCGCGCTGGAGTCTCGGGCTTTGGGTATCGCGTGCCTATTACAAGACGCCCGAACAAGCCGAGGAGGTCGCCGCTCGACTGCGCGAGCGCAAGATTCCGGCCGATGTGATCACCCTCGATGGACGCGCCGCGTGGAAAGTGGAAACGCGCTTCGATTTCGCATGGGACGACGAGCGCTTTCCCGATCCTCGAGCGGCGCTTGCGCGAATCAAGGAACACAATCTTCGCGTCTGCGTGTGGGAATACCCGTACGTGTCGATCCATTCGCCGTTGTTCGACCCGCTCGCGGCGCGTCGTTTTCTGCTTGCGGACGAAGCGGGCGATCCGTATGTTTTCGCCTGGGATACGAGCTCCGAAACAGGTCCGTTCGGCCCGGTCTTGACGCCGCTTGCGGACAGCGGCATCGTCGACTTCACCAATCCTGAAGCCTATGCATGGTGGCGCGACGCGCATCGCGCGTTGTTCGACGCCGGCGTCGATGTGATCAAGAGCGACTTCGGCGAACATGTTCCCGACGACGCGGTCGCGTTCAACGGCGATCGCGGCCGACGGCTGCATAACGCGTATCCGCTGCTGTATAACCGCTGCGTGTTCGACGCGACGCGCGACTTCCAGAACGAGCGCGACGCCCCGCCGATTATCTGGAGCCGCGCGGGGTGGTCGGGGAGCCAGCGCTATCCGATCGGCTGGGGCGGCGATCCGCAGAGCGATTGGGAAGGGCTCGCGGCGTCGATTCGCGGCGGACTGTCGTGGGGCATGAGCGGCAATCCGTTTCACAGCTCGGACATCGGGGGTTTCTACGGCACCGAGCCGCCATCGGCCGAGCTCTACATCCGCTGGCTGCAGGCGGCCGTCTTCAGCTCGCACATCCGGATGCACGGAATCGGCGAACGCGAGCCATGGATGTTTGGCGCCGACATCGAGGGGATCGCGCGGAAATGGCTGGCGTTTCGCTACCGATTGATTCCGTATCTCGAGCACGTCGTCTTTCAGGCGACGTGCACCGGACTCCCGGTGATGCGCGCGATGCCGCTCGCCTTCCCGGGGAACGCGCTCGTGCGAGATTTCGACACGCAATTCATGTGCGGCGATGCGTTGCTGATCGCGCCGATCGTGCAGCCGGATGGTGAGGTGGAGATCGCGCTGCCACCGGGCGGATGGTTCGACTTGAACACGCGCCGGCATTTCGCCGGACGGCAGATCCTGCGTTACCGCGCGAAGCTCGATCATTTTCCCGTGTTCGGACGCGAAGGACGTCTGCTGCCGCTCGGGCGCGGCGTCCAGCACACCGGCGAAATCGACGGCGACGCGCCGCTCGAAACGCTGTGGATTTTCGGCAAGCCCGCGGCGCTGCTGGAGGGCTTTGCGCAAGCGGCGATCGACGCGGACGCCGACGGAGCGTTTGTCGTGCGCGCCTCGTCGACGCTCAACGTCGAGATCTTCGGCAACGCCGCGGACGTCGACGTCGTTCGATGAAAACGTTGCCGTCCATCGCGGTGACGTGCGGCGAACCGGCCGGTATCGGACCGGAAATTCTGGCGATGCTCGCGCAGCGGCCAACCGACCCGCATCGCCACGCGAGGTTCGTCTTTATCGGCGATCGCGAGCTTCTGTCGGAACGGGCGCACCGAATCGGGCTTGCACCGACCTACGTCGATTACGACCCCGTGTCGTTCGCGCCGCGAAGCGCGATCGAAATCCTGCATTGCCCGGTCGCGGTTCTACCGTTGCCGGGGCACCCGGATCCCAGAAACGCGCACAGCGTTCTCGCGACGCTCGAGCGCGCTTGCGACGGATGCATGGCAGGCGAGTTTGCTGCGATGGTGACGGCGCCGGTGCAAAAGAGCGCAATCGTCGATGCCGGCGTCGCCTTCTCCGGACATACCGAATTCCTGGCGGAGCGGTCGCGCGCGCCGCATGTGGTGATGATGCTGGTCGGAGGAGCGGCCGAAACGCCGCTCCGCGTCGCGCTCGCCACAACCCATCTTCCGCTCAAGGACGTAGCGCGCGCATTGACGCGCGAATCGTTGCAGACGACGCTCGCAGTCGTCGCGCGCGAGCTTCGCGACAAGTTCGGATTGAAAGCGCCGCGGATAGCGGTTTGCGGCCTGAACCCGCACGCCGGCGAAAGCGGACATCTGGGGCGCGAGGAGATCGAGATCATTGCGCCGGCGATCGCGGAACTGCGCGCGCAAGGCATCCATGTCGATGGCCCCATTCCTGCCGATACGGTCTTCGTGCCGAATATTGCGGGCCGCTACGATGCCATCGTTGCGATGTATCACGACCAGGGACTTCCGGTGCTCAAGGCATCGAGCTTCGGACATGGAATCAACGTCACGCTCGGATTGCCGTTCGTCCGAACCTCCGTCGATCACGGCACGGCGCTCGATCTGGCGCGCAATCCGGCGCTTGCGCGCGCGGCCGATCCGGGAAGCCTCTTCGCGGCCGCCGATCTCGCGATCGAGCTGGCCCCACGCAGCGCTCCAGCTTCGGCGCCCACCTTCCTGTAGGCAATCCGCCGACAGATAAGTCAGACCGGGGTGCCGCTCGCGCCGGAACCTCCCCTTGCCGCCTCTTGCCATACCTGGTGCAAACGTGAAGGAGGCTTTCTTATGAAACAGGTTTCTATCAAAGCGGTTCTCGCAGCAGGAATGTTCGGTGCGCTGTTGCTCGGCGGTTGTGCGACCACGCTCGACATGGGCCCAGGCTACTACCATTACGATACGGGACTTGCCTATAGGACAGCGCCCGCGGTAGTGACGACAGCTCCGGCCGTCGTGACGACATCGCCGACCGTTGTCTATCGCGAACCGAGCCTCGTATATCACGAGCCGACGGTGATCTATCGCTCAGAGCCCGTTTTCTAATCGCGACGGGCGGGTCGACGCGCGGGGGATAATGCCCCCATGTCGCGCGTGAAGATCCTCCCGTAGTGGCACAAACCGAAATCGAACGACGCCGGCATTTTCCCCGGCGCCGTTTCGGTCAGAACTTTCTCGTCGATCCGCGTTACGTCGCTCGAATTCTAGATTCGATTGATCCTCGGCCCGGCGATAACGTCGTCGAGATCGGTCCGGGATTGGCGGCGCTCACGGCGGATTTGATCACTCGAGCCCAACACATAGCAGCCATCGAAATCGACCGCGATCTCGCCGCGCGATTGCGCGAGAATTTTTCGCCTTCCGAACTGACGCTGCACGAAGCCGACGCATTGGCGTTCGATTTCGCGCGGCTCGGCGAGGCTCTGCGTGTCGTCGGTAATTTGCCGTACAACATCAGCTCGCCATTATTGTTTCACGTGGCGAAATTCGCCGGTCGTGTGCGCGACGTGCATGTCATGCTGCAAAAAGAAGTCGTCGCGCGGATGACCGCCGAACCTGCGACGCCTGAATATGGCCGTCTGACGGTTACGCTGCACGCGACCTTTCAAGTAACCCGGCTTTTCGTCATTCCGCCGGGAGCGTTTCGGCCGGCGCCGAAAGTCGATTCGGCATTCGTGCGTCTCGTCCCACTCGGAGACGCGAAGCCCGCAATCGCCGATGAAGCGCTCTTCGCCCGCCTCGTCGCCGCGGCATTCGGACAACGACGCAAGACGCTCCGCAATGCGCTCGCGTCGATTTGCGGCGAGGCGGCGTTACGTGCCGTCGGGATCGATCCTGCCGCGCGGGGTGAAACGTTGAACGTGACGGATTACGTGCGCCTCGCCAACGCGCTGGCCTAGTGCACCGGCGTTTTTTGACATCAGATGAACGCGCGGGTCAGCGTCGATTCGAGCCAGGTGACGGGCAACATCAAGGCGAGCTGCGCGAGAACGATGACGATGAGCGGCGAAAGATCGAGCGTGCCGCCGATCGGCGGAACGACCCGGCGCACGGGTCGCAAAAATGGAAACGACAGCGCGTTCAGCAGTCCGGCGAGCGGACCGTCCGGCGCAAACCATGAAAGAATCGCCTGGATCAGCACGACGACGATCAACAACCACAGCGCGGCTCGGACGAGTGCGATCACAGCAGCAGCGAACAGGAACAGCAAGCCGCCTCCCGCGATCGAAAACCCGCTGCCGAATGCGAAGTGATAGGCGAGCAGCCACAAGACCTGAAACAGATACGTGGCGAGCAGCGATGCCCAGTCGATGCCCTTGAATCCAGGCAAAACCTTGCGCAGTGGCTTGACGATCCAATCGGTCAGCGCGATCACCGCCTGGCCGGCTGGATTGCGAAACGGCGCGCGCAAAACCTGCATGACAAAACGCAGCAGCAGTGTATAGGTGAAAAGCCCGAAGACGACATCGATGATGAGTTTTAATGCGGGCTCGAGCATCGTCATGGATCCTTTCCGAATTCGTCTCCGATCTCGCGCGCACGCAACATCGCGTCTTTCACGGCCGCGACGATGCTCGCCTTGACACGCTGCGCGTCGAGCGTCGCCAACGCACGCTCGGTCGTGCCGCCTATCGACGTGACTTGCGCACGAAGCGCCGCGGGATCGGCGTCACTCATTTGCGCCAGCGCGATCGCGCCTGAGAATGTGGCATACGCGAGCTTGCGTGCATCGTCCGCCGAGAATCCCAGCGCGCGCGCCGCGTCCTCGAGCGACTCCAGAAAATAAAACACGTACGCGGGCCCGCTGCCGGAAACGCCGGTCACGCCGTCGAGAGCGGCTTCGTCATCGAACCAGAGGACCTCGCCCGCGGCGCGAAGAATCGTAGCGGTCGCTTCGCGCGCGTCGGTGCCGACATCGGGCGCCGCGTAAACGCCGCTGATCCCCGCGCCAATCAACGCCGGCGTGTTGGGCATCGCGCGCACGATGCGACGATAGCCGCCGAGCCAACGCGATAAGTCCGCCGTGCGAATGCCCGCGGCGATCGTCAGGACGACATTGACGCTGCGAACATGCGGCGCGAGCGCTTTTGCGGCGACGGCCATCTGTTGCGGCTTGACCGCGAGCACGGCGAGGTCCGCATCGGCGATCGCTTCGGCAGTCGTCTCGAAAAAAACACGAATGCCGGCAAAGCGCGCGGCCAGCGCATCGCGCTGCGACGGCGAAGGTTCGACGACACGGAATTCGTTTGCGTTCGCACCGGCGGCGATGCGTCCGCCGATAAGCGCAGCGGCCATGTTGCCGCCGCCGATGAACACCGTCGTATGCGCATTCCCTCTCACGCCGTCACGCCTTCGCTTTCCCGCGCGCGCCAAACAAAGCGGTGCCCAGTCGAACTTCGGTCGCGCCCTCGGCGATCGCCGCCTCGAAATCGGCCGACATGCCCATCGACAGCGTATCCACGCCGAGGCCAGCGCCGCGGCAGGCATCGAAGCACCGGCGCAAGACACGAAACTGCGCGCGCTGCCGGGCGACGTCTTCTGTCGGTTCCGGAATGCCCATGATGCCGCGCAACGTCAGCCGGGGCAGCCGTTGCACGTCCCGGGCCAGCGCCACCGCGGCGTCGGGCGCAACGCCGCTCTTGGTCGATTCGCCGCTGACATTCACCTGGACCAGGACGTTCAACGGTCCTTTCTCGGACGGCCGCGCCGAAGAGAGCCGTTCGGCCAACTTCACACGGTCGATCGTCTCGACCCAGTCGAACGATTCGGCGGCGAGGCGAGCCTTGTTGCTTTGCACAGGGCCGATCAGATGCCATTCGATGCCGTCCAAGTCGGCGAGCGCGAGCTGCTTTTCGATCGCTTCCTGCACATAGTTTTCGCCGAACGCGCACAGGCCCAATGCGTAGATCGAGCGGACGGCCGTCGGGGCGAACGTCTTCGACACAGCCAACACTCGGACGCTGTTGCGCTCGCGCCCCGCGACCTGCACCGCGCTGGTGATCCGCGCGCTCGCGGCTTGCCACGCCTTCTCGTACTGGCTCATAATCCACGGCGATTTCCGGCACTCGATTCTGGCACGCGAATTGCGTTGCACTTCCCCGCTCTACCTGCTGAGCTGCTGCGGTGCGGCCGGTTAGCACCGAATTCCATGGAATTATAGATGGACATCACTGAGCTACTGGCTTTCGCGGTCAAGAACAAGGCATCCGACCTTCACTTGTCGGCGGGTTTGCCGCCGCTCATTCGCGTCCACGGGGACATTCGCCGGATCAATCTGCCGCCGATGGAGCACGAGGACGTGCACGCCATGGTGTACGACATCATGAGCGACCACCAGCGGAAGCAATACGAAGAGAATCTGGAGTGCGATTTCAGCTTCGCCGTCCCGAATCTCGCGCGCTTTCGCGTCAATGCATTCAATCAGCAACGCGGCGCCGCGGCTGCGTTCCGGACGATTCCATCGAAGGTTCTTTCGCTCGAAGAGCTGGGTGCGCCGAAAGCGTTTGCGCCGCTCACCGAGCGTCCGCGCGGCTTGATCCTCGTCACCGGCCCCACGGGATCCGGCAAGTCGACGACGCTTGCGGCGATGGTCAATCATGTGAACGAGAACGAGTACGGCCACATCCTCACGATTGAGGACCCGATCGAATTCCTGCATGAGTCGAAGAAGTGTCTGATCAACCAGCGTGAGCTCGGACCGCATACGCTGTCGTTTCCCAACGCGCTTCGCGCGGCGCTGCGCGAAGACCCCGACTACATCCTCGTGGGCGAAATGCGCGACCTGGAGACGATCCGCCTTGCGTTGACCGCCGCCGAAACGGGTCACCTCGTGTTCGCAACGCTGCACACGAGCTCCGCGGCGAAAACGATCGACCGCGTGATCGACGTATTTCCCGCAGCGGAAAAGGACATGGTTCGCTCGATGCTGTCGGAGTCGCTGGTCGCGGTGATTTCGCAGACGCTGCTGAAGACCAAGGACGGTCAGGGCCGGATGGCGGCGCACGAGATCATGATCGGAACGCCCGCGATCCGCAACCTGATCCGCGAAAACAAGGTGGCGCAGATGTATTCGTCGATCCAGACGAGCCAGTCGGTCGGCATGCAGACGCTCGACCAATGTCTGGTGGAGCTCGTCCGGCGCAACCTCGTGATGCCCGCGGAAGCACGGCAGCGCGCGGTGAACAAGGATCTGTTCGGCGGCGCGTAACTAACGACCGCGGGAGAAGACGAGCGATGGAACGCGAACGAGCAACCAAGTTCATCCACGATCTGCTGGAGCTACTCGTCAAGCAGAAGGGCTCCGACCTCTTCATCACGGCCAGCTTCCCGCCCGCGCTCAAAGTCGACGGCAAGATCACGCCGGTATCGAAATCGGCACTGACCCCCCAGCATACGATCGAGCTCGTGCGCAGCGTGATGAACGACAAGCAGGCATCGGAGTTCGAGGCGACGAAGGAGTGCAACTTCGCGATCAGCCCGCCGGGCATCGGCCGCTTCCGCGTCAACGCATTCGTCCAGCAAGGGCGGATCGGCATGGTGCTGCGGACGATCACCACCGACATCCCGAAATTCGAGGAGCTCGGCCTGCCGCCGGTGCTTCGCGACATCATCATGTCGAAGCGCGGCATCATGATGTTCATCGGCGCGACCGGCGCCGGCAAGTCGACGTCGATGGCGTCGCTTCTGGGCTACCGCAACGCCAACAGCTACGGCCACATCATCACGATCGAAGATCCGATCGAGTTCGTGCACGATCACATCAATTGCATCGTGACGCAGCGCGAAGTGGGCGTCGATACCGACAACTGGGCGATCGCGCTCAAGAATTCGCTGCGCGCAGCGCCCGACGTGATCCTGATCGGCGAAGTCCGCGACCGCGAGACGATGGACTACTCGATCTCATTCGCGGAGACGGGGCATTTGTGCCTGGCCACGCTCCACGCGAACAGCACGAATCAGGCGCTCGACCGCATCATCAACTTCTTCCCCGAGGAGCGGCGCGCGCAGCTGCTGATGGACCTTTCGCTCAACGTACGCGCATTCGTCGCGCAGCGGCTGATTCCGCGCCGTGACGGCCGCGGCCGCGTGCCGGCGGTCGAAGTGATGTTGAACTCGCCGCTCATTTCCGACTTGATCTTCAAAGGCGACGTCTCCGGCATCAAGGAGATCATGAAAAAATCGCGCGAACTCGGCATGCAGACATTCGACCAATCGCTGTTCGATCTTTTCGAAGCGAATTTGATCAGCTACGAAGACGCGCTTCGCAACGCCGATTCGCTGAACGACCTCCGGCTCGAAATCAAGCTGCACGGCAAGGAAGCGAAAAACCGTAACGTGTTCTCGGGCATCGGGAACCTGGATATCGTGCCCGACGCGACCACGCAGAACACGCTTTAGCGCATCACGGTTCCCATCGCGTTAGCCGCGTCCGCCTGAGTGAGGCGACGTCATTTTCGGGTCGCCAGGCCTACCCAATAGACGTTGCCGCCGATTTTGCCATCGGCCCCATGTGAGCCACCCTTTTTGAAATCGAGTTCACATCTCTGTGAACCCAACCGCCAAAGAGTCACCCACCACCCACCACCGGATTTCGATTCAGGCGCCCGCAGAGATCGGCGCAATTGTCCGCGTTGCGACGCGCCTGTGCTAGGCTAACAACTGGCTTGGATTTTTTTCGCAACCGACCCATGGCCGGTCTTGACGCCACCACACCGCAGCCCACCGAAATCAAGCTGCACCAGGCGTCGCGCGTACTCGAAATCGCATTCGCCGACGGACACGCGTTTCGTCTCCCCTACGAGCTCCTCCGCGTCTATTCGCCTTCCGCGGAAGTTCGCGGGCACGGACCCGGCCAGGAGACGCTGCAGATCGGCAAGCGCGACGTGACGATCACCGACGTCGAGTCCGTCGGACACTACGCGCTTCGTCCGACGTTTTCCGACGGCCACGAGTCCGGCATCTACTCCTGGGACTACCTTTACGATCTGGGACTGCGCCAGGACGAGCTCTGGCAGCGTTACATCGAACGTCTGGACGAAGCGGGCGCGAGCCGCGATCGCACATGAACTTCGAGTCGCGATGACCGAACCGACGCATTTCGGATACGAACAGGTGACCCCCGCCGAAAAGACGCGCCGCGTTCGCGGCGTGTTCGACTCCGTCGCCGGCAAGTACGACCTGATGAACGATCTGATGTCGATGGGTCTGCATCGGATCTGGAAGCGTTTCGCCGTCGAGCGGTCGCGTGTTCGCGGCGGATCGCGGGTGCTCGATCTTGCCGGTGGCACGGGCGACCTCGCGCGCCTTTTTACGGCGCGGGTGGGGAACACGGGTACCGTCGTCCACACCGACATCAACGGCGCGATGCTGGCCGCGGGCCGGGACAAGCTCATGAACGTCGGTGTGGCGCTGCCGACCGTTCAATGCAACGCCGAGGCGCTCCCGTTCGCGTCGGGCACGTTCGACTGCGTGGCGATTGCGTTCGGGCTTCGCAACGTGACCCGCAAGGAAGCGGCGCTCGCCGAAATGCGGCGGGTGCTGCGACCGGGCGGCGTCGCGCTGGTCCTCGAATTCTCACGCGTCTACGCCCCTTTTGCGCCGGCGTATGATTGGTACAGCTTCAACGTGCTGCCGTGGCTCGGCAAACGCATCGCCAACGACGAGGCGAGCTACCGTTATCTCGCGGAGTCGATCCGCGTTCATCCCGATCAGCGGGCGTTGAAGGCATCGATGACCGAAGCGGGGTTCGATAACGTCGATTTCCATAACTTGACCTCCGGCGTCGTGGCCCTACATATCGGACACGTTTACTAGAGAGACACCATGAAATCACCGTTCGTGCTTGCGACAGCCATCGTAACCGCAGCGACGCTCGTGCTCGTCGGCGTCGCCGATGCGAAGCGCCTCGGATCCGGGCGCAGCTTCGGCATGCAGCGTCAATATTCGGCCCCGGCGCAACCGGCTCCCAGCGCCCCGACCCGTCCCGGCGCCGCGTCGGACCCGGTCATGCCCGCGCAACCGAACGCAGCAGCGCCCCGCTCCGCCTCTCCGACACCCGCTGCGGCATCCGCTGCACCAGCGCGATCGGGGATGTCGCGCTGGCTCGGTCCTATCGCCGGCATTGCCGCGGGTTTGGGGCTCGCCGCATTGATGTCGCATCTTGGACTCTCGGAAGCCTTCGGCAGCTTCCTGCTGATCGCGATCTTGGCGGTCGGGGCGATATGGCTGATTCGCCGCCTCATGGCGCAAGGGTTGGCGTCGCGTCCCGCCGCCGCCGCCGTCAACACCGGCGTGTTCGCGCCATTTCCGTCGCAGCCGCGTGCTTCCAGAGTGGAACCTACGCTCGCGCGGGAGATTCCCGCTTGGGGAGGGCCGGCGTTGCCGGCGGGCTTCGAGCCGGAGCCGTTTCTCCAACAGGCCAAACTGCAATTTCGCCGCTTGCAGGCGGCATACGACGCCGGCGATCGCACAAAGCTCGCCGACGTCATGACGCCGGCGTTCTTCGCCGAAGTGTCGCGCGAGCTCGATGAGCGCGGCGAGCATGTCCCGACCGAAGTCGTCGCGCTCAACGCGGAGATTCTCGAAGTGGTCACGGAGGGTTCCCGACACGTGGCGAGCGTGAAATTCAACGGAATCGTGCGCGAGGACGGCGCCGCGCAACCGCAGCCGTTTGTCGAGCTCTGGAACTTGACCAAGCCCGTCGACGGCTCGTCGGGTTGGCTTCTTGCCGGCATTCAGCAAAGCGAAGAGCCGTTGACCTTGCAATAGGCGCTTCGCGAATGACACCGAGTCCTACCGCGATCGGAAGCGATCTCGCCAACCGGATCCTCGAGGACGAGACATGGGCACACGACAAACTGGCCGTGCACGCGGGCCGCGTGTTTACCGTCACGGTCGGACCGGCGACGGTCCGCTTTCGCGTCGCTGACGCCGGGACATTCGAAAGCGCTGCGGATACCGGTGTG
>DASXPO010000186.1:0-12166 GCA_036493535.1 Casimicrobiaceae bacterium
CCGACTTTGCGGTCCGCGCGACGGACGCAATCGCCCTCCGGCCGTGCCCGTGCAACCGGTTCGGGTCTCGCGCAGTTGCAGACTCGGAACGTCGAGGTGCTCGGCGCACTGAAGGAGCCCGAGCGCTTCGCGCGCGTTGCGACGCGCCTCCTCAAGTCACCCCTGACCGGATTTCTCGGTTTCCGCAGTTGTCGCAGCGTCGCGTTGCATGCGCACTATCTCCACTCGATGCTCGTCGGCGGCGGCGTGCTGCTGGTAGACGCTTACGGAACGCTGATCGAGTCGATCGCGGGACTGCCCCGTCGTGCAGTGATCGTCGCCATCGGACTGTCGCCCTACTCGCGGCAGACGATCGAAGGCGTACAGCGCGCAGTCACTCAAGGGATTGCAGTCGTCGCGCTCACCGATTCGGAGGTTTCGCCGCTTGCGCGCGCTGCGTCCGAGCGCCTGCTCTTCGAAGCCGCTTCGCCGTCGTTCTTCCATTCGCTGGTCGGGGCGCATGCGCTGGTCGAACGCGTGATGGCGGAGCTTGCCTCACGCGGAGGCCGCGCCGTGCTGCGTCGGCTTGACGCGCGCGAGGCGCTTCTCTCCGAGACCCGCGCGTATTGGCGTAGTGATTCACGCAGAGTCGATTGATGAGTCATCTCATCCATCGCAATCTTCGCGCTTTGCCGCCGACGGCAGTCTCCGCGAGCGGCATTGCGATCGTCGATCGAGACGGCCGCCGCTATCTCGACGCCAGCGGCGGGGCCGCCGTGTCCTGCCTCGGCCACGCGCATCCGGATGTTCTCGCGGCGATGCATGCGCAAATCGAGCGAATCCCATACGCGCATACGAGCTTTTTCACGACCGATGTCGCCGAAGCGTTGGCGGACACGCTGGCGGCCGACGCGCCGGCCGGCCTCGATCAGGTTTATCTGGTGTCCGGCGGGTCCGAGGCGATGGAAGCCGCGTTGAAACTGGCGCGCCAATATTTCGTGGAAATAGGCGAGCCCGAGCGACGCATCTTCATCGCGCGGCGACAGAGCTACCACGGCAATACGCTCGGCGCGCTGTCGGTCGGCGGCAACGAATGGCGGCGACGCGAGTTCGCGCCGCTTTTGATCGACGTCGCGCGCGTATCGCCGTGCTTCGAATATCGCGAGCGAGCGAACGATGAATCGCAGAACGATTACACGAACCGCCTGATCGCCGAGCTCGAGGCGACGCTCGACGCAGTCGGGCCCGAGAAGGTGATCGCGTTCTGTGCCGAACCCGTGGTCGGCGCGACCGCCGGTGCGGTTCCGCCGATGCCAAACTACTTCAGGCGCGTGCGCGATCTACTGGACCGCCACGGGATTCTGCTGATTGCCGACGAAGTGATGTGCGGGATGGGGCGCACCGGAACGCTCTACGCAATCGAGCAGGAAGGCGTCGGGCCGGATCTGGTCGCGATCGCCAAGGGACTCGGCGGCGGCTACCAACCCATCGGCGCGGTGCTCGCGCAGCGACGGATCGTCGAGGCGTTGCGGAACGGTAGCGGCGCGTTCCAGCACGGGCACACGTACATCGGGCATCCGGTCGCAGCCGCTGCGGCGCTTGCCGTGCAGCAAGTCATCAAGCGCGATCGTTTGCTGGACGCGGTGCGCGATCGCGGAACCTATCTATTTCGCGCGCTGCACACGAAATTCGAAGGCCATCTGCACGTCGGCGACATCCGCGGGCGCGGCCTGTTCGCCGGAATCGAGCTCGTCGCCGACCGCAAGACGAAGCAGCCCTTCGATCCGAAGGCGCGCCTCCACGCGCAAGTGAAAGCCGCCGCGATGCGCGAGGGGCTGCTCTGCTACCCGATGGGCGGCACGATCGACGGCGTTCGCGGCGATCACATTTTGCTGGCGCCGCCGTACATCGTTCGCAATTCCGATATCGACGAAATCGTCGAACGATTGGCTCGAGCGCTCGATAGCGCCGTTGCCACCGTCCGTTCCTGATTCAGGCCATCACCGAGGAGGATTTCATGCACAAGCGCATTCGTTTCATCGCGGCGCTGTCGGCGATCCTGGCGGTCGTCGTCGCGCCCATTCTCGCTGCACAGGCGCTGACGGGCGTGCTGAAGAAAGTCAAGGACAGCGGCGAGATAACGCTGGGTTATCGCGACGCCTCGTGCCGTTCTCCTACCTCGACGACAAGCAGCAGCCGGTCGGCTACTCGATCGATTTGTGCTTGCGCGTGGCCGACGCCGTGAAGAACGACCTCAAGCTGCCTGCGGTGAAGGTCAAGTTCAATCCGGTGACGTCGGCGACACGCGTTCCACTCGTCGCGAATGGAACGGTCGATATCGAATGCGGGTCGACGGTGAACAATGTCGAGCGCCAGGCCCAGGTCGGATCCAGCGACACGACGTTCATCGTCTCGACCAAATTCCTCGCCGCGAGTTCGCGCAATCCGGCCGAATGGTCGATCGGCACCGAGGCCTATAGCATCGATCCGTACGCGCTGATGCTGCCGCGCGGCGACGCCGCGTTCAAGCAGGTGGTCGATCGCGCGCTCGTCGGCCTGATGAAAAGCGGCGAAATTCTGAAGGTCTACGACCAGTGGTACGCGAAGCCGATTCCGCTGAAGAACGTCATGCTCAATTTTCCGCTGAGCCCGGCGCTCAAGAGGGCGTTCGACAAGCCGACCGATTCGCCCGACCCTTCAGCTTACGAATAAGAATGTCTCATCAAAAGCGCGATCGACTGCCGCCCCTTGAAGCGGACGCGCTGACCGAGGTCCAGCGTCGCGCCGCGGAGGAACTGGCCGCCGGTCCGCGCGGCGGCGTCATCGGACCCTTCGTGCCGCTGTTGCGAAGTCCGGAGCTCTTGCAGCACGCACAACGAATGGGCGAGTACCTGCGCTATCGGAGCGCAATCGGCACGCGCCTGTCGGAGCTCGTGATCCTGCTGATCGCGCGCTACTGGTCGCAACGGGTCGAATGGTCGATCCATGCGCCGATCGCCGCCAAGGTCGGGATTGCCGCAGAGACGATCGGCGCGATTGCCGCCGCACGAAGGCCGGAGATCTTGTCCGACGACGAGACGATCGTCTACGAGTTCTGTTTCGAGTTGAACGTCAACCAGGACGTGAGCGATTCGACCTTCGAGCGGACACTCGTGCGCTTCGGCGAGCAGGGCGTCGTCGATCTGATCGGGCTGAACGGTTATTACACACTGCTCGCGATGGTGATGAACGCCGCGCACACCGCTCCGGCCGCAGCGAGCGTTCCGCCGCTCGCTTCGCTTCCGCCGCGAACCTGGTTTGCGGCGTGAATTAAAGCGGCTGCCCGACCGCCGTGGCGATGGCATGCGCCAGCGATTCGGCGCAGCGATCCGCGAGCGCTTTGTCGCGCGCCTCCACCATCACGCGCAGCACGGGCTCCGTCCCCGAGGGCCGCAACAGGACGCGACCCGCAGCGCCGAGTGACGAGAGCGCCTCCGTTTCGGCAGCGCGAACCGCGGTGTTGCTTTTCCAATCCCAATCCCGCATCACCGGGACATTGATCAGCCGTTGCGGAAATAAAACGACCGGGGCCGCGGCTTGCGCGAGCGTCGTGCGCTGCTCGATCACCGCACGGAGGACCGCCAACGCGGCGACGACCGCATCGCCGGTCGTGTGCTTGTCCAGACAAATGATGTGCCCCGAATTCTCGCCGCCGAGGTGCCAGCGCTTGCTCTGCAGTTGCTCGAGCACATAGCGGTCGCCGACCTTGGCCCGATCGAGGCGGATGCCGGCCTGCGACAGCGCCTGCTCGAAACCCAGGTTGCTCATCAGCGTGCCAACGACCCCGCCCGATAGCACGCCGCGCCGCTGATAATCGCGCGCAATAACGTAGAGAAGCTGGTCGCCGTCGTAAATGACGCCGGCGCGATCGACCATCACCAATCGATCGCCATCGCCGTCGAGCGCTATCCCGAAATCCGCGTTGCTTCGCTGTACTTCCTCGACCAGACGCTGCGGCTTCGCTGCGCCGTAATCGGCATTGATGTTGATGCCATTTGGCTCGTCGCCGATCGCAATCACGTCGGCACCGAGCTCATGGAACACCGGCGGCGCAATGTGATAGGCGGCGCCGTGCGCACAATCGACGACGAGGCGCAATCCGCGCAAATCGAGCTCCGACGGGAACGTGCTCTTGCAGAACTCGATGTAGCGACCCGCGGCGTCGTCGATGCGACGTGCCTTGCCGAGCTCGGCGGACGGAACGCACGCCAGCGGTTTTTCCATCGTGCGCTCGATTTCGGCCTCGACCGCATCGGGCAGCTTCGCGCCAGCCGCCGAGAAGAATTTGATGCCGTTATCGTCGAATGGATTGTGCGACGCGCTCACGACGACACCGGCGGACAGTCGCAGCGCGCGCGTCAAATAGGCGATGCCGGGCGTCGGCAAGGGTCCACATAGATAGACGTCGACACCCGCGGCGGAAAATCCGGATTCCAGCGCTGCTTCGAGCAGATAGCCGGAGATGCGGGTGTCCTTGCCGATCAGCACGCCCGGACGCTCGCCGCGCCGCGATCCATCGGCGGCGGCAAGCGTGCGACCCGCCGCCCAGCCGAGCTTCAGAATCAGCTCGGGCGTGATCGGTGGTTGGCCGACCCGACCGCGGATGCCGTCGGTGCCGAAATAGTGTCGCTGCATCGCAAATCGCTCAGAAATGGTCAGGGTCGGCGTTCACTTGCACCAAGCTGGACGGCATTCTAGCAACATGCGCATTAAGCAGCGCTTCGGGCTCTTTGGCCGTTCGCAATCGGAGCGGCTTCACTCGCCGCCTTCGATCGCGTGCCAAACTTTGAGCGCGTCGACCGTCTCGCGTACATCGTGCACGCGAACGATCGATGCGCCATGCGCAACCGCGGCGAGCGCTGCCGCAATGCTTGCCGCGAGCCGCTCGTCCGCGGGACGGCCGGTGAGCTTGCCCAGGCTCGATTTGCGCGATGCCCCGAAGACGACCGGGACTCCCAGCGAGACGATCGACGAGAGCTCCCGTACCAGCCGCAAATTGTGCGCAACGGTTTTTCCGAAACCGAAGCCGGGATCGACGGCGATCCTATCAGCGCCGATGCCAGCGGCTCGGCACGCCGCCACGCGCGCTTGCAGGAATTCGCGCACATCCGCCACGACATCGCCGTAGACCGGCGCGCTTTGCATGGTCCGCGGCTCGCCCTGCATATGCATCAGGCAGACCGCGACGTCGGATTTCGCGACGACGTCGATCGCACCGGGCGACTGCAATGCGCGCACATCATTGATCATCGATGCGCCCGCGTCGATCGCGGCGCGCATGACGCGCGGCTTCATCGTATCGACCGAGACCAGGATGCCGTCCCGCGCCAGCGCTTCGGTGATCGGTACGACGCGTCCGATCTCGTTGGCCTCGACGGTCGGCAACGCGCCGGGCCGGGTCGACTCGCCGCCGACGTCGATGATGTCGGCGCCGTCCGCCAGCAGCATGCGTGCATGCGCGAGTGCGCGATCGAAATCGAGGAATCGGCCGCTGTCGGAAAATGAATCAGGCGTGACATTCACCACGCCCATCACGCGCGGGTGCGAGAGATCGAGAAGATGCCGACCGCAGCGGAGCAACCGGTGGGAGGTCAGAGACGACTTTGCAATCAGTCGTCCCCGACCCTGCGTTACGCCGGCGTGGTCGTCGGCGCGGGTTCCGGTGCGATGGTCGTGCCGGGTGTGCCGGACGCCGGTGCCGATGTCGGCTTGGGTGGGCGGGGAGGCTTGCCGGCCATGATGTCGGCAATCTGGTCAGAGTCGATCGTCTCGAGCTCGAGCAGCGCCTTGGCCATCGCCTCGACCTTGTCGCGATTCTCTTCGATGATCTTGCGCGCGACCGCGTACTGCTGGTCGATGATCTTGCGGATCTCCTGATCGACCTTTTGCATCGTCGCTTCGGAGACGTTCTTTTGCGTGGTCACCGAGCGACCGAGGAAAATCTCGCCTTCATTCTCGCCATAGATCATCGGGCCGAGCGCATCGGACATCCCGTAACGCGTGACCATGTCGCGTGCCAACGCCGTCGCGCGCTCGAAGTCGTTCGATGCGCCGGTCGTCATCTGGTTCATGAAGAGCTCTTCGGCGATGCGTCCGCCGAACAGCACGGCGATCACGTTCAGGATGTGCGTGCGATCCATGCTGTAACGATCCTGCTCCGGCAACTGCATCGTCACGCCGAGGGCGCGCCCGCGCGGAATGATCGTGACCTTGTGCACCGGATCGGTCTTCGGCAGCAGCATCGCGACGACCGCGTGACCGGATTCGTGATACGCGGTGTTGCGGCGCTCCTCCTCGGGCATGATCATCGAGCGGCGCTCGGCGCCCATGATGATCTTGTCCTTCGCGCGCTCGAAGTCGATCATGTCGACCAGGCGCTTGCTGGTGCGCGCCGCGAACAGCGCCGCTTCATTGACGAGATTCGCGAGATCGGCGCCGGAGAATCCGGGCGTGCCGCGCGCGATGATATCGGCTTTCACGTCAGGCGCCATCGGCACCTTGCGCATGTGGACGAGCAGGATCTGCTCGCGGCCGCGGATGTCGGGCAACGGAACGACGACCTGACGGTCGAAGCGACCCGGGCGCAACAATGCGGGATCGAGCACGTCCGGGCGGTTGGTCGCCGCGATGACGATCACGCCCGCGCTTCCTTCGAAGCCGTCCATCTCGACCAACAATTGATTGAGCGTTTGCTCGCGTTCGTCGTTGCCGCCACCCAGACCGGCGCCACGCTGGCGGCCGACGGCGTCGATTTCATCGATAAACACGATGCAGGGCGCATTCTTCTTCGCCTGCTCGAACATGTCGCGCACGCGAGCCGCGCCGACGCCGACGAACATTTCGACGAAGTCGGAACCCGAGATCGAGAAGAAAGGAACTTTCGCTTCGCCGGCGATCGCCTTGGCGAGCAACGTTTTACCCGTCCCCGGCGAGCCGACCATCAGCACGCCGCGCGGGATGCGGCCGCCGAGCTTCTGGAACTTCGATGGATCGCGCAGGAACTCGACCAGCTCCGCGACTTCTTCCTTCGCCTCATCGCAACCGGCCACGTCCGCGAACGTCACGGTATTGTTCGATTCGTCGAGCATCCGCGCCTTGCTCTTGCCGAAGCTGAACGCGCCGCCCCGGCCCCCGCCCTGCATCTGGCGCATGAAAAAGATCCACACGCCGATCAGGAGCAGCATCGGAAACCACGAGATGAAGATCTGCGCAAGGAAGCTCTGCTCTTCCTCCGGCTTGGCCTCGACCTTGACGCCGTACTTGACGAGGTCGCCGACCATCCAGATGTCGCCGGGGCTGTAGGTGATGTAGCGCTTCTTGTCGGTCGAGACCCATTTGATCGTGCGGCCTTCGACGCTCGCGGATTCCACCTTGCCGCTCTTCGCCGAGTCCATGAATTCGGAGTACGAAACGGCGTCCTTCGTCGTCTGGCGCGAGTCGAATTGCTTGACGACCGTCAGCACGACGAGACCGATGACAAGCCAGATGCCGACGGTTTTCATCAAATTGTTCAAGCGTTGCTCCTTCGGGCGCTACAGTCCAAACGGCCGCCCGCGCCGGGACGATAAACACCGATCCTGAACGCGAATCGGAAAGAATTGGATTCTAGCCTCTCGCCGCCGGCAGGACCATGCGGTTTTCATCCTGTCGAGGCAGTTTCCATGCCAAAACGGCACCGCCAACGATTCGCCGTCGATCGGCTACGGCCCCGGCACGTCGCGTCGTTGTTTGGCGACAACGAAGACTTCGCGGCTGCGATCGCGCGACGCCTTCGGCTTGCGAATATAGGTCTTCGTGAAAAGCTGCGCCGCAGCGCGCTGGAAATCGGCGAGACCCGTTCCCTGGAACACTTTGACGACAAAGTCTCCATTGGGTTGCAGGGCGCTGGAGGCAAATTCAAGTGCCAACTCGGCTAAATGGATGCTTCGCGCCTGATCGGCGCTTTCGATACCGGACAGATTGGGGGCCATGTCGGACAGCACAAGGTCGGCGCGGGCGCCGCCTAGGGCGGCCTCCACGGCGCGTAAACCCGCGTCGGTCGAAAAATCCGCCTGAACGAGGGTGACGCCCGGCAGCGGCTCCATCGGAAGAATGTCGACGGCGACGATCTTTGCCTGCGGACCGACTTTTTCTCTCAGCAGCTGGCACCAGCTTCCGGGTGCCGCCCCCAAGTCGACGACGGTCATTCCACGACGAAAGAGCTTGTCCTTTTCGGCCAGCTCGCTCAGCTTGAACGCGGAGCGCGAGCGGTAGCCGAGCCGCTGCGCCTCGCGTACGTAATGGTCGCTCACGTGGTCGTGCATCCACGCCTTGCCGAACCGGTGTTTCTTGCGCTCCGGATTGAGCGGACTCGTCATGGGATGAGGTTACACTCTGGTCGATGCAAACGATTCCTGCGGCGGAACGTCGCGCGCTTCGCGCCAAGGCCCATCATCTTCATCCCGTCGTCGCGATTGGAGCCCATGGCTTGACGGACGCCGTCCTCCATGAAATCGATGTCGCGCTCAAAGCGCATGAGCTGATCAAGATCCGCGTATGGAGCGACGTGCGCGCCGATCGCGATGCGTTTCTCGAGCGAATTTGTCGCGTGCTCGACTGCGCACCGGTGCAGCATCTCGGCAAGTTGCTGATCGTCTGGCGGCGCAACCCCGATCTGAAGTCGGAGAGCGCTGCTTCCAAAGTTTCGCCGGTACACGATCCGGGCAAACGCCGCCGTCCGGCCGTGTCGAGCGAGCGACGCGACGATAAATCGCCGCGGTCCCGGCTCGCACCGCCTTCCGGCGCGCCGCGCGCGCCGTCCCGGCGTCGTCGTGCGGACGTCATCGTAGCCCCGGATGATCGCATCGGCGATCAGTCGCGACGGCGACGACGCGCGCATTGAACCGGAACGTTACGCGTAGCGAACGCCAAGAATCTCGTAGAAACGCCTGCCGCCCGGCGCATCGACTTCGGCGCTATCGCCTTCCGATTTCCCGATCAACGCGCGCGCGATCGGCGAGCTGACCGAGATCTTCCCTTGCTTGATGTCGGCCTCGTCGTCGCCGACGATCTGGTAGCTCGCACGATCGCCGCTGTCGCTGTCCTCGATATCGACGGTCGCGCCGAACACGACGCGTCCTTCTCCCTGAATGCCGTGCGGATCGATCACGTGCGCATGCGCGAGCTTGTTCTCGATGTCGCGAATGCGCGCCTCGACGAACCCCTGCCGCTCCTTGGCCGCGTCGTAGTCGGCGTTCTCGGAGATATCGCCATGCGAGCGCGCTTCCATGAGCGAGCGACTCACTGCGGGACGCTCGACCGTCTTCAAACGCTGCAACTCGGATTTGAGGCGCTCTGCGCCTTCGACCGTCATCGGAACTTTTGCCATTGCCTAGCCTCCCGCCGGGCCGCCCCAAGGGAGGCTTGCGCCCCCTTTGGGGGGTGGCGCGGGGAATTCGCGGAGCGCTGCTCCGCGCCCGCGACACGGGCTGCCTGAGCAAAGGCAGCCCTCCGCGAACATTGTGAGCGTGGGGGTCGTCATCTCTACTGCAGGCGATGATGCAAGGCTTGGATCGCATAAGGGACGAGGCCCCGCACGCCGGAGAGCCCGACCGCGGCCGCGCGCGCGCCGGCGAGCGTCGTATACGTCGGAATCTGATCATTCAACGCGGCACGGCGAATCACATAGCTGTCCTGGATCGCCGAACGTTTTTCCTCGACGGTATTGACGACGAACGCGATCTCGTCGTTCTTCATCATGTCGACGATATGCGGCCGGCCTTCGGCAACCTTATTGACCGCCGTCACAGGCACGCCGGCGGCTGCAAGCGCGGCGGCCGTTCCCTTCGTCGCGACGATCTGATAGCCAAGCGCGACGAGCGAGCGCGCAATATCGATCGCGCGCTCTTTGTCGGCGTTTTTGACGCTGACGAACACGCGTCCGCTGTCGGGCAATCTGACGCCGGCGGCAAGCTGGCTCTTGATGAAGGCTTCGCCGAACGTCTCGCCCACGCCCATCACTTCGCCGGTCGACTTCATCTCGGGTCCGAGGATCGTGTCCACCCCGGGAAACTTGATAAAGGGGAAAACCGCTTCCTTCACCGAGAAATACGGCGGCACGATTTCGCCGTTGATGCCTTGCGCTTTGAGCGATTGTCCGGCCATGCAACGCGCCGCGACCTTCGCGAGCGGACGGCCGGTCGCTTTCGAAACGTACGGCACCGTTCGTGATGCGCGCGGATTTACTTCGAGCACATACACGCTCGCTTTGCCGTCGTCGAATTGAATCGCGAATTGCACGTTCATCAGCCCGACGACTTTCAACGCATCGGCCATCGCGACCGTTTGACGACGTAATTCATCCTGCAGCGATTTGGACAGCGAAAACGGCGGCAGCGAGCACGCCGAATCGCCGGAATGCACGCCGGCCTGCTCGATGTGCTCCATGATGCCGCCGATCACGACGTCCTTGCCGTCGCACACGGCGTCTACATCAACCTCGATCGCATCGTTCAGGAACCGATCGAGCAGTACCGGCGAGTCGTTCGACACCTTGACCGCTTCGTTCATGTACCGCTCGAGATCGCGCGGCTCGTGGACGATTTCCATCGCGCGACCGCCCAATACGTACGATGGCCGCACGACCAGCGGATAACCGATCTCCTCGGCCGCCTTGATGGCCGCCGCTTCGGTGCGCGCCGTGCGATTGGGCGGTTGCAGCAGGGCCAATCGATGGAGCATTTGCTGAAAGCGCTCGCGGTCCTCCGCCATGTCGATCATGTCCGGCGTCGTGCCGATGATCGGCACGCCGTACTTCTCGAGATCGCGCGCGAGCTTCAATGGAGTCTGCCCGCCGAATTGCACGATGACGCCCCACGGCTTTTCGACATGCACGATCTCGAGCACATCCTCGAGTGTCAGCGGCTCGAAGTACAAGCGATCCGATGTGTCGTAGTCGGTCGAGACGGTCTCCGGATTGCAATTGATCATGATCGTCTCGAAGCCGTCTTCGCGGAGCGCCATCGCCGCATGGACGCAGCAATAGTCGAACTCGATGCCCTGTCCGATCCGGTTCGGTCCTCCGCCCAGCACGATCACTTTTTTGCGGTCGGTTGGCGCCGCTTCGCACTCGTCTTCGTACGTCGAATACATGTACGCCGTCTTGGTCGCGAATTCGGCGGCGCACGTGTCGACGCGCTTGAACACCGGCCGCAGACCCATGGCGTGCCGCCGCACACGAACCTCCGCTTCCGTCGTCTTCAACAAATAGGCGAGACGGCGGTCCGAAAAGCCCTTGCGCTTCAACTCGCGAAGCTCATCCGCGTACAGCGATTCAAGCGTGCGCTTCTCGACGGCCAGCTCGAGGTCGACGATCTCTTTGATCTGGGCTAGAAACCACGGATCGATCTTCGTGTGCGTGTGGGCTTCCTCGATCGACATGCCGATCGCGAGGGCATCGGCGACGTACCATAAACGCTCGGCCCGCGGGTAGGCGAGCTCATCGGCGATCGTGTCGGGATCCACGGTCTTGAGATTGAAACCGTCGACGCCGGTCTCCAGGCCTCGCAGCGCCTTTTGCAACGACTCCTGGAACGTGCGCCCGATCGCCATCACCTCGCCGACCGATTTCATCTG
This sequence comes from Casimicrobiaceae bacterium, assembly GCA_036493535.1. Classification (GTDB taxonomy): domain Bacteria; phylum Pseudomonadota; class Gammaproteobacteria; order Burkholderiales; family Casimicrobiaceae; genus VBCG01. The sequence continues at coordinate 11,632 of DASXPO010000186.1, forward strand.
TGTGGTCAGGCGATCATCGGCTTGCTTGAACTTCTCGAACGCGAAGCGCGGCACCTTCGTGACGACGTAGTCGATGGTCGGCTCGAAAGACGCCGGAGTCTGGCCACCCGTTATGTCGTTGCGCAGCTCATCCAATGTGTAACCGACCGCGAGTTTCGCCGCTATCTTCGCGATCGGGAATCCCGTCGCCTTCGACGCCAGCGCCGACGAGCGCGACACCCGCGGATTCATTTCGATGACGATCATTCGACCGTCGTTCGGGTCGATCGCGAATTGGACGTTGGAACCGCCGGTGTCGACGCCGACCTCGCGGAGGATCGCGATCGCCGCGTCCCGCATGATCTGATATTCCTTGTCGGTCAGCGTTTGCGCCGGCGCAACGGTGATCGAGTCTCCGGTGTGCACGCCCATCGGATCGAGGTTTTCGATCGAGCAGACGATGATGCAGTTGTCCTTGCGATCGCGAACGACCTCCATCTCGAACTCTTTCCAGCCGAGCAGCGATTCCTCGATCAACAGCTCGCGCGTCGGCGAG
>DASXPO010000187.1:0-7557 GCA_036493535.1 Casimicrobiaceae bacterium
AAACCGCGTGATCGGAAACGCGCGCCGGGGAATGTTCGGCGCCTGAATGCGGCTCACGATCTCGTCGGCCTGGGTCCAGGGATCGACATCCTGGGCGAGGGCTCGTGGCCACTGGCCGGCGAAACCGGCGGCGCCGACGCCCGCTGCAGTTTTGAGAAAGAGGCGGCGTCCGTTATCGAATTTCCAAAGGGCGTTCATCGCGGCGATCCTTCCGTCGAAAGGGTGTTGGCGTCGGGCGCGCCGGGCAGCGTGACGGCTGCGACGAAACGCGCATCGGATGTGTCCAGCATGGGTCTTCCTCCTCCGCGCGACCCGCGCGGCTGAAAAAACGAGGGATTATGAAAACGTTTTCAGAAAACTTGCCATTGCGCTATCGTTGCGTCAAGCCGTCTTCCTCCTACAACTTTTTACTTTTTGCAATGGGCGCCCGCGGAAATCCAAAGCGCCGAGCCGCCGATCGCTCACGAATTCGGTATGACTTGCCGAGATTGAAATGACGCACTCGGACAATTGGCTTCCGATATGACCGCGACTATGGCTAGAGTCGGCCGCGAATTCGAGATATCCAGCCGCGAATGACCACGACCATTCATGACGTAGCCCGCCGTGCGCGTGTGTCGGTGACAACCGTGTCACGCGCGCTCACTCAACCCGAATTGCTGCGCCCGTCGACCCGCCTGCGCGTGTTGAAGGTCGCGAAGGCACTTGCGTATCACCCGAACCGCGCCGCCCGCAGTCTGATAACCGGCAAAACAGGAACGATCGGCATCATCGTTCCCGACTTGGCCAATCCGTTTTATCCGGGCGTCCTGCGCGGCGTGCAGACGCGGGCGCACGAATCCGGCTACGCAGTGCTTCTTGCCGACAGCGACGAGGATCCCGCCGCCGAGGAGAATCTCGTCCACACGATGGCGAAACAGGTCGACGGCGTAATCGTTTGCGCGCCGTTTGCGGCCGATGCGCGATTGCGCCGTCTCGCGACGTCGACGAATCTGGTATTGATCAATCGCCGTTGCGGAGCGATACCGGCCGCGCTGATGGACATCGCCCGAGGAATGCGCGATGTCGTCGACCATCTGCGTGCAATTGGACACCGCGGCGTCGCTTATCTCGGCGGGCCCGCTCGCGCATGGTCCAACCGCGAGCGCTTGCGCGGTCTGCGCGCCGCTTGCGATGCAAACCGAGTTCGCCTGATCGAATTCGGCGCATTCGAACCGAAATTCGAAAGTGGCATCGAAGGCGCCGATCTTGCAATCGATGCGGGCGCGACGGCGATTGTCGCTTACAACGACCTGATGGCGCTCGGCGTGCTGAGCCGCCTGGCCGCCCGAGGCGTCCGTGTGCCGTATGACGTGAGCGTCGTCGGTATCGATGATCTGCTGTTCGCATCGATGTGCGCGCCGCCGCTCACGACAGTGGCGATGCCGATGGAGGCGACCGGTCGCGCGGCGGCGGATCTGCTGCTCAGACAATGCGCCGAAAAGCGGATCGACGATCGCGCATCAACGAACTTCCGACTGGCGACGCGACTTATGGTTCGGTCGACTACGGCGCCGCCACGGCTCGCTCCACGGTCCGGGCCGTCCCATCAGCGAAAAGCTGCTCCAGCCAGGAAGTAATCGGTTCGACGAAGCGCGGATTGCCCGGCAGGTCGTCGCCGAAGATCGCGCGAATGCCGAGCAATTCGCGCGCGAGACGGCGCGGATCGTCGCGATGCGATTCGGCGATCGCGGAAAATTGGGTCGCCAGCGGATCGTCGACCTTGATGGGACGCCCCTGTTCGTCGCGGCCGGCGACATAGCGCATCCAGCCGGCGACGGCAAGCGTCAACAGCGGCATCGCGCGACCCGCCGCAAGATTGTCACGCGCGGTGGCGAGCATTCGTTGCGGCAGTTTTTGCGATCCGTCCATTGCGATCTGTTGCGTGCGATGCGGCAACGCGGGGTTCGCAAAGCGGCCCAGGAGAGCGTCGCGATAGGCGGCGACATCGATTCCGGACGGAACGTCGAGCGTGGGCGTGACCTCGTCGTTCATGAAGCGGCGCATCAGCGTCACAAACGGCGGACTCGCCGCAACCTGATAGATGAATTCATGTCCGGCGAGGAACCCCAGGTACGCAAACGCCGAATGGCTGGCATTCAACAGGCGGAGCTTCATTGCTTCGAACGGCGCGACGTCGGCGACAAACTGCGCGCCGCCGGCCTCCCACTTCGGTCGGTCGGTGACGAATTGGTCCTCGATGACCCACTGTTTGAACGGCTCGAACACCACCGGCGCAGCATCGTGCAAGCCGAGTGCGGCGTCGTTGTCGACAATATCCGCGGCCGTCGTCGCGGGCACGATGCGATCGATCATCGTCGAAGGAAACGACGCGTTCTGCTCGATCCATCGCGCCAACGAGGCGTCCCGTCTCTCTGCGAACGCGGCGACGAGCCCGCCGAGGACCCGACCGTTATGCGGCAGGTTGTCGCAGCAGACGACGGTCAGTGGACCGGCGTTCTTATCGCGCCGCGCGGCGAGCGCCGCAACCAGAAGGCCGACCACGCTGGCCGGTTCGCGCGGGTTCGCAAGATCGTGCGCGATGTCGCGATGCTCGAAATTCAATTGGCCGGTCGCGGGATCGTGGCAGTAACCCTTTTCGGTCACCGTCAGCGTCACGATGCGTGAGGCGGCATCCGCAAGACGCGCATCGATCGCCGCACGATCCGTGCCGAGAAACAGCACCTCGCGCACGCTGCCGATCGCCCGCCGTCGCGCCCCTTCGGGACTTTTTTCAATCGCGGTGTAAAGACCATCCTGAGGTCTCATTCGGTCGCGCACATCGGGACTGCGCAAGCTCACCCCACAGATTCCCCATGCGCCGCCATTCTGCGCAATCGCGTCGTCGGTGTAGATTGCCTGGTGCGCGCGATGAAACGCGCCGATGCCGAGATGGACGATGCCGCTTCCGAGGCCGCGCGGATCGTAAGAGGGACGCGCAATCTCGGGCGAAACGCGATCGAGCGTGGCGTACGACAACGTGGTCATCGTCAGATCGCGCCCTGCGGATGCTCCTTGACGCGCGAGACGAGCTGCGTCGGATTGACGAAGCGCAGCGCGATCAGCAGCCATACCAGCGTCACCATCATGTAGATCATCGCCATCGCGTCGACCGACTGCGGCGCGCGCACGCCCGCGGCGAACACGGTGTAATACAGCGCGACGACCAGCGTCTGTGAATCGGGTCCGGCAGTGAGGAACGTGAGCTCGAACAGCGCGATCGTCCGCACGAGCACGAGCAACGACGCCGCCAGAATGCCGGGCGCGAGCAACGGAACCAGCACATGGACGAACATGCGGCCAGTGCTCGCGCCGAACACGCGCGCCGCCGATTCGAGATTGGGATCGATCTGCTCGATGAACGGCGTCATGACCAGGATGACGAACGGCGCGGCCGGAACCAGGTTGGCGAGGATCACGCCCCAGATCGTTCCGGCGAGCTGGACCTTGTAGAGCACCGTCGCCATCGGTATGCCGTAAGTGATCGGCGGCACCATCAGCGGCAGCAGGAAGAGAAGCATCAGCAAACGCTTGCCGACGAAGTTCCGGCGTGCGAGCGTGTACGCCGCGGGGACGCCGATCAGAAGCGCGAGGAACACGACGGCGAACACGACCTCGACCGTCACCCACAGGATGTCGCCGAGCTGGAATTCGCTCCATGCCGCCGTGTACCAGCTCGTCGTCCAGCCTTCGGGGAGCCATGTGCCGAGCCAGCGTCGCGCGAACGAGTTCGTCGCCACCGCCCCGATCATCAGGCCGATGTTGACGACGAAGAACGTCATCAGGCCCCACAGCAGGCCGCTCCACACGCGGTCGAGCCAGCGCACCTCGATCCCACGCGAAGCGGCGGCGGAGGGATAGAGCGCATCGGCGCGCGTGCTCATCCTTTACCTCCGACCACCGGCCCGCGATAGAAGACGTTTCGAAGTCCGAGCGCCGCGGCGACGATGATCAGTTGCACGAACCCCATGATCATCGCGATCGCGGACGCGAGCGAATAGTCGTACTGCTCGAACGCCGCCTCGTACGCCGCGATCGAGATCACGCGCGTCGGCCCGGCGGGCGCGCCCAACAGCACCGCGGAAGGGAACACCGAGAACGCCTGCACGAACGCGAGGCAGAAGCACATCGCGAGCCCCGGCGCGAGCAGCGGCAGGTAGATGTTCTTGAACTGTTCCGTCGGGTTGGCGCCGAGCGTGGCCGCCGCGCGCGCGAGCACGGGGTCGATGCCGGTGATGTAGGACAGGATCAACAGGAAGGCGAACGGAAAGCCCGAGATCACGAGCGAGATCAGCACGCCCCAGTAGTTATGCGTAAGGCGGATCGGCCCCTCGTACAGGTGGAAGAACTGCAGGAACTGCGACAGCCACCCTTTCGGCCCGAAATACGTCAGCATGCCTTCGGCGATGAGCACCGTGCCGAGCGTGATCGGAATCACGAGCACCGTCGTCACGAACCGCTGGTAGCGCGACCTCGTGCGCATCTTGTACGCTATCGGCAGCGCGACGAAGACGTTGATGATCGTCGCCGGCAGCGCGAGCCGCAGCGTCGTCCAGATCGTCGGCCACAGTCGCAGGTCGCTGAAGAACTTGCGATAGTTGTCGACGGTGAGCGCGTCCTTCGGCTCGAACGACAGCAACAGGCCGTAGAGGAAGGGATAGACGAACACCAGCAGCAGGAACGCCGCCGCTGGCACGACGAGCCATAGCGTGCGATCGAACGACGGACGGGCCAGCGACGCGGCCATCGTCGATCAGCCCGGATAGACCAGCGCGCGCTCGGGCGCGACGTGAAGCCGGACGCTGTCGCCGACCACGAGCGGAATGTGCGTGCGAACGTGCAGCCGCGTTCCGTCCGCGATTACGACGTCGACGAGCGAATCGCGGCCGCCGTATTCGACGATGTCGACACGGCCTGCGAGCATGTTCGAGCCGTCCGGACCCTCGCCGACGAAGATCTCCTCGGGCCGCATCGCGACGAACGCCGGCCCCTTCGCGAGCGACTGCTTGGGTGTGCCGGTCAAACGCACGCCGTTTCGCGCGAGAACGACCTTCGGGCCGTCCTCGCGCTCGACGCCGAATTCGACAACGTTTCGATAGCCCATAAAGCGCGCGACGTCGAGGGTCGCCGGCTGTGCGTACACTTCCTGCGGCGTTGCGACCTGCCGCACAACGCCCTCCGTCATCACGACGATGCGGTCGGCGAGCGACAGCGCCTCGTCCTGATCGTGCGTGACGTAGACCGTTGTCCGATCGAGCTCGCGATGGATTCGCCGAATCTCGGCCCGCGTCTCGACGCGGAGCTTCGCGTCGAGGTTCGACAGCGGCTCGTCCATCAGCACGAGCGGAGGCTCGATGACGATCGCACGTGCGATCGCGACGCGCTGCTGCTGGCCGCCCGACAGCTGTCCCGGCAGCTTGTGTTCCTGCCCCGTGAGCTGCACGAGCTTTAACGCCCGATGGACCCGTGAGGCGATGTCCGCCGATGGCGTTCCGCGCATCTTCAATCCGAAGCCGACGTTCTTCGCGACGCTCATATGCGGGAACAGCGCATAGTTCTGGAACACCATGCCGAACCCGCGCCGTTCGGGCGGAAGCGTATCGATGCGCAAGTCGTCGAGCCAGATGCTGCCGCCGGAAAGCGGCAGCAAACCCGCGATGCAGTTCAACGCGGTCGACTTGCCGCACCCGGACGGTCCGAGCAGCGCGATGAACTCGCCGCGGCGGATCGTCAGCGTCATTTCCGACAGCGCGTTGAACGCCTTGCCACCCGCGCCGGCGAACCGGCGCGTGACGTTGTCGAGCCGAAGCTCGGAGAAGTCGTGTCTCATGTCGGTCCGTCATTCCCGCGAACGCGGCAATCCAGCGTCGTTCCCGTCACTGGATGCCCGCCTTCGCTGGGACGACGCGGCGTCGCCGCGTCACTTCTTAATCTTCGCGCCGACCTGCTCGTCCCAGATGCGGAAAGCCTCGACCTGCGCCTGCGGCGGCAACGATTGCGTGTGCGGGAATTCCTTCAGCCATCCTTCGTACTCCGGACGCCCGTACTCCTTGATCGCGTCCTGGCTGTCCTTCGGCGCCATCGACAGCGGCACGTCCTTGATCGCCGGGCCCGGATAGAAATAGCCCTTGTCGTACGTATACGCCTGCGCCTCCGGCGTCAGCAGATACGCCATCAGGTCGAGAATCACCGCGACCTTCTCGGGCGCGACGCCTTTCGGAATAACCATGTAATGCGCGTCGTTGACCCACGTCATGCCTTTGAACGGCGCGACCTTGTAGCCCTTCGGCACGATGCCGAGCACGCGCGGATTGATGTCCCATCCCGTCATCGTGACCGTCATGTCACGCGAGCCCTCGCCCAGCTCCTTCATGACTGCGGTCGTTCCCGTCGGGTAATACTCGATGCAGGAATTCAACTCTTTCAAGAACGCCCACGTCTTGTCCCATCCCTTCACCGGATCCTTCGGGTCCTTGTCGCCGAGAAGATACGGAAGTCCCATGATGAAGGTGCGTCCCGGTCCGGAATTCGCGGGCCGTGCGTAGATCAGTCTGTTGGGGTTCGCCTTGCACCACGCGAGCAACTCCTGCGGTGTCGTCGGCACCTGCTTCACCTTGTCCGGGTTGTATTCGATCAGTGGACCGGCCGGCATGAACACGACGGTGATGCCGTAGTCACCGGCGAGCTCCTGCATTTTTGCCGCCGCCGGCTGGTAGTTCGCCGTCAGGTTCGGAAACTTGGCGGCGTAGGTCGGCAGCACTTTCATCAGCAGGCCCTGTTCGATCCCGGCTGCCAGAAAATCGGTCCCGGTGAGCACGAGGTCGATATCGCTCCGTCCCGCAGCTTGCATCGCCTTCAGCTTACCCGGAACTTCTGGTGCGGTCGCCGTGACGATGTTGATTTTGGAAACGAGGTTGGGGTGCTTCCTTACGTATTCATCGATCGCGGGCCTCGTCAGTTGCAGGTCGCCGGCGGGATCCGTGATGGCCAGCGTGACGGGACTCTTCGGCATCGCCGGCATCTGCGCGAAGGCGGCCGGCAGCGCAAACGCGACGAGCGCGATCGCCGTTACCGCGGTTGTGGCGAACGCGCGTTGCGCGACGCCCTTGGCATTGGACACTTTCATTTGGGGATTCCTCCTCTTGGTTGGAGACCGCCGCATCGGACGCGGCGTTCGGGCTCGGGTCAAAAAGAAATCACGGGCGGGCTTTCAGCGCTCGCGGTCGCGTCGCCGGAGCGACAGTTCGCGCGAGGGCAGAAGGCCTGGGACCGGTCGATTGTGCGGCCACCTCGATCCCGCGCTGGAACTCGCGTGCGACCCGCGTGATGTGCCGATGCATCGCCGCACGGGCGACGTCGGCGTCGCGCGCGGCGATGCCTTTGGCAATGGCGGCATGATCGCGAATCGTCTGCAGCGCAAGATCGCGGGTGTGAAAGTGCTGTTGCAACCGACCCCACAGCTCGGCGCGCTGATTCCACAATCCTTCGACGACGAGCTCGAGCGAGCTGTTCCCGGTT
>DASXPO010000188.1:0-1525 GCA_036493535.1 Casimicrobiaceae bacterium
TCGACCGCCGATGTGCACGACGAATGCATCGTCGGCGAGCACGTTGCGCCAGCCGTTGCGCGCCGCGCGCAAACAAAGGTCGTTTTCCTCTCCATACCCGATGCCGAACGCGGGATCGAACACGCCGACTGCGTCGATCAATGTGCGGCGAATGAAGAGACAAAATCCAACACCAGTCGGTAAGTCCGGGTACGTAGGAACGGCCGCTCGCGCGATCGCTGCGGCGATTTCCTCCGACGCTCCGTCCCCGACGACCGGATTGTCGACGCACAAGCGCGGAAACGAGCAGATCTCCGCATTGTTCGAGAACGGCGTGATGGTTCCGATTCTGGAATCCGACGCGGCACAGCGACGGATTGCCTTCAGCCATTCGCCGGTGACGCGCGTGTCGGAGTTGAGCAGGACGACATCCACGGTCGAATTGGCGATTCCGCGATTGGCGGTCCCTGTGAAGCCAACGTTCCGCGGGTTGCGCAGCAATAAAACCTGAGGCAGCCGTCGTTCTTCGAGCTCCGCAAACAGTGCGGCGATGCCGGGATCCGGCGAGCCGTCGTCGATCAATGTAATCCGACAGTCGTCATGATTGTGCGCGAGCACGCTTTGCACGCAACGGCGGACGTCGTCCGCCGCGTTATAGACGGGGATGACAATGTCGATGGAAAAGCGCATCGGTTTCGGCGGCGCCATCATCCAGCGAGCCGCTTCCACAAAAGCCTGACTCGTAGCCACGGCAACGCGATCCACCAACGTGCACTTTGGCGATACGCGATGATCCGTTCCTGCGCGGCAAGCGCCCGCTCCAGGCGAGCGCGTTCGTTTTCAAGCGCATCGCGGGTGTGTCGCGCTTCCCTGGCCTCGGCTGCGAGCGCCGCATCGCGTTGCGCCAATTGCGCCCGGCCGTCGTTTAGCGCCGCCTCGGCGGTGGCGAGCTGCGCGTCGCGCGCCGCAACGACGCGATCACGCTCACTCACGAGCGCCTCGAGATGATGAATGTGCGCGGTCTGGCGATCGAGCGCAGCGTCCCGATCATGCAGCAACGCATCGAGGCGCAACACCTCGCGTGCCTGTGCCTCGATCCGCTGCCATTCGTGATCGCCGCGATCGCACAACAGTGACAAAGCGGGGTTCCGACTCGTCAGGTCGGCGTCCGAGCGTGCAGCGATCACGACGAAATACAGCGCTTCGGGCAAAGCTGCCGGCGCGGCGCTCTGCGCGTCGGCCGCGAAGCTTTCGAATCGGTCGGCGGATTGTTCGCTCCACAATGCCGAGCCGAAGTAGCGTCGCTGACGATACCAGCGGCGCGCAGGAAACGCGGTCCCGAGCAGGCGCTCGAGCTCGTCGCGATCCAGCTCGTTTCGGTGAAACGGATTCGAATAGTCCCGCGCGTCCGAGTATTCCGGTCGATTCGGCGACGATAGGATCAGCAGCCCGCCCGGCGCGAGAACTCGCGCGAACTCCGCCATCATCGCCTGTTGGTCGGCGGCATCGAGGTGCTCGACCGTCTCGAACGAAACGATTGCGTCGA
>DASXPO010000189.1:0-14546 GCA_036493535.1 Casimicrobiaceae bacterium
GCCGATCAGCGATCCCAATCCGTAGCCCAATGCCAGCATGTAGAGCAGCGGATCGGCGATGTTGCCGAGCACGCTCGCAATCGCGAGCTTTCGCCAGACCAGCAGATTGCGCCGCCAAACCGGTGCGAAGCGATTGGAAAGACGCGGCGGAAGCAACAGTGTGGTGGTGCGCACGTGAAAGGTTCGAGGGATTCAGCGAGACGCGCGATGATATACCGGCGTGAGAAAATGACGCCGTGGCGCGTGCCGACGGCGGCAGGCGCGTCAAGGATCGTTTTGGGAGCCGCAATGTCCCGTAAAGCATTGTTGTGGATGGTCTCTATTGCATGGCTGCAGCTCTTTGGCCACGCCGCGTCGGCGCTCGCCGTTTCGGACGCGCAGGCCGACGAATTCATGCGCAAGTCCGGGTTGTGGCAGCAGTTGGCGGAGGTGGAGTCGGGCGTGCAGCAAGGCATCACGCAAAGCGACACCGAGCTCCGGCGGCTGAACGACGAGCAACTGCAACGCTTGCGCGATGCGGCACGCGCCGCATACGGTGCCGAACGGCTGCGCGCCGCGATGCGCGCCGAGTTGGCTTCCTCCCTTCCCGCAATTGAGACGGAACAAGCGCTGCAATTTCTGGCGACCGATCTCGGCAAGCGGGTGACGCAACTCGAGGAGGCGGCGGCGGCGCCCGAAAACTCCGACCACATCGAGATAATCGCGACCGACGCGGCGGCTGCTCTCGACCCAGCGCGCAAGCAGCTGATCGAGCGAATGGTCAAGGCCACGCGCGTTGCCGAGGTCGCCGCGAGCATCGTGATCAACCAACAGATGGGCGTCATGCGCGGCTTCGCCGTTTACGCCGGACATCCGGACTCGGCATCGAAGGACGACGAAAAGGCTCAACTGAATAAGTATCGCGACCAAATGATCGCCTTGCTCGGACCCCGAATGCTCGCGCATTCCGCCGTCATCTATGGCCCGCTATCGGACGATGATCTCGCGAAATACGTCGCGTTCCTGGAATCGCCGGCCGGCGTGAAGACTTCCGACACGGTCGGCGTCGCGCTCGACAAAGTGCTGGGCGTCGCGGCGTTCGAGCTGGGACGACGGATCGGCGATGCCGTGAAGCCTGGGGACCCGACGTCGACGCGGACATGACGACGCGCAGATTTCTTTCGCTGGCGGCAATCGCGGTCGCCGCTGCGCTGGCGAGCGCAGCTGCGCAGCAACCGTACCCCAATCGTCCGATCCATTTGGTCGTCCCATACCCGCCCGGCGCGCTGACCGACCTCCTCGCCCGCGCGATCGCCGATCGGCTCGGCGCATCGCTCAAGCAACCAATCGTCGTCGAGAACAAGCCGGGTGCTGGAACGCTGGTCGGCGCGGAGTACGTCGCCAAGCAGCCGGCGGATGGCTACACGCTGTTGATGGCGACGAGCACGACGCTCGGCATCAGCCCGGCGTTGTACCGCCCGTCCCCGGTCGATCCGACGCGCGATTTCACCGCGATCTCGCCCGTAGGCACAGTCAATTTCTTCCTGATCGCGAATCCGCAGTTTCCGGCCCGAACCGTGAAGGAGATGATCGACGCGATCAAAGCGGCGCCCGGCCGATACAACTATGCGTCGGTTGGAAGCGGCAGCCCGCATCACTTGTTCATGGAAGCGTTGAAAACCCGGTCCGGACTCGATATTCAGCACGTCCCGTACAAAGGCACGCCGGCGGCGTTGACCGATCTTCTTACCGGCAACGTTCAGGTCATGTTCTGCGACGCGACGATCGCCGTGCCGAATATTCGAGCGGGCAAGGTGACCGCGCTCGGAACGTCCGCGGCGAAACCGACTGCACTCGTTGCCGACATCGCGCCCATTGCCAGGACGGTCGCCGGCTATGATTGGCAAGCGTGGCAAGGCATCGTGGCGCCCGCTTCGACCCCCAAGGAAATCGTGAACAGGCTCGCAACCGAGCTGCAGAAGATCCAGGCGGGTTCTGATTTCAAGGAGCAGCTCGTCAGGTTCGGGATGGAGCCTTTTGCGCCACAATCGCCGGAACAATTCGCGGCGATGATCGCAAGCGAGCAACCGCGCTGGGCAAAGGCCATCAAGGACTCCGGCGCGAAAGTCGATTAACGAGTCATTGGAGATCACCGCTTTGGCCAGTCCCGTCATCGACGTCCATACGCATTGTCTGACCGAGACGTGGTTCGATCTGCTGCAGCGGCACGGTCGGCCGCGCTACACGGTGAAGGAAGTCCGTGGCGGTTTGCGCGCCATTCACCTGGACGACGCGCCGTTCATGACGCCGGTGCCGGCGATGTTCGACTACGACTTGCGCTTGAAGACGATGAACGAGCACCGCGTCGATGTCTGCATCGTCTCGCTCACGTGTCCGAACTGCTATTGGGGCGGTCCCGACATCAGTCTGCGGGCCGCGCGCATCATGAACGACGATATGGCGGCGGCGCAGACGGCCCACCCTGATCGTCTGCGCTGGTTCGCGTCGCTGCCCTGGCAATACCCCGAGGTCGCGCTTCCCGAGCTCGACCGCGCGTGCGCGGCGGGCGCTTCAGGTGTCATGGTGCTGGCCAACATCGACGGCCGTCCGCTCACCGATCCGGCGTTCGCGCCCGTCTGGAAGGCCATCGACGCGCGCGCGCTACCCGTGCTGGTGCATCCGACTGCGCCGCCGGGCGTCGCCGAGATGGAGATGTCGCGCTTTCAATTGACGGCGTCGATCGGCTTCACCTTCGACACGTCGCTCGCGGTCGCCCGGATGATCTACGATGGCTTTTTCGACCGCTATCCCGCCCTCAAGGTCATCGCGGGACACGGCGGCGGCGCGCTGCCGTACTTGATTTCGCGCATGGATCAGTGCTTCGGGAACATTCCCGCGTGCCGCGAGAAAATCAGCGAGCCGCCATCGGCTTATTTGTCGCGGATCTACGCGGATGCCGTCGTGTTTGCGCCGAGCGTTCTCGCGTTGTGCGTCGAAACGTTCGGCGCGGACAACGTGCTCTATGGCTCCGACTACCCGCATACGATCGGCGACATGCCCGGATGCCTGGCGCGCGTGAACGGTTTGAAGGAAAGCGCTCGCGACAACGTGCGTGGCCGCAACGCCGAGCGAGTCTTCAAGCTCTGACGCTCAATTGTTCGGCGCGCACATCGCCACTTGCGCCGGCGGATTGCCGTAGCCTTCCTGCGTCCATCCACCGAGCGCGACCAGCGTGTCGCGAAGGTCGACTTCGACCGTGAAGCGATGGCGGAGCCCATTTGCGCTGTTCAAGAAACGATAGACGGCGTGCGAGCTCGACGGACAAACGCCGGTCGTCTTGTCCGGCAGCAGGATGTAGAACACCGCCGCGCTTTCGTAGACCCATTGCGCCGGAAACTTGGCTTGCGTCGCCGCGCATTCCGCCGGGTCGGCGGAGTAAAAATGCGAGTCGCCGAACGCCGGCTGAACGTAGAAACGGCATACGGGACTTGTCCCGGCCGGCGCGCTCGTCGCACCGGCGTAGGCCAGGAAGCGATAACCGGTGCGGATCCAACCCGGGTGAATGCCGGTGTCGAGGTCGTTGATCTCGCCGGGATTCGCCGTGACGACATAATCGTTCAACGACGCGTTATAGAACTCGACGACGGGAATCGCTCCGGTTGCCGTGCCGACGTTGGGCGTCAGGTATTGAGCGAGCAGCGGTATCGCATTGTCGAGGCGCGAAAAATAATCGGTGCCGCGCGGCGTGCTGCAGGACGAGCTGCCGGCGTAGAGCCCGCCGCGCAATTCGTAATGGCTGCCGTCCGGCGATAGCACGAACAAACCCGCGCCGCTGCTCCCCGGCTCGGTCACGCCGAGCTGCCATTGCATCTGGATGAACGTGCTGCCATCGCTGTAAGTGTGATAGCCGCTGGTGGTGCCGGTGCTGAGCTTGGTCAGATCACCCTTGGGATGATGGAGCGTATCGGCCGCTGCGCCGGTCGCGAGCGATTCGGCGCGCCACGCCGCGAATGAAGCACTGGCGGGCGCAGCGTCGTTCAATCGGAGCAGCGCCCAATCGTAGTCGAAGCTCCGTGCGAGCAAATTTGCGCCGCCCGTCGCGACGACATAGTTCGGCGTCGAATGATCGCCGCAGGCCGCCGCTTGAAAAAACCAATAACTGTTCGCACTGGCCGCGGCCTCGGCCGCTTGCGTTGACACCGCCAGCACGGCATCCGACGAATCAGGATCGTCGATGCAATGATTGGCCGTGAAGATGTACGGTGCGTGCGACGCGATGGAGTCGTTGACGAGCGTTCCCGAGCAGAGAAACGTCGAGCCGCCATACGTTAGCGCGAGACGCACGACCGCAGTGGCTGCGCTCGTCAATGCGGCCGGAGCAGGCGCATTTGTCACACATGCGACGTCGACCTCGCAACTGCCGGATGAGCCGACCGCCTTGAACGGATCGGATGCCGCTTTGAGATCGGCCGCTCCGACACCGAGATGCGAGATCGTCGGCATATCGAGCGTCGCGTCGCCGGGCGAGACGCCGGCCGGCAACACGAGCTCGATCGTCGCGCGCTCGCCATCGATGACCGGCGACCAGTACGGAAACGCCGCCGGCAGCTCGCGCGCCGTGACCGATCCGAGAACCTTCGTCGGCTCGGCCGAGCCCGCAAAGCGCAACGTGAGCTGACCCGGCGCGTTGTGAAGACGAATGCCGACGCGAAGAGCGCTCGCGCCGGTTGACGAGACATCGATGTGCGCCGCCCGTCCGCCGCCGGCCACGCTTTGCCACGGAAGATCGGCCAGGCGAACGCTGGAATCGTCGGCGGCAACCGACCGCGCAATGCCGATCTGAAGCGGCGCGCCCGGCTTGTCGGAACGTCTCGCGAGGGCCGCCTTCTGCCGCGCTTCTTCCGCAGACGTCAAGGGACCGAGCGCGATTTGCCGTGCGGGCGCGCTATCGGGCAACGACATCGATATCGCGGACTTCGGTTCGGGACTGCCGGGATTCGACGCCGGCGGTACGGCGGTGATCTGCGCCGCAACCGAAGACGAAACAACCGCGAGCGCGGTGATGTAGGCGCGAAGCATCGAACCTCCTGGACGTAAGGGCGATTGGACAGGCGTCGTCGCAAGCCAGTTCGCTAATCGCGCAGCTCGCGGCCGGTGAGCTTGATGAACAGGTCCTCGAGGTTTGCGGGACGATGCAAATAGCGGACGCCGGCGTGGGTCGCCAGATCGGCGAGCAGCGGCTTTGCATCCTGCGCGTAGCAAAACGCCGTCTCGCCCGCGAGCTCGAGCCTGTGCGCGAGCCGTCGTCCGTGGCTCTCCGCCCAGGATTTCGCATCGTCGCCGTACACCTCGACGACTTCAGGCTCCACGTGCGTCGCAATCAGCGCCCGCGGCGTGTCCGACGCGATCAGTCTGCCGTGATCGATGACGGCGAGCCGAGTAGCGAGACGCTCGGCTTCATCCATGAAATGCGTCGTCAGCAGGATCGTCTTCCCCTGCGTCAACAGTTGGCGAAGACCGTCCCAGATCAGATGACGCGCCTGCGGATCGAGACCGGTCGTGGGCTCATCGAGAATCAACAGCTCCGGATCGTTGATGAGCGCCCGCGCGAGCGTCAGCCGCCGCTTCATGCCGCCGGAGAGCGCGCGAATATTGGCGGCCGCGCGACCGGCGAGACCGGCGAATTCGAGCAGACGCGGAATGCGCGCATCGAGTGTCGCCGCATCGATCTTGAAATAGCCCCCGTAGATGCGAAGATTTTCGGTGACGGTGAAATCCGGATCGAGATTGTCGATCTGCGGAACGACACCGACACGCACGCGCGCCTCGCGCGCCGCTTTCGGCACGGGCTCGCCGACCATCTCGATCGTCCCGCCGTCGGGATCGATCAGTCCAAGACAGCAGCGGAGCGTCGTCGTCTTGCCCGCGCCGTTGGGTCCGAGCAAACCGAAACATTCGCCGCGGCGAATCTCGAATGACAGTCCGCACACGACTTCGCGCATTTCTTCCTTGCGGCCGTAGCGCTTGCGCAACGCGTCGACATGCAGCACGACATCGCGGTTCACTCGCTATTCGGCTGTGAAGCCGGTGGCTTTGACGACCGGTCCCCACTTCGCGTAATCGGCGGCGAGAATGCGGCCGAATTCTTCCGGCGTACTGGGCGCCGGATCCATGCCGAGCTTGGTCAGGCGTTCCGCAACATCGGGCGAGGTCAATGCGGCATTGAGGCTGCGATTCAATAGATCGATGATCGCTTTCGGCGTTTTGGCCGGCGCGAAGAATCCGAACCAGCCCTCGGCTTCGACGCCGTTGACGCCGATCTCCGCGAACGTCGGCACATCCGGAACCGCAGTCGAGCGCTTCTTACCCGAGCTTGCGAGAATTTTCACTTTACCGGCGCGATGTTGCTCGGTGAGATCGGCGATCGCATCGACGGCCGTCGGGACATTGCCGCCGATCAGCTCGTTCATGTACGCAGCCGAGCCTTTATAGGGAACGTGCAGCATTTCGATGCCCGCCTCCCGGGACAGCAGCACGCCGAAGAAATGGGGCAGGCTGCCGGCGCCCGACGTCGCATACGACGACTTGCCGGGATTGGCTTTTGCCCACGCGACGTATTCGGGCCAGGTCTTTGCGCCGGATTGCGGACCGGCGGCGATCGCGAACTGGAAGGTCGAGCCCATACCGATCGGCGCGAAATCTTTCAGCGGATCGTACGAGAGCGTCTTGTACGTGTGTGGCACGACGGCCATCGGTCCGATCGGCATGACCATGATCGTCGTGCCGTCCGGCGCCGCGCCTTTCACGGCATCCGCCGCGATACGGCCGATCGCCCCCGGACGATTTTCGACAATGACCGGCTGGCCGAGCGTGTCCTTCATCTTGTCGGCAACGGCGCGCGCCATCACATCGGCGGTTCCGCCCGGCGGGAATCCGACGAGAATCTTGACCGGCCGATCGATTTTGTCTTGGGCGATCACCGGTATCGCAACCGACATCGATACGACGGCTGTCAAAACCCACGCGAACGCGATAAAGCGCTTCATTGTTTCCTCCCTTGAGACTCGTTTATTGCCACTGACCTGCGACGGCGCGCTGGAGCTGCGGCAAGCGGCCATGAAAAAAATGGCCGCAGCCGGGGAATACGATGATGGGCAATTCCTGTGGTCGCGCCCATGCCAGCACATCGACGAGCGGAACGACGTCGTCTTGTTCGCCGTGAACGACGATCGTATCGTCTGGCACCTGCTCGGTCGGGAAGCGGTTGACCGCCGGCGCGATCAGCACCAAGCGCCGGACGGTGACGCGGTGGGCGACGCGCGTTTGGACGAAAGAGCCGAAGGAGAAGCCCGCCAGCACGATCGGCAGCGCATTGCCGAAGCGACGTTGCGCATGTGCGAGCGCCGCAAGCGCATCGTCGGTTTCACCGTCGCCTTCGTCGAAGCTCCCCGTCGACTTTCCGACGCCGCGAAAGTTGAACCGTATGGCGGCATGGCGCAGCGCAAAAAAAGTCTTTGCGAGCGTGTAGACGACCTTGTTGTCGAGCGTGCCGCCATCGGTGGGTAGCGGATGCGCGACGAGCGCGATGCCGGCGAGCGCAGTCGTCGGTGCATTGATCACCACTTCGAGATTGCCCGCCGGACCGTCGACGATCTCGCGTTCGGTCGTCTGCGGCGTCAAATGAGGAGCCTTTCGACAATCGCGCCGCCGACGATATGCGAGTCGATGATCTCGTCGATGTCGTGTTGATCGACGTACGTGTACCAGACCGCTTCGGGGTACACCACGACGACCGGTCCCTCTTCGCAGCGATCGAGGCAGCCGGCCTTGTTGATGCGAATCTCGCTCTTGCCGGCGAGGCCGAGCGCCTTGATCCGTTCCTTCGCGTACTTCTGCATCGCGAGCGCGCCCGATGCCGCGCAACACCGCTCCGGCGGATCGCGCTGATTGCAACAGAAAAAAACGTGGCGCCGGTAATAGCTCATCGCATCGTCACTTTTGTTTCGACCGAGCCGCCGCAGGAGAATTCAACCGGGTATCCGGGTGGCCCCAGGCCGGCCGGCCGGCCAAGGCGAACAGCCATATCGCGGCGAACAGCGGCCAGACTAACAGAATCGTTCGCGTCAGCCCGTTGTAATTCAGCAGTTGTCCATACCGCCAATTGAAGAGCGTAAGTGGCGCGCGCGCCGACATCAGATCGGGTGCGAGCAGCGGGACGCCGACCGACGACAGAAGCGCAATGCCACACACCGCGACCATCACCGGACGCGCAAGATTGACCGCCGCCAAAATGAACAGCGCGCCCGCCGCGATTCCCATCATCACGCCGGGCCGTTGCCAAGTGTCCCATGCGGCGGGCTTGATCACGAGCGCGGCCGCGAGGCCCTTCATCAGCAACGCCGCTCCAATCAGCACGAGCACCGCGCTGCCGATGAAGCGGCGCTCGCGCAACAAGAGCGCGACAAAAAGTCCGACGCCGAGCATTTGGAACGCGCTTTCGGCCGCTTCGATCAGCAGTCCGGCGCTTTCGACGACCGCCGGCGGAGCGGCGAGCAGACGCCCCGGCTCCGGATCGAACGTCACGGCGAACAAGGGGATGCCGGGATTGATTTGCGCAATCGTCCACAGTGCGAGCAACGCGAGACCGAAGTCGCCCAAATGACCGTCGATGAACAGTTGGGCGCGCCGGCGATGGAGCGTGGGCCGGAACCGCTGTGAATTGGCGAGCATCGCGCCGATCGACGCACCGATGCACGCGCCCACCGTGTTCGAGACGAAGTCGGCGGCGCTTGCGACACGCAGCGGCAGAAACATCTGCAGCGTTTCCATCGACAGTGAAAGCGCACCGCCGATGACGGCGCCGAGCGCTACGCGCGAAAGCGTCGACGCGCGCGCCGGAAGCCAGGCCACGAAAAAGCCGAAGGGCGCATACGCGACGATATTGAGCAGAAAATCGTAACGGAACCATCGACCCGGCCAAGTGGCGAACAGGAAGAACGGCGTCCCAGGCGGCGGCTCGACCCAATCGCCGAACGGCTGCAGCGACGCATAGATGATCGCGATTGCATAGAGCGCAGCGAGCGCGTGCGGCAGACGCGTTCGATGCTCGACCGCGCGCGGTTGCGTATCTACCGCGACGCTTTGATCTCGGTCCATAGCTTGTTGCGCAGCCGGCGCTGCGCGACCGTCAGGTCCTTGAGTTGCTCCAGCTTCGGCTGCAATTCCTTCGGCGGAAAAACCGCCGGCAGCTTCTTGATCTCGGGCTTGATGTATTGAAGCGCGTCCATGTTGGGATTGCCCGAGCCGATCAAATTCGTCAGATCGGCGGAGTTGCGTCCTTCGAGCATGAAGTTCATGAACTTGAGCGCGAGGTCCGGGCGCGGGGCACTTTTGTGGATCACCATGTTGTCGACGGCGAGCACCGCGCCTTCCTTCGGCATGCCTTGCAAGATATGGAACTTGCGCCCGGCAGCTTGCGCATCCTGGTTCGCCTGGAAGATGTCGTTCGAGTAGCCATGGACGAGCCAGATATTGCCGACGGTCAGCTCCTTGATATAGGACGACGCGTTGAACGCCGCCCAATAGGGCTTCGCCTTCTTGATGAGCGCAGTCGCTTCGTCCCAATGCTTGGGATCGGTGTCGTTCGCCGAATAGCCAAGATACTTGAGCGCGGCGGCGAATAACTCGTTCGAGCTGTCGAGCACCGTGACACGACCCTTCACTTTTTCGAGGTACTTGGGATCGAAGATGACGGCCCACGTGTCGGTCGGCAATCCAAGCTCCTTCATCTTCTCGTCGTTGTAGCCGATGATCGTCGTCGACATCGCATAAGGCACCGAATATTGATTGTTCGGATCGAACGCCGTGTTGAGATAGACCGGATCGATGTTCTTCAGATTCGGCAATTGGGATTTGTCGATCGGTTTCAACTGACCGCCGCGGATCAGCGCCTGCACCGCGTTGGCGGTCGGCACCAGAACGTCGTAGCCCTTGGCGCCCGCGGCCAGCTTCGCCAACAGCTCTTCGTTGTCCGAGTAATACGTCTGCACCACCTCGCACTTGCACTGTGCCTCGAAGCGCTTGATCGTTTCGGGCGCGATGTAGTTGTTCCAGTTATAGAGGTGGAGCTGATCGGCGGCGAAGGCCGGTATGCTCGTGAGCGAGAGAACGGCGGCAAGACAGGCGACGATCTTTTTCATGGGGCGACCTAGTCGGAGCGAAGGAGATTGGGCGAGAGCTTCGAGGCGATGACGATCAGCACCAACGTCAGCAGCATCAGCAGCGTTGACACCGCATTTACTTCCGGCGTCACGGCGATCTTGATCATCGAATAGATCTGCAGCGGCAGCGTCACGGTGCCTGCTCCTGCGGTGAAGAACGTGATGACGAAGTCGTCAATGGAGAGCGTGAACGCCATCAGCGCGCCCGCGATTACGCCCGGCATGATCAGCGGCAGCGTAATGTAACGGAACGCCTGCAGAGGGCTGGCGCCGCAGTCGCGCGCGGCCTCGGTAAGCGATTCGTCCATTCCCGCGAGTCGTGCGCGTACCACGATCGCGACGAAGCCGATGCAGAATGCAATATGCGCAAGCGCGACGGAGACGAGCCCGAGCGTGAAGTTCAGCAGCACGAAAAAGATCAGCAAGCTCACGCCCATCAGGATCTCGGGTATCGCGATCGGCGCCAGCACGAGCACGGGCAACAGCTTCTGCTTGTAGCGATAGAGCGCGACGCCGGCCATCGTACCGAGGACCGTCGAGACGAGACTGGCGCTCATCCCGATCAAGAGCGAGTTGCCGGCGGCGGTCAGCATATCCTGATCGTTCGCGAGTTGCCGGTACCACTGAAACGTGAAGCCGACCCATTCGGCATTCAATCGCGAATTGTTGAACGAATAGACGACGACGATGATGAGCGGCACGTATAGAAACGCATACGCCGCGATCGCCGCCGCCCACAACCAGGCGGAGGGTCTACGCACGCGCGGGTCCTCCGCCCCCGCCGCTGCGGCGACCGATCCACGCCGCGGACGCGGCGAGAAGGAGCGCCGCCAGCGTCAGCACGATCGACAGCACGCTGCCGAACGGCCAATCGCGAGTCTCGAGGAATTGCTGTTTGATCACATTGCCGATCAAGCTGTCGTTCGGTCCGCCCAGGATGTCCGGGATCGCAAAGATGCCGAGCGCCGGGATGAAGACCAGCGCGGCACCCGCGTAAATGCCCGGCAACGACAAGGGCAACGTAATCCGCCAAAAACGATTCCACGCGTTCGCGCCGAGATCCTGCGCCGCGTCGAGCAGCGCCTGGTCGTGCTTTTCGAGATTTGCATAAAGAGGCAGCACCATGAACGGCAAATGCACGTAAACGAGGCAGACCAGCACGGCAAACGAGCTGAACAACAGCGGTACCGGCTCGACACCGAACGATCCCAACACGCCGTTGACGGCGCGCGCGAGCGCGGCGTTCGGTCCGAGAATGATCATCCATGCGTAGATGCGGATCAGGAAATTGCTCCAGAAGGGCAGGATCACGAGCAGCAGCAGGAGATCGCGATATTTCTTTGCGCTCTTGGCGATCAGCGCGGCGAGCGGATAGGCGAGCAAGAGGCAGATGAGCGTCGTCGCGAGCGCGTAGATGACCGACTTGACGAAAATCTCGAAATAGATCGGCTCGGTGAAAAAGCGGGTGTAGCTGTCGAGATTGAGATCGAGTTTGCCTGCTTCGCCGCGAAGTGGCGCGAGTCCGCCGAATTCGCCCGGCGAGCGAAACGACGCGAGCACCATGATGAGCGTCGGCGCCGCGAAGAACACGATCAGGTAAACGAGCGGAGGGCCGCTCACGAGCCATTTACCCAGACGCCAGGCGCCGCGCATCGCTATTCGGCGATGAAGTGACCCGCGTCGACGGGCCAGCTCATCTCGACCGGGTCGCCCACCTCGAAAAACTTGGCGCGCCCGCTTTGCGAATTGGCGCGCAGCGCTTCGATACGCGTTCCGTCCTGGGTCGCCACTTTGTAGACCGTCACATCGCCCATGTACAACAGCTCCGCGACCGTGCCGCGGTAGTGGCGATTGGGCGGCTCCGCCGCTGCCTCGATGCGAATCTTTTCCGGTCGCAGCGCCATCGATCCGGGCTGGCCGGGCGCGATCGTCGAAGCGGCTGCGACATCGACGGGTCCGAGGCCTTTGACATCGAGCGTCACGACGCCGTTCGCATTCGCGCTCACGGGCCCCGACAGCAAATTGCAGTGACCGATGAAGTCGGCGACGAAGCGCGTGCGCGGAAAGTTGTAGATGTTCGAAGGCTCGTCCATCTGCTCGACACGACCGTTGTTCATCACGGCGATCCGATGCGACAACGCGAGCGCCTCGGTCTGGTCGTGCGTCACATAAACGAACGTGATGCCGACTTCCTTCTGCAAGTCGATCAACTCGATCTGCATTTCCTCGCGCAGCTTCGCATCGAGCGCCGCGAGCGGCTCGTCCAGCAGCAGGACCGTCGGATGGGTGACCAAGGCGCGCGCGATCGCGACCCGTTGTTTTTGACCGCCGGACAATTCCTGCGGCATCCGCTTGCCGAAGCCGATCAAGCGGACATCCTGCAGCGCCGCGTCGATCTTGCCGGCAACTTCGCGCTCGGGCGTCTTCGCCATCCGGAGCGGGAATGCGACGTTGCCTTCCACCGTCATGTGCGGGAACAGCGCGTAGCTCTGAAACACGGTGCGCACGGGCCGCGCTTCCGGCGGTGTGTTCGCCAGGTCGGTTCCATTCAACAAAATGCGGCCGCCGTCGGGGAGATCGAAGCCCGCGATCATCCGCAAGAGCGTCGTCTTGCCGCAGCCGGAAGGGCCGAGGAGCGTGAAGAACTCGCCGGCCTCGATCGCGAGCGTGACATTGTCGACGGCAGTGAAATCGCCGAAACGGCGGGTGACGCCCTGGATTTCGAGCAGCGCCATCGCAGGCGGTGGCTCCTCGTTAACGCGGCGTATGGTAGCAGTCGAAGCGCCGGCCGGAGAGCATGCAGCTCGTGAGAACGCGACCGTCTCGGGTGTGGGCGGTCATGCGCCAATCACTCGATACCCTTTCGAGCAGGACAAAGCCGAAACGCGCGCTATGCGCGATCGATTCGACTGAGGCGCCGGTCGCCGGTGACAACGTGCGCGGAAAGGGCTCGGGCAATTCGACGTCGAGATAATCGCCGCCGATGCCGGCCACGAGCGTCGGCGGTTGCCCCGTCGAAAAATCGATTGCCTGGAAATCGTGGATGTGCCCGTGCAGCGCCAGTGCGACACCGTCCGGAAAGTAGCGCGTCCCGAACAGCGTGCTCGCAACGGACAAGAGCGCAGCGTTGCCGGCCAGCGGCGGCGTGCCGCGTTGTGGAACGAAGCCGAGCAACGGGTGATGCGCGGTGAAAAAGCTAATGATGCCCGGACGCGATGCAAGGGTGCGCGCCTCTTCGAACTGCCGGCGGAACGCTTGAAACTGTGGATCGCTCTCGATCAGCGGCGTGTAGAGTGCCTTGGCGGAATCGAACACGATGACCTGCAGGTCGGCGGCAAGCGGCACGGCGTACGACGGCGAATAATTGGCGACACCGTCGTTCGCGGGGTCGTTGCAGGAGCGCTGCGCTTCATACGGAACCGGGTCGAGAAAGCGAAACCACCCCTGTCCGGCGCGTGCGCATTCTTCGTGGTTGCCGCGTACGACGATCCACGGCGCCGCCGCGAGAAGCGGCGCTGCCGGCGCGAAGAAATCAGCATCCCAGGCGTCCCAACCATAGCCCCACGGACTCTTCGCGCAGCCCGAATTTGCGGCGGGGCATGGGCTCTCGCGATAGTGGTAATCGCCGACATGGATGACGAGATCGGGCTCGACGCGTGTGGCGGCCTCCGCCACTTGTGCGAAGGGCCACGCCGCCGCATCGTTGCAGGGTTGCCAGACGTTGAATGCGCCGTAGAGTCGACAACCCGAGTCACCGAACACGACGATCCTGCGCATGTCCGATTTCGGCAACGGAAGCGCACGCATGCCGATGCTTGCCTTCGCGACCCCGGCCGGCACATTGCGTTCGCAGACCGTGACCGGAAACGCCGCCGGCTTGGCGTTCGCGGGTGAGCTCGTTGTCGGACGCAGCGGCATTGTCCCGGGACCGACTCGAACATTCATCGGTTGCGCGGTTCCGTCGATCGTGATCGCAGGACACGCGGCGGCTGAAGTGATCGCGCGCGCGATTGCGATGCCACCGGGACCGAGCTCGACCCATGCGGAAGATACCTCGGCGTCGACGGCTTCAACGCGTGGCGCCGATGTGCCGCATGCCGTGACGAGCAGCGCGACGACGATTGCCAACAACAGCGCAACGACGGCAAGCCACCGATTACGGACTCTCTGCGCGGCGACGAATTCCCGAATGACCGTGTCGGATGACATCGGCGGCACCAACAGGCGCTGATGCAAGAGCCGCGGCAGCTCGGGAAGCGCTGCCACGAGATAGGGCGCTTCCGCGATCAAGCGGCGCTCGAGCGCGCGCAAGCCGATCTGGTCCTGCATCCAGCGCTCGAGAAAGGG
>DASXPO010000190.1:0-10344 GCA_036493535.1 Casimicrobiaceae bacterium
CACCGAAATGCTGAAGACCGGCGAGATGAACGAGGCCGACATGATCGAAGCCGAATCGTGCATGTCGCGCTCCGCCGGTCATTGCATGACGATGGGAACCGCTTCGACGATGGCGTCGATGGTCGAGGCACTGGGAATGGGACTGCCGACGAACGCGGCCATTCCCGCAGTGGATTCGCGGCGGCGAGTGCTGGCGCGAATGGCGGGAAGGCGGATTGTCGAGATGGTGAACGAGGATCTCAGGATGTCGAAGATCCTCACCAAGGCGGCATTCGAGAATGCGATCACGGTGAACGGCGCGATCGGCGGCTCGACCAACGCCGTCGTTCATCTACTCGCGATCGCCGGTCGCATCGACGTCAAGCTGACGCTCGACGACTGGGACCGCCTCGGCCGCGAAATGCCGTGCCTCGTGAACCTGATGCCTTCCGGCGAGTATCTGATGGAGGACTTCTACTATGCGGGCGGCTTACCGGTCGTGATCCGCGAAATAGGCGATCGCATTCACAAGGACGCGCTGACGGTAAACGGTCACACGATCTGGGACAACGTGAAGAACGCCGTCAACTACGACGCGAAGGTCATCACGCCCGTCGAGAAGCCATTCAAGCCGCACGGCGGAATCGCGGTGCTGAAGGGCAATCTGGCGCCCGACGGCGCCGTGCTGAAGCCTTCGGCTGCGACGCCGATGCTGATGCAGCACCAGGGCCGTGCCGTCGTGTTCGATGACATCGACGACTTGAACGCGCGCATCGACGATGCCGCGCTCGACGTCAATCCCGACGATGTCCTCGTGCTCAAGAATTGCGGACCGAAAGGCTATCCGGGATTTCCCGAAGTCGGTAACTTCGCGTTGCCCGCAAAGATCTTGAAGCAAGGCGTGGCCGACATGGTCCGCATCTCGGATGCGCGCATGTCGGGCACGGCGTATGGAACCGTCGTGCTGCACACGGCGCCCGAAGCGGCGGCGGGTGGACCGCTGGCGCTCGTTCAAAACGGCGACATGATCGAGCTCGACGTCGCGCGACGTCGATTGCATTTGCATGTCTCGGATGCGGAGCTCGGCAACCGGCGTGCGAATTGGAAAGCGCCGCCGCCGCATTCGGACCGCGGTTGGGTCAAGCTCTATTGCGAAACGGTGCAACAGGCCGACAAGGGCGTCGATCTCGATTTTCTGGTCGGCAAATCGGGTGCGAAAGTCGGGCGCGAAAGTCACTAGGAGCGCTTCGAATACATCCCGTCGAACACCACGTCCCATGTTTTACCGCCGTCCCCGGACGATTCCCAAAGCTGCCGGACGCGACCATCGCCTTGCAGGTTCCATGTGATCCGTTGCAGCGTCGTCTTGGGTGGCGTGCCCGACGTCGTCTCGCCGCGCAACACCATCGCGCCGTCGACGAGGCTCCCATCGAGTTGCAACAAACCGCCGCTGCTGTCGACCCACGTCTGATGCCAACGTTTGCGATCGTTGTCGAAAATGTTGAGACTCGTGCCGGAAATGCCACCCGACCCGCTCCAGTTTTCCTGCAACGCGCAGCCACCTTGAATGGCGATAACACGATTGCGTCCGACGATTTTTCCGTTCGGATCGCGAACGTCCCAATCGCCTTGCCAGAAATCGAACTGCCGGTATTCGGACGCGCTGCACGACGGCGGTTTTGGTCCGGGGGTCGTTTGTGCGTGAGCCGCTACAGCGACACAGAAGGCGAATCCCGACAGAAACGGGTGGCGTCGCATACGCTTGTAACGGCCGGCTCTAGCCGCGCTCGGTTCTGACTATTTTGTCGCGCATTTGATCGATCGGCCGAACCACACGACCGACGCTTCGCCCTGGTGCTCCCAATAGCTGACGCTGGGTCCGCCATAACGTGCGCCGCTGCCGGAGCGCTGGATGAATGCGGTCAACGAGCGGCCGTCATACGTGAATCGTGCGGTGGCCGGGTCGGTCTCGAAATACTGCGCGACGAGCACGTTGCTCGGATTCTTGTTGCAAACGAAGTGAAACGGTCCCCGCGAGGGCACGAGCTTGAATTGTGCTTGCAAATCGGCGACGCGTTGCAAATAGCGCTCCTTGATGCAAGCGGCACGATCGGTCGACTTGCCGCACGCGTCGCGCTCGTTCAGCCACCGCTGCTGATCGGCCGCGAGACGATTTTTTTGTTCCGCGCTTGCCGCCTTCGAAGCGGCTGCATACACGTCGACGAGCTTACGATCGAGCGTCGCCAGGGCGTCGTCACCGCAAACGGTTTGCTCGACCACGCTCGATGCCTGCGCGCACTCGATCGACGACGTCGTTCCCTGTCCCACAGCAAATTGCGATGCCGCGAATCCCAACGCGACGCAAAGCCTCACTGCAGCGTGCGCGCGACCGCATGCTCCGCGTGACGTTCGTGCGCCGTTGAACATGGCGATCACTAGAACTTGCCGAATCGATGGTACGCGTCGACCGGGTCCATCCCGCTCATCAGCGCCGTGCGCATCTCGGTTTCGGTCGCAACGACTTCCTCGGTCTTGGCGACAACATCCTCGATCATGTCACGCGGAATGATGACGACACCGTCTCGATCGCCGAGCAGGAAATCGCCGGTGCGGATCGTCGTAGCACCGATCACGATGGGCTCGCCGAAGCGATCGGCGACCCAGCGCTCCACGACATCTGCCGGGGTGAGAAACGCGCAAAAGACCGGGAAACCCTGCGCCAGCACGAGGTCGGTGTCGCGCGATCCGCCATCGACGACGTAGCCCAGCACGCCCCGAGCCGCCAGTGTTTGCGCCGACAGCTCGCCCATCAGGGCAATCTCGCGATTGTTCGGCTGACAAACGATAACGTGGCCCGATGGTGCACGAGAAAGCAACGTGCACCAAGCGAGCAGGCATTCATCGCGCGTCTTCGAGCGATCGGTAACACCCGCGACGGTCCATACCGGGCCGGCGAGGCGGGTGCCCGGCGCGATCGCCTTGATGTCGTGCGGGAGCACGAAGTCATCGTGCCCCATCGCTCGGAGCACATCGTGAACCGCGCCGGTGTAGCAGCTCGCGAGTCGATCGGTCAGCGTCGGCATGCGCGAATCATGACACGGCGCGCGCGTTCGCGCTTCACGAGGCTAACTGCGGGAAGGAATGTGACGCAGCGTTGATGCCGGCGAGGGCTCAGCGCCACCCTTGCCGCTATTCGAACAGATCGCGCTGCCGGACGTCCTTTGGCCGGGCCGGGGATGCCGGGGATACGATAGGCGGCGCCTTGAAGCGCGTCGTGTCCATCGGCGTACGCTCGCGGTTCAAGCCGAGCCGATTGACGGCGAGCGCGAAGCGGCGTTCGATCAGCGCGGCATATTCGCCGCTGCCGCGCATCCGCGATCCGAAGCGCGGATCGTTGTCGCGCCCGCCGCGAAGATCGTGGATGATGCTCATGACGTGCGCCGCGCGCAGCGGATAGTGGGCGTCGAGCCATTTGCGAAACAGCGGCGCGACCTCGCGCGGCAGCCGCAGCAAGATCCAGCCGGCATGACGTGCGCCATTGGCCGCCGCGGCGTCCAGAATGGCTTCCAGGTCGCGGTCGTTCAACTGCGGGATCACCGGCGCAACGAGCACTCCGACCGGAATGCCCGCGTCGGAAAGCGCCTTGATCGCTTGCAGACGCCGGCGCGGCGCGCTGGCCCGTGGCTCGAGCGTGCGCGCGAGCTCGTGATCGAGCGTGGTCACCGAAACGAAAACCCGCGCCATGTTTTTTGCACCCATCGGCGCGATCAGGTCGATATCCCGTTCGACGCGGGCTGATTTCGTCACGATCGAGAATGGATGCTGGCACTCGGTCAACACCTCGAGTATCGACCGCGTCACTTTCCACTCGCGCTCGATCGGTTGGTAAGGATCCGTATTCGATCCGAGCGCGATCGGATCGCACACATAACCGGGACGCGACAGCTCGCTGCGCAACAATTCCGCGGCATTCGGCTTCGCAAAGAGCTTGGTTTCGAAATCGAGGCCGGGCGAGAGATCGAGATAGGCATGCGATGGCCGCGCATAGCAATAGATGCAGCCGTGCTCGCAGCCCTGATACGGATTGATCGATTGCGTGAAGGGAATGTCGGGCGAGTCGTTACGCGCGATGATCGTGCGCGATTTCTGGATCGCGACGACCGTCTTCTGGAGCGGTAACGCTTTTTCGTCGACTTCCCAGCCGTCGTCGAACGCTTCGCGGCCTTCGCGGCGAAACCGGTTCTCGGGATTGAACGTTGCGCCGCGACCCTTGACGGGCGGCACCGGCGAGCCGGCCATCGATTAAAGCTACGAAGTCAGTGCCGCGTCGAGCGTGATCGTGGCGTTCAGCAGCCGCGAGATCGGGCAATTGGCCTTCGCATTGCTCGCGAGCTCGCCGAACTTCGCCGCATCGATATTCGGAACCCGTGCGCGGGTCGTCAGATGGACGGCGGTAACAGTCCACGCGTCGTTCACTCGATCCAGCGTCAATGCCGCCTCGGTGTCGATCGCATCCGCGGTGAAACCATTGTTGTTCAGCATGAACGACAACGCCATCGTGAAGCAACCGGCGTGCGCCGCGGCGATCAGCTCTTCGGGATTGGTACCTTTACCGTCGCCGAAACGGGCGGCGAACGAAAACGGTGTTTCCTTGAGCGTCCCGCTTTGTACCGACAGCGTTCCGCTACCTTCCTTGACGGTCCCTTGCCACCGGGCATTGGCTTTGCGTTGCATCTCGAGGCCTTCGCAATGGAATGAGATTCAGATCCAGGACGGGATTGAATTGCAAGTCTACAGCGTACCGAGGGCCTGCGCCTCTCCGTGCTTTCCGCTACCATTCGTCGCGACGGAAGCGTCTTCCATTCAACGCTCGCCAAGCCGGTGACGCCGGCCCGCATGGCCGATCATGCCCAAGCCTCATACGCACCAATTCGACACGTTGGCGCTCCATGCCGGGGCCATGCCGGATCCGGCGACCGGTGCTCGCGCGACGCCGATCTATCAGACCGCATCGTTCGTCTTCCCGGACACCGATCATGCCGCGGCGTTGTTCAACATGGAACGCGCGGGTCACGTCTATTCGCGGATCTCGAATCCCACCTGCGCGGTGTTGGAGGAACGCATCGCGGCGCTGGAAGGCGGTGTCGGATCGATCGCGACCGCCAGTGGCCAGGCAGCGTTGCACCTTGCGATCGTTACGCTCATGGGCGCGGGCGCACACATCGTCGCGTCGCGTGCGCTCTACGGCGGCTCGCATAATCTCCTCGATTACACGTTGCCGAGGTTCGGCATCGCCACGACGTTCGTCGATCCACGCGACGTCGACGCATGGCGAAACGCCATTCGGCCCGAGACGCGACTGCTGTTCGGTGAAACGCTCGGTAATCCGGGACTCGATGTTCTCGACATCCCGCGCATCGCCGCACTCGCGCACGATCATGGCTTGCCGTTGCTGGTCGATTCGACGTTCACGACGCCCTGGCTCGTTCGACCGTTCGATCATGGCGCCGACCTCGTGTTCCACTCGGCGACGAAGTTCCTCTCAGGTCACGGCGTGCTGATCGGCGGAGTGCTCGTCGATTCCGGTCGCTTCGCCTGGGATGCTGCAGAGGTGCGCAGCAAATTTCCGACGCTGACCGAGCCCTATCGCGGCTTTCACGACATGGTGTTCGTCGAAGAATCGACGACGGCCGCGTTCTTGCTCCGCGCCCGCCGCGAGGGCGTGCGCGATTTCGGCGCGTGCATGGCGCCGTTCACCGCGTTCCAGATATTGCAGGGGATCGAGACGCTGCCCCTGCGGATGGCACGGCATATCGACAACACCCGCAAGATCGTCGCGTTCCTGCGCGCGCATCCGCTGGTCGGCGCCATCGGCTATCCCGAATTGCCCGAGCATCCGGATCACGCGCTCGCGCAAACGCTGCTGCCGCGCGGCAGCGGCGCCGTGTTCAGCTTCGATCTCAAAGGGACCCGCGAGCAAGGACGCCGCTTTATCGAGGCGCTTAAGCTCTTCTCGCATCTCGCCAATGTCGGCGATGCGAAATCCTTGGTCATCCATCCGGCGTCGACGACGCATTTCCGCATGTCCGCGGACGATCTGCGCAAGGCCGGCATCGCCGAAGGCGCGATTCGTCTCTCGATCGGCCTCGAGGATCCGGACGACTTGATCGAGGACTTGAGTCGCGCGCTGCACGCGGCGGGCAAGGCGAGCCGCTGATGCGAGTACGCGTAGGACCGTACGACGTTTACGCGTACACCGGCTCGCGTCAGCCGCAAGCAACGGCACCGAATTTGCTTTTCATCCATGGCGCCGCCAACGATCACGGCGTGTTTGCGCTTCAATCGCGCTATTTCGCTTATCACAATTACAACGTCTACGCGCTCGATTTGCCGGGACATGGTCATTCAGACGGCGGAGCGCTGACATCGGTCGAGGCGCTCGCCGACTGGCTCATCGCCGTGCTCGATTCGCTTAACATCGCCAAAGCGTCGTTGGTGGGCCACTCGCTCGGCTCGCTGATCGCGCTGGAAGCCGCCGCCCGCGATTCGAAGCGCATCGAGAAAATCGCGCTTCTGGCAACCGCGGTACCGATGAAGGTGAGTGCCGAGTTGCTCGCCGCGGCGGCCGCAAACGACCACGTCGCGTTGGAGATGATCAACAGCTGGTCGTTTTCCACCGCACGGCAGCTCGGCGGCAATCAATGGCCCGGTGTATGGATGACGGCAAACGCGATGCGGCTGATGGAACGGATGCGTCCCAATGTGCTTCATGCCGATCTCAGCGCATGCCATGGCTACGTGAACGGACTGAAAGCGGCGGCGACGGTTCGTTGCCCGGCGCTGGCTCTCCTGGGCGGCCGCGATTTGATGGCCCCGCCGAGGGCGGCGCGCGACCTCACGAAAACGCTCGCCGATGCGCGAGTCACGACGCTCGCCGAATGCGGCCACGCAATGATGAGCGAAGAGCCGGACGCGGTGCTCGATGCGCTGCGGCGCTTCTTGGAATGACCCTCCAAGATGAAACGCTTTCATTCGATGCCTTTTGGTGCGGCGGTTGTCCCCGACGGCCTGCGCTTTCGCCTTTGGGCTCCGGCCGCCGGCAGCATCGATGTCGGTATCGGCGCAACGGCCGATAATCTGGAGTGGCACGCGGCGCAACGCGATTCGGAGGGCTGGTTCGAACGCGTGCTCGCCGAAGTCCGGCCCGGTACGCGATATCGCTTTCGCGTCGACGGCGGAACCGAAGTTCCCGACCCCGCGTCCCGCTTCAATCCTGACGACGTTCGCGGGTTGAGCGAAGTCGTCGATCCCCTCGCATACGAATGGCGTGATGCCGATTGGCGCGGCCGGCCATGGCATGAAGCGGTCATCTACGAATTGCACGTCGGAACGTTCACCACGGAAGGAACGTTCGAAGGCGTCGAGCGACGCCTCGACCATTTGGTCGACCTCGGCGTCACTGCGATCGAGCTGATGCCGGTCGCGGATTTTCCCGGTAAGCGGAATTGGGGCTACGACGGCGTTCTGCTGTTCGCGCCGGATTCGACCTACGGCCGCCCCGACGCGTTGAAGGCGCTGGTCGATGCCGCGCACGCGCGCGGCTTGATGGTGCTGCAGGACGTCGTTTACAACCATTTCGGCCCGGAGGGCAATTACCTGCATCGATACGCGCCGGATTTTTTTACCGATCGCCATCAAACGCCATGGGGCGCGGGCATCAACTTCGATGGCGCACGGAGCCGTACCGTCCGCGATTTTTTCCTGCACAACGCCCTCTATTGGCTGGAGGAATTCCATATGGACGGCTTGCGTCTCGACGCCGTCCATGCGATCGCCGATGATTCGCGCCCGGACATTCTCGACGAGCTTGCCGCGACCATTCGTGACGGCATCGGAGGCGAACGCCACATTCATCTGGTGCTCGAGAACGATCGCAACGAAGCGCGTCGGCTCGTTCGCGACGAGCAGGGGTCGCCCCGCCGGTACACGGCGCAATGGAACGACGATCTCCACCACGCGCTCCATACGATTGTGACCGGCGAGAAACAGGCTTATTACGGCGATTACGCCGATGCCCCCGTCGCCCGATTCGGGCGTTGCCTGGCCGAGGGTTTTGCCTACCAAGGCGAATCGTCGCCGTGGCGTGGCGGACATCCTCGCGGAGAACCGAGCGCGGCATTGCCGCCTTCGGCGTTCGTTTCGTTCCTGCAGAATCACGATCAAATCGGCAACCGCGCGCTCGGCGAACGCATTCACCTTCTCGCACGCGACGAATGTGTCCGTGCCGCGCTCGCAATCGTGCTGCTCTCACCGTCGCCACCGCTGTTGTTCATGGGTGAGGAGTTCGCGGCGGCAACGCCATTCCTGTTTTTTTGCGACTTCGAGCCTGCACTGGCGGCGGCCGTGACGAAAGGAAGGCGCGACGAATTCCGTTCGTTCGCCGCCTTCGCCGATCCCGATGCCGCGGCGCACATTCCGGATCCCGGCGCTTTTTCCACTTATGCGCGAAGCAAGCTCGATTGGCGTTCGCTCGGTACGCCTCCGCATGAGGCATGGTTAGCGCTGTATCGGGAATTGCTTCACTTGCGCCGGCGGGCGATCGCACCGCTCGTTGCCGACCTCACGACCGAGGGACGCCGATGGCGCGCGTGGGGGGAAGGTGCATTGTCGGTCGAATGGCCGCTCGGCGACGGCAGGGCGCTTTGCCTCGATGCCAATCTCGCCGATCGCGCAGCGCAGCGCAGCGTCGCGTGTGCGGGCGAAATTGTCTACCGCTCGCCGGCAGCGGATACAAACGCCGAAGTGCTCCCGCCCTGGTCGGTGATCTGGCGCATCGTGGAAATCGTTCGCGAGAGCGCCATGTGAACGCGATTCCGCGCGCCACCTATCGCATCCAGCTCAATCGCGATTTCGATTTTCGCGCCGCGCGCGCGATCGTTCCGTACCTTGCGCGCCTCGGAATCAGCCATCTCTACACATCGCCGTTTCTGAAGGCGCGTCCCGGCAGCCTGCACGGCTACGACATCATCGATCATAGCGCGCTCAATCCCGAGATCGGCACGGCGGACGATTTCGAAGCGCTGGTTCAGGAGCTCAAACGACACCGAATGGGTCTGATGATCGACGTCGTGCCCAATCACATGGGCGTGTTCCAGGCCGACAATCGATGGTGGCTCGACGTGCTCGAAAACGGCCCCGCATCCCGCTACGCCGGTTATTTCGACATCGAGTGGCAGCCGTTGAGCGAGGAGTTGCGCGGCAAGGTGTTGCTCCCGATTCTGGGCGGTCAGTATGGAACGGTGCTGGAGCGCGGCGAACTGAAGCTCGCGTTCGACGCCGATGCGGGCACGTTCAGCCTGTGGTATTTCGAGCACCGCTTGCCCGTTCGCCCGAGCGCTTACGCGACCATTCTCGCTTGCGAAGGTGAGCGAGCCGCGAGCGATGAGCGCGCTGCAGCCGATTTCACGGCGTTGTCACAGGCTTTCGCCGCGTTTGACGCCACAGATGCGACGATCGATCCAACGGCGCAAAGCGCGCTGCTCAAAGCACGTCTCGCCGCGCTGTATGCACGATCGGGATCGATGCGGCGCCTCGTCGACGCGAAGGTGACCGAGATGAACGGCGTACCCGGCGATCCTTCGAGCTTCGATCGCCTGCACGCGCTCATCAAGGCGCAGTTCTATCGGCTCGCATTCTGGCGTGTCGCCGCCGACGACATCAACTACCGGCGGTTTTTCGACATCGACGCGCTCGCTGCGCTGCGCGCGGAAAACGCCGGCGTGTTCGAGGATACGCATCGGTTGATTTTCGAATGGATCGCCGAGGGTAAAGTCGACGCGCTCCGCATCGACCATCCGGACGGGCTTCTCGATCCACGCGGCTATTTTATTGCCTTGCAGGCTCGGGTGCGCACGTTGCTCCGTCACGGCACTGCGGGCGTCACGCCGTCGTTCGCACCGAAGGACGCGATCTATCTGGTGCTCGAAAAGATTCTCGCCGACTACGAGCAACTTCCCGAGGATTGGCCCGTCGATGGCACGACCGGCTATCGCTTCATGAATGTCGTCAACGGGTTGTTCGTCGATACGAGCGCGCGTTCGCGCTTCGATCGACTGTACCGCACGTTCATCGGCGAGCAGCTCGACTTCGACGCCGTGGCGCGGCATTCGAAGACCCTCATCATCGTCCATTCGTTCGCGAGCGACTTGAATCTGCTTGCCGCCGCATTGACGCGCATCGCGAAAGCGGAGCGCGACACCTGCGACTTCACGTTGAACACGATTCGCCGCGCGCTGGTCGCGGTCGTCGCCTGCTTTCCCGTGTACCGCACTTACGTCACGCCCGAGCGCCGATCGACCGACGATC
>DASXPO010000191.1:0-4778 GCA_036493535.1 Casimicrobiaceae bacterium
GCTCACGCGGGAGAAGATCGTCGCGGCGGTCGCCCGGAAATTCATCTGCATCGTCGATCAATCGAAGCTCGTCGACGTGCTCGGCAATTTTCCGCTTCCGGTCGAAGTCATCCCGCTCGCGCGAAGCTACGTCGCGCGGGAAATCGTGAAGCTCGGCGGGCGTCCCGCGTGGCGGCCAGGGTTTACGACGGACAATGAAAACGTGATCCTCGACGTCCATGGTCTGTCGATCGTCGATCCGGTCGGACTGGAAGCGAAGCTTAATCAAATCGCCGGCGTCGTCACCGTCGGATTGTTTGCGCGTCGCGGCGCCGATCTGATTTTGCTCGGAACCGATGCGGGCGTGCGCACGCTTGCCCCGAGCAAGCGGTGAAAAGCGGCGACGCGCTAGAATTCCTCGGATGACGAATCTCAACGTACCCGGGCTTGGCACGTTCGATGACATCGCCGCGTACGTCGACGGCGTCGGCGAGGCGGCACGGCGCGCGTCGCGGGAGATCGCGAAGGCGAGCACGGCAGCGAAGAACGCCGCATTGACGGCCGCCGCAGCCGCCATCCGTCGCGACGCGGCGCGGCTGCTCGCTGCCAATGCCGACGATGTGTCGGCGGCGCGAGCGGCGCGCCATGACGATGCGTTCGTCGACCGATTGACGCTCACCTCGAAATCGATCGCTGCAATGGCCGATGGCCTTCTCGAAATCGCCGCGTTGGCCGATCCGGTCGGCGAAATCTCCGATCTCAAATATCGACCCTCCGGCATCCAGGTCGGCAGGATGCGTGCGCCGCTCGGTGTCGTCGCAATCATCTACGAGTCGCGTCCGAACGTCACGGCCGATGCGGCGGGACTCTGCCTCAAGTCGGGCAATGCGACGATTCTTCGTGGCGGATCCGAAGCGATGCGCAGCAATCAGGCGATCGCCGCGTGTATCCATGCGGGACTCCGCCACGCCGGATTGCCGGAAGCGGCCGTACAAGTGATTGCCACGCCCGATCGTGCGGCGGTCGGTCGCTTGATTGCCGATGACCGGCACGTCGACGTCATCGTTCCACGCGGCGGCAAGAGTCTGATCGAGCGAATCGCGCGCGACGCCAAGGTTCCGGTAATCAAGCATCTTGACGGCGTATGCCATGTCTATATCGACGCGGATGCCGATCTCGATTATGCGATTCGCATTGCCGACAATGCAAAGACCCAACGCTACGGCACCTGCAACACGATGGAGACATTGCTCGTTCACGCGGACATCGCAGCGCGTGCGTTGCCGCCACTGGCCGAAATCTATGGGTGCAAAGGCGTCGAACTCCGCGGCTGTGAGCGCTCGCGCGCGATCGTTCCGGCAATGAAACCCGCGACCGAGAAAGATTGGTACGCCGAATATCTGGCACCGATCCTTGCCGTGCGCATCGTGGACAGTCTCGACGAGGCGATCGACCACATTGCGAAATACGGCTCGCAACACACCGACGCCATCGTCACCGGGCATCATGGCAACGCGATGCGCTTCCTGCGCGAGGTCGATTCCAGCTCGGTCATGGTCAACGCGTCGACGCGGTTCGCCGACGGCTACGAATACGGACTCGGCGCTGAAATCGGCATCTCGACCAACAAGCTGCATGCGCGTGGTCCGGTCGGGCTCGACGGCCTGACGAGCCGCAAGTGGATTGTGCTCGGCACCGGACAAATCCGTTCGTAGAACGGTTCTCGTGTCCGCCTCGGTCAGTATTTCGATCGCGACCAATTCGGCGATCGCTGCGTCCAAGGCGTTCGGCTGGTTCGTCACCGGATCGCCGACCCTTTTCGCCGAAACGGTCCATTCGCTCGCCGACGTCGGCAACCAGGTGTTGCTGAAGGTCGGCGAGGTCCGCGGTCGCCGCGGGCCCGATCGCGCGCATCCGTTCGGACGCGGCCAGGAAAAGTTCTTTTGGGCGCTGGTGTCGGCGATCAGCGTGTTCTTCGTCGGCTGCGGAATCAACCTCTATCACGGCATTCACGCTCTGATCGCGAACGAGCCGGGGCAGCCGTTCACGTTGCTGGTTCTAGGGCTCCTGATTTTCGCGCTCGTGCTCGAATCGTGGACGATGACGATCGCGTGGAAGGAAATCGGCGGCTTGAACGGCTTGAAGGAAAATCGCCACAACACGACGGTGCTCGCCGTCGTGCTGGAGGACGGCGTCGCGCTCGTCGGCATCTTTCTAACGCTTCTCGTCGCCGGCGTCGGCTATTTCTTCGGGCCGGATTCGACGTTCGATGCAAGCATCGCGATCGTCGTCGGCGTCATATTGGGCGCGATGGCGCTCTTCCTTGCCGCGCTCAATCGGCGCTTGCTGATCGATACGTCCGATCAAGAGCTCGATCGTGCTGCCGAAGCGTGGCTCGCCGGGCAGAAGGTTTCGGCGAATGTGCGCTCGCTGATACTCGATGTGGACCGCGTCGTGGCCTTCGTCAACGCGAAGCACGAAGTCGCGGAGTCGCACGCCGTCGGCGAAGCGTTGAAGCTTGCCATGCACGAATCGCTCGGCAAGACCGTCGACCGCGTCTACTGGAAGTTTTTGACCGAGCGGAAAGCTCCGCGCGGCTGAGAATCTCCGTCAGTCGGCGACCGCCGCCCGAGCGGCACGACGCCGGCGCAACTGTTGCAGCCAGAACACGGCGCCGGCGATCAAGGCGAGAAACGGCAGCACCGCCGCGTTCATCGCCTCCCAGCCGGACGTCGAGACAAGCGCGCCCGATGTCACCGATGAAATCAGCATCGTCGCGAATACGATGAAATCGTTGGTTCCCTGGGCGCGCGCCTTTTCCACGGGCCGATAGGCTTCGGTCAGGAGCGTCGTTCCGCCGGTGTACATGAAGTTCCAGCCGATGCCGACGAGCGTGAGTGCGACGACGAAATGCATCACCGAAATTCCGGTCAGTGCAATCAACGCCGCACCGGCCATCATTGCGAGCCCTGCGAGGATCACGTTCAGCACGCCGAAGCGCTTGATGAACGAGCCGGTGAAAAAACCCGGCGCGAACATACCAACGACGTGCCATTCGATGACGAACGCCGTCGCGGCGAACGGGTGGCTGCAGATTTGCATCGCGATCGGTGTCGCCGTCATCAGCAGGTTCATCAACCCGTAGCCCAAACCGCCGGACAGCGCCGCGACGATGAACACCGGTTGGCGCATGATTGCGGATAACGAGCGGCCTTCTTCTGAGTGATGCTCCTGCACCGGTTTGGGCACGCGGACGCGCGCCTGCACGGCGAGCGCGACGAGCGCATAGATCGCCAGCAATGCGAACGAGCCCAGGAACGGCGTCGCGAACCAGTCGCGCGAGAGCCGCGTCGACTCGGGGCCGATGACGCCGCCGACGATGCCGCCGGCCAGCACGAGCGAAATCGCCTTCGCTTTGTCGCTGGGCGCCGCCACCTCGGCGGCCGCGAACCGGTACTGCAGGCCGATTGCGTTGTAGATGCCGATGATCGCCGTCGCGAAACAGTAAAGCGCGAAGCTGTGCAGCCATAAGGCCGACGCGCCGATGATGCAACCGACGATGTTGATCATCGCGCCGGTCATGAAGCCGGTCCGGCGCCCGACCTTTGCCATCCACAGCGAAAACGGCAACGTGGATACCGCCGAACCCAGCACGTAGGTCGTCACGCCGAGCGTCGCCAACGCCTTTTGGTCGGTCAGCGAATAACCGACCAGGCCGTTCATGGTGATGAGACCCGCGGCGTTGATGAGCAGCAGCGCCTGGCAGCAAGACAACAGGAAGATGTCGCGATACGAGGTCGTCGTGCGCACGAAATCGCCTTGGAAGCGCGCCCGGAAGCCTTCCCGCGCGAAGGCCGTATGATAAAGCGATGCCGGTGGACCCGCTTGCGCGCGAAATTCTGGATTTTTGGTTCGGCGAGCCGCCGTTCACCGAACGCGTCGAGTGGTTTCGCAAGGACCCCGCGTTCGACGCGACGATCCGCGCGCGCTTCGGCACGACGACTGCGGCGGCCTGTGCCGGTGCGTTTGGCGAGTGGTGCCATGATCCGCACGGCGCGCTCGCCCGGGTCATCGTCGTGGATCAATTCACGCGCAATGTCTATCGAGGAACGCCCGCGGCGTTTTCCGCCGACGCGCGCGCGCTTGTGACAGCCGAAGATGCGATCGCCGCCGGGTTCGATCAGCGTCTCGCCGGTTATGAACGGTGGTTTCTCTACATGCCGTTCGTGCACAGCGAGGATCACGCGATGCAGGACCGCGCGATTGCGCTTTTCACCGCGCTCGCCGCTGCGACGGGTCTCGACTCGCCGCTGCCGTGGACCAAGCGCCACGCGGACGTGATTTATCGCTTCGGCCGATTTCCCCATCGCAACGCAATCCTCGGTCGCGCATCGACGCCTGATGAGATTGCGTTTCTCGCGATGCCG
This sequence comes from Casimicrobiaceae bacterium, assembly GCA_036493535.1. Lineage (GTDB taxonomy): Bacteria > Pseudomonadota > Gammaproteobacteria > Burkholderiales > Casimicrobiaceae > VBCG01. The sequence goes on from DASXPO010000191.1 coordinate 4,407, forward strand.
GGCTCGACGTTCTAACAATGACCATGCCGCGGATCGGACATGGTTGAGCACGCGCCTCTCGGATTGCTGGGCGGGACCTTCGATCCCGTTCACTACGGCCATCTGCGGCTCGCCGACGATATGCAAAACGCACTCGCCCTACCCGAAGTTCGACTCGTGCCCGCCGGCGATCCGCCGCATCGCGGAGAGCCGCACGCATCCGCCGTCGATCGGCTTGCGATGCTCGACCTCGCATGCCAGGAATTTCCCGCGCTCATCATCGATGCCCGCGAGATTCGCCGTACCGGCAAAAGCTACACGGTCTTGACGCTCGAAGAACTGCGTGCCGAACAGCCCCTGCGCCCGCTGCTCTGGATCATCGGCGCCGATTCG
>DASXPO010000192.1:0-7846 GCA_036493535.1 Casimicrobiaceae bacterium
CCCTTCGCGGGGCGCTTGCGGTCCCGGTTTGCCGCGGGCAACCACACCGTCCGAATGCGCGCCCTGCGCGATGCCGGTCGATGTCGGCGGCAGATCGATCAACACCCAATGGAAGAAATCGACGCGCGGCAGCGACGCGTCAACGATGCGTCCTTCCTGATTGACGTCGTCACCGCTGGAGGGCACGTCGGGGTCGTGGCAGATCAGCGCCAGCGATCGCGTTCCCGCGGGGACATCGGTCCACGCAAAATCGGGATTGCGATTCTGCGACAGCCGCACATGCGTCTTGGGATCGCTGACCGCGAAGGCGAAATCCCCCGGAATCAGCGCCATGTCGGCGAATGCGCTCGTCGAGATCTTCATCGCTTCCCTCCCGGGCTACTTATTCTTCCAATGCGGCGGAATCGTCGAGTCCAGATACGGCAGCGCCTCGATCCGCGCCTTCCACGCCGCGAGCTCCGGCGTCAGCATGCCGTTCGCGTTGAGGTCCGGCAGCTTGGTTTCGCAGCGGTTCATGAACGCGACCAGCGGATAGAAGGCGAAGTCCGCGGCCGACAAAGGACCGGCCAGGAATTCGCCGCGCATCGCCTTGGTGAAAAGCGCGTATTCCTCGACCACGGCTTTGCGCCCGGCGGCTATCTTTGCTTCGTCGCGCTCCTCGGGCTTGGTGTGGAACGCCTGCGTCGTGAGCTCGTCGGTCGCCTTGTCGAAATAACTGTCGACTTCCATGACGAGCCGGCGGATCAGCGCGCGATTTTTGACGTCACCCGGAAATAGCGGCTGACCGCGACCTGGATAGGCTTCGTCCAGGTATTCGACGATCGCATTGGATTCGTAGAGGACGAAATCGCCGTCGACGATCGTCGGAACGCGATGGCGCGGATTCAGCGCGACAAATTCGGGCTTGCGCGTATCGCCTGCCGAGAACGAGAGAACCTTGCGATCGTAAGGCAGCGCCTTGTGCTCGAGGGCCAAATGCACGCGCCATGCAAACGGCGATCCTGAACCGTAGTAGAGCGTAATTGCCATGTCATCCTTTCCGGGGTGGAGGCTCCGCTTTCGGCTTGTGCGCCGCCCGCATCGCTTCGAGCGACGCCTTTTGCAATTCGAGCGTCTTCACGCTCATCTGGGTCATGCTGAGGCTCATCTGCAGCCAGCCTTCGACCACTTTGAGCTCGTTGATCTTGCGCTCGACCTCAGCGGGATCGAGCGCCGCGAACATCGCCGCAGGATTCGGAAACGGCATCCCGCCGGGCGCTTGCGCGGTCGGATCCGGTGCGCCAAAGCCCGGAATGGGAATGCCGAAGGGATTCCACATCTTCTGCATGAACGCCATCGCGTCCTGCGGCGAGAACGGCGGACTGCCGCCCGGCGGCGGTTTTGTGGTATCGGCGCTCATCGACTCTCCAGCGGGCTCTCGGATCGGGGAATACAGCTTCTCTTTGCGATAATATCGTGCGCCATGGGAGACCCCGGCGCAACCTTGCTTTCGCGCCTCACCGCGGCCGTCGGCAACTCGAACGTATTGACGGCCGCGACGGAAACCGAACCGTACCTCGTCGACTGGCGCGGCCGTTATCGAGGCGCTGCGCGAGCGATTGTGCGGCCCGCCTCTACCGAAGAAGTCGCCGCGGTCGTGCGGATCTGCGCCGATGAAGGCGCTGCCATCGTTCCGCAAGGCGGCAACACGAGCATGTGCGGCGCCGCGACACCGGATCCGAGCGGCAAGGAAGTCGTCGTTTCATTGGCGCGGATGAATCGGATTCGCGCGCTCGATCGCGACAACGCGACATTCACGGTCGAGGCAGGCGTCACGCTCGCGGCTGCTCAACAAGCAGCCGCGGATGCCGGTTTGTTCTTTCCGTTATCCCTGGCGGCGGAAGGAAGTTGCACGATTGGCGGGAATCTGTCGACCAACGCCGGCGGAACTGCGGTGCTGCGCTTTGGAAACGCGCGCGATCTCGTTCTCGGCATCGAGGCCGTCGTCGCGGATGGTCGCGTGTGGAACGGTCTCCGTGGGCTGCGTAAAGACAACACGGGATACGACTTGAAGCAGCTTTTCATCGGCGGCGAAGGGACGCTCGGGATCGTCACCGCTGCGGTGCTGAAGCTCTATCCGTCCCCGCACACGCGCGTTACCGCTTTCGTCGCCGTCGCGAGTGTCGCGCGCGCGATTGCGTTGCTTCGTCATATGAACCAAGCCGTCGGCGACCGGCTCACCGGCTTCGAGCTCATCAGCGATTTCGCGCTGACACTTTCGCGCAAGCATCATCCGGCGCTCCCCGATCCCCTGCCGGGACATCCGTGGTATGCACTGCTGCAGATCGACGACACGGCGGCGCAATCCGCGCAGATCACGGTCGAAGAGGCTCTTGCATCGGCGTCGAAAGCCGGACTCCTGCTCGACGCGACGGTCGCGCAAACGCAAGACCAGGCGGACAAACTTTGGGCGCTACGCGAAAACGTCAGCGAGGGACAACGTCGCGAAGGGCCGAACATCAAGCACGACATTTCGTTGCCCGTATCGGCGATTCCTGCATTTCTCGAGCGCGCCGAAAAAGCGTTGCGCGACGCGCTACCCGGCGTGCGCTTCGTCATCTTTGGCCACTTGGGCGACGGCAATCTCCATTACAACCTCTCCGCCTCCGCAGAAGGCGATGCGCGTGCGTTCATGGCGAATGAGCCGATCGCCAATCGGATCGTGTACGACCTGGTCGATGAAGCGCGCGGCAGCATCAGCGCCGAGCACGGAATCGGTCAATTGAAGCGCGGCGAGCTCGCGCGCTATAAAAGCGAAATCGAGATCGAGCTGATGCGCCGGATCAAGACGGCATTCGATCCGCACGGACTGTTCAACCCAGGCAAGGTGCTGTGAGCAAGATCATTTTCTGGCTCGTCGTCTTTTTCGTCGGACTCTTCGTGCTGCGGCTCGTCAACATCGCCAAATCGCGCCGCAACGACAGCGGACAAACGCGGTCGACGGACAAGAAAGGCGCCGTGGGCGCGATGGTCCGTTGCACGGAATGCGGTGTTTTTCTGCCCAAAGCAGAGGCGCTACCCTCGCCGCAAGGCTTCCGCTGCAGCGATCCCGCCTGCGCCCAGCGTCATGGCAACGCGCGCTGATTCCGAAAATCGCACCGTGCCGAAGGCGGCGCCCGTCGAGCCTCGGGCCGCGACACCGCCCTTCGAGCCGCCGGTCCTGCCGCAGGCGATCACCGAATCGACACGCCGGATCCTCTGGATCGTCGACCTCTATCGCGCGGGCTGTGGCGCGGCGCTGCTATCGGTGGCGCTGTTGCTCGAGCCCAACGTGCTCAGCATTGCGACGCCGCACGCATTCATCACCGCCGCGGGCATCTATTTCATCTTCGGCGTCGCCGCCTATTGGTGGATTCAGCAAGATCAATTGCCGATGCCGCTCTCGCAAATGCTGTTCGCCATGCTGGTCGGCGACGTGTTTTTTCTCGCTCTCGTAATGATTGCGGCGGGTGGCAGCGGCGCACCGCTTCCGATTCTCCTGTTTCCCCAACTTGCCGCCAGCGGTTGGCTGCAGCGAACGCGGACGGGTTTCTTCCACGCCGCGTTCGCGACGGTCGTCTTGCTGGGCCTCGAGGCATACCGTGCGTTAAACGGCGGCGCGAGCGGCGCGCCGTTGTTCCAAACCGGACTCATCTGCTTTGGATATTTCGCAACCGTCGGCATCGCGGTCGCCCTCGGCGGTTACACCAAGCTGTCCGAAGACTTGGCTGCGCAGCGCGGCATCGACATCGCGAACCTCGAGCAAGTGAACCGGCTCATCATCCAGGACATGCAGGACGGCGTGCTCGTCGTCGATTTGAACGGCGTCGTGCGCGGCCATAACGCGCAGGTCACGCGCCTACTCGGAAATTTCGGCCGCATGCGCGGCGGCATGCGCCTTGTCGAGTTCTCCGCAACGCTGCACGATTACTGGCGCCGGTGGAATGAGGATTACGGCGAGCCGTTGCCGCCGTTCAAGGTCGAGACGACGCAACGGTTGTTACGCGTGCGGCAGGTTCGCATCGGCTCCGGATTGAACGGCGGCACATTGATGTATCTCGAAGACCTCGGCCGCGCGCAATCCGAAGCGCAGCAGATCAAGCTGGCGGCGTTGGGCCGCTTGACGGCATCGATCGCGCACGAAGTTCGCAACCCCTTGTCCGCCATCAATCAGGCGGCGCAGCTGCTCGAGGAGGATCGCGCCGTCACGGCCGCCGGCGAGCGACTGCTCGGGATGATCCGCAACAATGCAAAGCGAATCGACCGGATCGTCGGCGAAATCCTGCAGCTCAATCGGCGCGATCGCCAGCAGCCGGAAGTCATTGCGCTCGGCGAGTTCATGGCGTCGATGTGCGACGAGATCACCCAAGCGGAGCACATCGCGAGGGGCGACATCGCGATCCAGATTCCCGACGACGTGCTCGTGATCTTCGATCGCGGACATTTGAGCCAGATCGTGTGGAATCTCGTGCGCAACGCCTGGCAGCACTGCAAGAAGCAAACAGGAAGCATTTTCATCACCGCGCGCGCAGGCTATATGGGCGATGCGGTCATCTGCGAATTGAACGACGACGGACCCGGCATCCCAACCGACGCGCGAACGAGCCTCTTCGAGCCTTTCTTCACCACCCGCCCTGGCGGCACGGGCCTGGGCCTCTACATCGCGCGCGAGCTCGCCGACGCGAACGGGGCGGCGCTCGAGTTGCTTCCCAAAGGTCCGGGCGCGCATTTCCGGCTCACATTGAAGCGCGCCCTCAGCCAGACGGCGAAGGCTTAGAATAGCGGGTCTCCTGGAACCCGTCACCATGGCTCGAAAAATACGCGGTCAACCGAAGGTGCTCGTCGTCGACGACGAGCCGGATCTGCTCGAATTGCTCGAGCTCACGCTGTCGAGAATGGGACTCGACACGACGCGCGCACAGTCGGTCAACGACGCGCTGCGACTACTCGATCGCGAGCCGTTCGACCTGTGCTTGACCGACATGCGGCTGCCCGATGGCGAAGGGCTGCGGGTCGTCGAGTACATCACCCAGAAGGCGCTGGACGTGCCTGTCGCGGTCATCACCGCCTTCGGCAGCGCCGAGAATGCCGTGGCCGCGCTCAAAGCAGGTGCGTTCGATTACTTGGCGAAGCCTGTCGCGCTCGAGCAACTGCGGGCGCTCGTCAAGCAAGCGCTCAAAGTGCCCGAGAAACCACAGCCGGCCACGAGCTACCAGTTGCTCGGCGAGTCGCCGGCGATGCAACAGGTGCGCGGGATGATTGACCGGCTGGCCAAGAGCCAGGCGCCAGTATTCATCAACGGCGAGTCGGGAAGCGGCAAGGAGCTCGCGGCGCGGATGATTCACCTCAAAGGGCCGCGCGCGGAGCAGCCGTTCATCGCGGTTAATTGCGGCGCGATTCCCGAGAATTTGATGGAGAGCGAATTCTTCGGCTACAAGAAGGGTGCGTTCACCGGCGCCGAAGGCGATCGCGACGGTTTTTTCCAGGCGGCGAACAACGGTACGCTGTTCCTGGACGAAGTGGCCGATCTGCCACTCGCGATGCAGGTGAAGTTGTTGCGCGCAATCCAGGAGAAGAAGGTCCGCAAGGTCGGCAACACGACCGAAGAACCCGTCGACGCGCGCATCATCAGCGCGACGCACAAGCGCCTGGCGACGCTCGTCGAGAACGCCGAATTTCGTCAGGATCTGTACTACCGTCTACACGTGATCGAGCTCGCGATGCCGTCGTTGCGCGAAATGCGCGAGGACATTCCGCTGATCGCGAACGCGATCCTCGCCAAGTTGTCGCGCAACGGGTCGGCGGCGCTGGAACCCGAGGCCGCCGTCGCGCTGGAGCGCTATCCCTTTCCCGGCAACGTGCGCGAGCTCGAGAACATCCTCGAGCGCGGCCTGTCGCTCGCCGCGGATTCCCAGCATATTAGCGCGGAAGATTTGCATTTGACCCCCGTCGCGGGCGAAGCGGACATGAATGTTCCGGCCGGCGAAAAATGGCCGTTGCAGGATTATCTCGATCGCGTCGAACGGCAAGCGATCAACGAGGCTCTCGAAAAAACGCGCTACAACCGCACCGCGGCGGCAAAACTTCTCGGGATTACATTTCGTGCGATGCGCTACCGCATGGAGCGGCTGGCCATAAAGTAGCGCTCGGGACGAGCGGCGCGCTACGTACAGCCGCGCAACAGATAAATCAGCACGAGGATTGGAACCGGGATTCCGATCAACCAAGCCAGGATGTAGCCCAATTTGCCGCGCTGATGCAACGGCATCGAGACCCAGCTTCTATCGAATTTTCTTTTCATCGTCGGGTCCTTGGATTATGGATACAGCCACCGGCTAATGACGAATACCACCGGCGCCCAGATCAGGATCGTGAGGCCGACATACACGAGCGACGGCAACCGTCGGGCCCTCAACGGGGCCGCGCTTTCATACTGATGTGCGATTCCATTGGCCACGGAGCACCTCCGAAGAAACATTTTTCGTCGTTTGCAGGATGCGCCAATCCTCATGTCTACCGTCATCAGCGCTGCCCGCGATTGGGTGTAGGACGGCGACCGTTCAAAGGTCCGTGCATCGCGGATGGCGAGCGGAAAAATCTGCTCGAGAACGGCAGGCGCGTGGCTAAAGGCGACAAAGCACGATTCGTGGACAGTGGACGACTCACCGTCGACGCGAATGGTCTGGTATCGCGCGCGTCCTTCATCGAATCACCGAACTGCGACGAGCGACCGGATCCGGCGTCGATCACGTTGGCCGTCGTCCATGGCATCTCGCTGCCGCCGGGCGAGTTCGGCGGTCCCGGCATTGTCGAGCTCTTCACCAATCGACTCGATCCGATCGCGCATCCCTATTACGAATCGATCGTTGATCTCAGGGTCTCCGCGCATTTCGTGATTCGGCGGACCGGCGAGCTGCTGCAATTCGTCTCGTGCACGAAGCGCGCATGGCATGCCGGCACTTCGATTTGGCAAGGCCGCGAGCAATGCAACGATTTCTCGCTCGGCATCGAGCTCGAGGGAACCGATACCGCTCCGTATTCCGCGATTCAGTACCGAATGCTGGCGCGTTTGCTGAAGGCGCTTTATCGGCGCTATCCGTTTCGGCATGTCGTCGGACACAACGACATCGCGCCGGGACGCAAGACCGATCCGGGACCTGCGTTCGACTGGGAGCGCCTCGAGCGCCTCATGGCACGAAAGCGGCGATGAACGAAACGCTGGCGTTGACCGATGCCGGTCTTTATTGCGCAGCCGGCGATTTCTACATCGATCCGTGGCTTCCGGTGCCCCGCGCGCTCATCACGCATGCGCATGGTGACCACGCGCATCCTTCGAATCTCGCCTATCTCGCCGCTGAAGACAGTCTGCCGTTGCTGCGGCTGCGACTCGGACCCGACGCAACGATCGATACGATGCGCTACGGCGAGGCGCGCCGAATCGGCTCCGTCGACCTCTCCTTTCATCCGGCCGGACACGTGCTCGGCAGCGCGCAGATTCGCATCGCGCACGAAGGACGCGTGACGGTCGTTTCGGGCGATTACAAGCTCGCACCGGATCCGACCTGCGCCCCATTCGAGCCGGTGCGCTGCGACGCGTTTCTGACCGAATCTACATTCGGGCTGCCCATCTACCGCTGGGACGACGCCACCACGACGTTCCGCGAAATCATCGCCTGGTGGGAACGCAATCGTCTCGACGCTCGGGCGAGCGTGCTGTTCGCTTACACACTCGGCAAGACGCAGCGAATCCTGGCCGGCCTCGCGAGTGTCGGCGCGGAGCTGCCCGGTCCGATCTTTTGCCATGGAGCCGTGGAGCGCATCAATGCGG
>DASXPO010000193.1:0-21570 GCA_036493535.1 Casimicrobiaceae bacterium
CAGCGATTCGACGCTGCCGCGACGCGCGCGATATTCGGGAAAGACACCCCACAATCCCGCGAGCGGTGCCGAATACGCGACGCGTCCCGCATCGAGATGGCAATTCGCGCATGTGAGCCCATTGCCGACGTAGCCGCCCGCGAGCGCGCGCGTGTTCGTGATGAGCGATTGCCCGTAACGGATTGCGTCGCCGAGCGGGCCTTTTGGGATGTCGGCATTCGACGGCGGTTTCAGCGGTACGGTCTCGACCGCACGCGCGCTACCGGCGACGCAGAGCGACAAAAGCAAGGCGATTATGAAGCGCTGCACGGGGTCGGCCGGCATCGTGTCAGCCCGATTGCTTCTTCAGCGTCGACAGTGGCAGTAACTCCGGAAGATCGATATGCCGCCGATTCGGTTCCGGAGCGGCCAGCGGCGCCGTCGCGCGCATCGTGTCGAGGCTCCGACGCGTGAGATCCTGATAGCTCCGCGTACCTTCATTCTTCCAGGCGAGCTCCGCGTCCGAGAGCTCGCGAACGATACGCGCGGGAATTCCTGCGACGAGCGTACGCGCCGGCACGACCATTCCTGCCTTCACAAACGCCATCGCGGCGACGAAGGCCGACTCACCGACGACTGCATTGTCGTTGATGACGGCATTCATCCCGACGAGCGCATTGCGTTTTACGATGCAGCCGTGGAGCACCGCGCCGTGTCCGACGTGGCCCTCTTCCTCGACAATCGTGCCGACGCCGGGAAATCCGTGCAGCACGCAGGTGTCCTGAATATTCGCGCCCGCGCGCACTTCGATGTGCCCGAAATCGCCGCGGAGGCACGCGCCCGGCCCGACATAACAACCGGCCGCGATGATGACATCGCCGATCAGCACGGCGGAGGGATGGACGAAAGCTTGTGGATCGACGACCGGCGTGACGCCGTTGATCGAATAGACGGTGAGTTCCACGATGGCCCGCGTTCTCTGTGTGCGGGTCGGATGTTACCTCAGGTCGCGCAGTCGTTCAGTGGATCGCCGCTTATGCCTGCTTCGCCTCGAGGGCACGAACGAACCGAGCGCTACGATCGTTTCCCGCGCGACGCGATCACACTTCCGCCTACCGCGAGCCCCAGCGCGAACGCCGTGTACACGACGAACAGCGATTTGCGACTCACCTGCTTCTCGTAGCCCGGGGTCAGACGACGCGGCGTCAATCGGTAATCGACAAAACAGGCCAATGCGGAGATCGCCGCGGCTTCCGCGAATTCGCGCGCGCCGATTTGAGCCCTCCGACGGCGACCGAAAATCTTCTCATAGAACACCGCCCAGAAAATGGCGGCGACGTGATGGGTGACGTATCCCATCATCGTATGGCGAAAAGACGGTCTCGAGCGGTTCGCGGCTCGCTCGCCCCAATACCAGTGACTGATGGCGTTGACGGGCGCCAATGGCCGGCCGTTTTCGATAGCGCCGCAAGCGAGCAGCGCGCTGGTCGACACAATGCTTGCCGCACTCCCGGAAATCAAGGCATCGCGGCTCGCGCGTCTCCACGTTCCCATGTTCCGCTTGCGTTTCGTCGGCGAACGGCCGGCTCGGATACGAGTCCTACTTTCCGACACGGCGCGAAGCGAAGTAGTTCCAATGCAAATCGCGGACACGCGCCAGTGCGCCACCACGTGGTCATCTTCATTGCCGGCGCCAGCGGGTTTATCGGAAGCGCGCTTGTCGAGGCGCTGCTTTCGCGCGGCCATGAGATCGTCGCCGCGACACGTCGGCCTCCTCGGCAAATCTTTCCGTCGACGCATGTGCGCCATGTTGCAGTCGATTTTGCGAGTGCAATCGACGCCGACCAGTGGCGAACGCTGGTCCATGGCTGCGATGCAGTATTCAATGCTGTCGGAATTTTTCGCGAGACACCGCGGCAGACATTCGCACGCATTCATGTCGAGGCGACTCGCGCGCTGTTTCGCGCGTGCGCGCTCGAAGGCATCCGCCGCGTCGTGTATGTCTCGGCACTCGGCGCGGACGAAGACGCGGTCACCGCCTACCATCGAAGCAAACGCGCTGGCGAGGTGGCGCTATTGGAGCTCGTGCCCACAGGTGTTTGCGTGCAGCCTTCGCTCGTGTATGGTCGCCATGGAACGAGCGCGCGTCTTTTCACGACGCTCGCAGCGCTGCCGCTCGTCCCCATCCCGGTTCGCGGGGAACAAGAAGTGCAGCCGATCCATCTCGATGACGTGATCGCAGTCGTGTGCCGATTGATCGAGGAAGACGAAGCGCCATCCCGTCGGATTCCATTGGTCGGACCTCGTGCCACGACGCTGCGAGCATTTCTTGGGGATTTGCGTTGCGCAATGGAGCTCCCTGCTCCGCGATTTCTGGAAATTCCCCGATGGATAACGCGACTCGCTGCGCGGATTGGCAATTTTTTCCCTTCGCTGCTGTTCGATTGCGATACTTGGACCATGCTCGAGCGCGGCAATACCGCGGACCCCGCCGTCACCACGCGGCTGCTTGGCCGGCCGCCGAGGGCGCCGATTGCGTTCATAGCCGCGAACGAAGCGCGTGGTGTTCGAATGGAAGCGCAGCTGCGAATTGTGTTGCCGCCGCTCCGCGCAGCGATCGCCGTGCTTTGGATCGCGACCGGCATCGTTTCGCTTGGCCTTTATCCCGTCGATGCGAGCTATGCGCTTCTTGCGCGCGTGGGCGTCGGGCCTGCATGGGCGCCGTGGCTGCTCTATGGCGCCGCGCTCATCGACATTGCGCTCGGTCTGCTCGTCTTCGTGCTGCGCGGTCGCGCCCGCCGCTGGCTGTGGCGAGCGCAGATGGCCCTGATCATCGGCTACACCGCCATCATCACCTGGGCATTGCCCGAATACTGGCTTCATCCCTATGGGCCGGTGACCAAGAATCTGCCGCTGCTCGCAGCGCTCTGGCTGCTCGACTTCCTCGAGGAAACGCGATGACGTATCTCGTGGTCAAGTGGCTGCACGTGCTGTCGTCGACGGTGCTCTTCGGCACCGGACTGGGATCGGCGTACTACATGTTCTGCGCAAGTCGCGCGCGCGACGCGCACGCTGCGGCGGTGGTCGTCCGCTACGTCGTGCTGGCCGACTGGCTCTTCACGACGACGGCGATCATCGTGCAGCCGTTGACCGGCCTTTATCTCGTGCACCTCGCCGGCATTCCGTTGAATTCGCGCTGGATCGTCTGGTCGTTCGTCCTCTATTTCATCGCGGGCGGATGCTGGCTGCCGGTGGTCTGGATTCAGCTTCGCATGCGCACCCTCGCCGAGGCGGCTGATCGCGGCAACGCCTCGTTATCGGAAACCTATTGGCGATTGTTTCGCTGGTGGGTCGCGCTCGGGATTCCGGCATTCACCGCGCTCGTCATCGTCTTCTGGCTGATGATTGCAAAGCCGGTCTGACGTCCGTCGTGCTGCGTGATTCAGCCCAGCGAGCGGCGCGCATTCTCGAACATGCGAAACCACGGCGACGTCTCGCCCCAGTCATCCGGGTGCCACGACATTTGCGCGGTACGCCACACCCGCTCGGGATGCGGCATCAGGATCGTGCATCGACCATCCGGCGTCGTGAGCCCGGTGATGCCTTGGGGCGATCCATTCGGGTTGTACGGATAGGCTTCGGTCGCGCGGCCGCGATGATCGACAAAGCGCAACGCGACAAACGGTTGCGCGTCGGCGAGCCGCCGCGAATCGCGGAATTCGGCCAGCCCTTCACCGTGCGCCAAGGCGACGGGAATACGGCTACCTTCCATCCCGCGAAAAAACAGCGACGGCGAGTGCTGGACCTCCACAAGCACCAGGCGCGCTTCGAATTGTTCCGACGCGTTCCTCACGAAATGCGGCCAGTGTTCGCCGCCGGGTACGAGCTCGCGCAGATTGCCCATCATCTGGCAACCGTTGCAGACGCCGAGTGCGAATGAATCGGGTCGCGCGAAGAACGCCGCGAAATCGTCGCGCAAACGGGTACTGAAGAGAATGGACTTGGCCCAACCCTCGCCCGCACCGAGAACGTCACCATACGAAAAGCCGCCACCGGCGACGATACCCGTGAATTCAGCCAAGGACCGCCTTCCTTGCGTCAGATCGGTCATGTGGACGTCGAACGCATCGAAACCGGCGCGATCGAACGCGGCGGCCATTTCGACGTGGCCGTTGACGCCTTGCTCGCGCAAGATCGCCACGGCGGGACGCGCGCGCGTCGCGATGAATGGCGCCGCTATTTTCTCACTCGGGTCGAACGTCAAATGCGGCGCGAGCCCGGGATCGGCATCATCCAACAAGCGATCGAACTCGCTGTCGGCCGACTCCGGATTGTCGCGCAGCCGTTGCATGGCATGCGTCGTCTTCGACCAGGCGCGGTGGAGATCGACACGCGCTTGATCGAACACGATACGATCGTTTTGCGTGACGCGAATTCGTCCGTCTTTGGTGGGCTGTCCGATCACCGTCGCGTGAATGCCGCGCTTCGCTGCGTCAGTGATGGCAGCATTGGCCGCGCTGCGCGAAATCTGCACCACGGCGCCCAGCTCCTCGGCGAACAGGTCGGCAAGCGCATCGACGCCGTCGCCGAGGCGAATGTCGACGCCGCACCGTGACGCGAATGCCATCTCGGCAAGCGTTACGAATAATCCACCGTCGGAAATGTCGTGGTACGCGAGCAAAAGATCGTTGGCGCGCCATTGCCGCAACAATGCAAAGAAGCTCGACAGACGCCGCGGATCGTCGAGATCGGGTCCTTCGTTTCCTAGCTGGCCATAAACCTGCGCGAGCGCGGAGGCGCCCAATCGCCTTCTTCCATTCGCGAGATCGAGACGCACGAGCACCGTGTCGCCGCGATCGAGGCGCACCAACGGCGTCCATGTGCGTCGCGCATCGCCGACTGGCGCGAATGCGGACACGATGAGCGAGATCGGCGCGGTCACGACTTTGTCGGCGTCACCATCGCGCCAGGTCGTCTTCATCGACAACGAGTCCTTGCCTACTGGAATCGCGACGCCGATTTGCGCGCACAGCTCGAGCGCGACTGCGTGGACGGTGTCGTAGAGCGCCGCGTCGTCGCCACCGTGACCCGCGGCGGCCATCCAGTTCGCGGATAACTTTATATCGCCGAGCGTCGCAATGTCCGCGGCCGCGATATTGGTGATCGCTTCGGCGACTGCCATTCGGCCCGACGCAGGCGCATCGAGCGCCGCCAGCGGCGTCCGTTCGCCCATCGCCATTGCTTCCCCGGCATGTCCGCTGAAATCCATCAGCGTGACCGCGACATCCGCAACGGGCACTTGCCATGGACCCACCATCGGATCGCGCGCGCACAACCCGCCGACGGTACGATCGCCGATCGTCACGAGAAAGGTCTTGTCGGCGACCGCCGGAAATTGCAGCACCCGATAAGCGGCGTCGCGAATTTGGACAGCGTTCAAATCGAGCGGCTCGAATGCGCGGCGAAGATGCCTCACATCGCGTGTCATCTTCGGCGGCTTGCCGAGGATCACGTCGAGCGGGACGTCGACCGCCTTGTTGGCGAAGTGCCGATCGTCGACGACGAGTCGTCCCCGTGCGTTGGCATCCCCGACGACGGCGAACGGACACCGCTCGCGCTCGCAAATCGCGCGGAAGCGATCGAGGTTCGCCGGCAGAATCGCCAAAACGTAGCGCTCCTGCGCCTCGTTGCACCAGATCTCGCGCGGCGACATGCCCCGTTCCTCGGACGGCACTGCTCGAAGATCGATTGCGCCGCCGGCATGTCCGCCGTGAATGAGCTCCGGCAATGCGTTCGAGAGTCCGCCGGCGCCGACGTCGTGGATCGACAGAATCGGATTGGCCGCGCCCGCTTGCCAGCAGCGGTCGATCACCTCTTGCGCGCGGCGTTGGATTTCCGCGTTGCCGCGCTGGACCGAATCGAAGTCGAGGTCCGCGAGATTGACGCCGGTCGCCATCGACGATGCGGCACCGCCGCCCATGCCGATCAGCATGCCGGGGCCGCCAAGCTGGATCAGCAATGCGCCTTGCGGCAGCGCGTGCTTGTGCACGTGATCGCCGCGAATGTTGCCGATGCCGCCCGCGATCATGATCGGCTTGTGATAACCGCGTTCCTCGCCGGCGACTTCCATTTCGAACGTGCGGAAGTAACCGCAGAGATTTGGACGTCCGAACTCGTTGTTGAACGCTGCTGCGCCAATCGGAGCGTCGAGCATGATCGACAACGCGGACGCGATGCGGTCAGGCTTGCCGATCGTCGCTTCCCACGGTTGCATCAACGTCGGAATGCGCAAATGCGAGACGCTGAAGCCGACGAGACCCGCTTTTGGCCTCGCGCCGATGCCCGTCGCGCCTTCGTCACGGATCTCTCCTCCCGAACCGGTGGCGGCGCCCGGAAACGGCGCGATCGCGGTCGGATGATTGTGCGTCTCGACTTTCAACACGATGTCGGTCGCTTCGCGTGTCGCGCGATAGCGAAGATCGCCGCGCGGATAAAAGCGATCGACGTTCGCACCCTTGATCACCGCGGCGTTGTCGGCGTACGCGACGACGGTCCCTTGCGGATGCGCCGCATGTGTGGCGCGAATCATCGCGAACAGGCTCTTCTCTCGCGGCACGCCGTCGATGATCCAGCGCGCGTTGAAGATCTTGTGCCGGCAGTGCTCTGAATTGGCCTGCGCGAACATCATCAGTTCGACATCGGTTGGATCGCGGTCGAGCGCGCGAAATGCGCCGTCCAGGTAATCGATTTCGTCCGGCGACAGGGCGAGACCAAGCGAAATGTTCGCGTCCTCCAGCGCGGCACGACCCTTCGCCAGAAGCGGAATAGTCGAAAGTGGCCGTGGCTCGAAATGGGCGAACAGGCGACGGACTTCTGCAAGATCCCCGAACACCGACTCGGTCATCCGATCGTGGATCAGCGGCAGAAGCCCCTCGCGATCGTCATGGCTCGGTGCGCCGCCATTGCGGCTTGCGATGCGGTAGCCGATGCCGCGCTCGATTCGGACGATGGCGTCGAGACCGCAGTTGTGCGCGATGTCGGTGGCTTTCGACGACCAGGACGAAATCGTCCCGGCGCGCGGCACAACGAGGAATAACGTCCCCTGTTCGTCGGCGTCCGCGGAGTGCGGGCCGTACGTCAGCAAGCGGTTCAGCTTGTCGCGCTCATCGTCGGAGAGCGCGCGCGAAATCTCGACGAAATGCCAGAACGTGGCCGTTATACCGGCGACCGAATGCGCCGGATGGACGGCCGAGAGACCTTGCAGGAGCTTGTTGATGCGAAACGGCGAGCGCGCGGTGCGGCCGCGCAGCGAGAGAAGTTCGGCCATCGCGAGGGTGGCGGACGTAAAGACAAATTATACGCTGCGGGCTGGCGAAGTCATTGACGGATGGGGACAACACCAATGCATAGGAACCTGCGACAATACTCGCCGGCTCGTTCGCGCCGAGTGCGCGTTCACGAGTACATCGAGAGGTGAGCCGACCTCAAACAAGGGAGAAAGCGATGAAGATCCGCAATGCGACGTTTCGCCTAGCTTCGTTTCTCACATACGCCGCAGTGGCGTTGGGTTCGCCGATTGCGATGGCGCAGGAAAAACCTTACACGGAAGGTTCGGTCTGGTTCATCAGCATGGTCAAGGTCAAGCCGGGGATGACGGACGTCTACCTGCGCGACGTTCTACCACTCAGGAAAAAGATAAACGAGGAAGCCAAGAAACAGGGGCTTATCGTTTCAAGCCACGTATTCTCAGGTCTCTCGACCGGTCACGACGACTGGGACATCATGTTCATGGAGGAATACAAGAACTGGGCGGCCTTCGACGGCATCAATGCCAAGTACGACGCGATCATGAGCAAGCTCGTCGGCTCGGAAGACAAGCAAGTTCAGCTGATGTCGAAGCGGACCGACGTGCGCGACATTATCGGCGACAAGGTGATGCAGGAGTTGATCATCAAGTAACCGGGTTGTTCGAAGATTTGATATCGGCCGAGGCAACGCGGCGGCCTCGACGTATGGACGGCAGACGGCGGGGCCGCAATCGATTGCATGGCCCCCCAAGGCCCTTGCGGGGGGGCCTCAGTCGACGGCCGGGAACAGAACCCTCGTCCGTCAGCCTCAGTGATGCAGGATCTTGGCGAGAAACTGCTGCGCCCGCTCCGAGCGCGGCTTGCCGAAGAAGTCGGCCTTCGTCGCGTCCTCGACGATACTGCCGCGGTCCATGAAGATCACGCGATTCGCGACCTTATTCGCGAAGCCCATCTCGTGCGTGACGACCATCATCGTCATGCCTTCCTTGGCGAGCCCGACCATCACGTCGAGCACTTCGTTGATCATCTCGGGATCGAGCGCGGAAGTCGGCTCGTCGAACAACATGCAGATCGGATCCATCGATAGCGCGCGGGCGATCGCAACGCGTTGCTGCTGACCGCCGGAGAGCTGTCCCGGAAACTTGTCCTTTTGGGAGATCAGACCCACGCGATCGAGGTATTTCAATCCACGCGTGCGCGCCTCCTCGGGCGAGCGCCCGAGCACCTTGACTTGCCCGAGCGTGAGGTTTTGCGTGATCGTCAGATGCGGGAACAGCTCGAAATGCTGGAACACCATGCCGACCCGCGCGCGAAGCTTCGGCAGATTGGTTTTCGGATCGTTGACCTTGATGCCGTCGACGAAGATATCGCCCTTTTGAAACGGCTCGAGCGCGTTCACCGTTTTGATGAGCGTCGACTTGCCCGATCCCGATGGGCCGCAGACGACGATTACCTCGCCCTTCTCGACGTTGGTCGTGCAATCGGTCAGCACCTGGAAGCTGCCGTACCACTTCGACACGTCCTTCATTTCGATCATCGGCATGGCATTGGTTTCCTAACGGATGATGGCGATCTTCTGCTGCAGCTGCTTCACGATGTACGACAACGTGAAGCTCATGATGAAATAGACGAGCGCGGCGAAGAGATACATCTCGACCAGCCGTCCGTCGCGTTGCGCGATCTTCGACGCGGCGCCGAGAAAGTCGGTGATCGACAGCACGTAGACGAGCGACGTGTCCTGAAACAGGATGATCGTCTGCGTGAGCAGGATCGGAATCATGTTGCGAAACGCCTGCGGCAGCACGACTTTGCCCATCGTCTGCCAATAGTTGAGCCCGAGCGCGTAGCCGGCCCACACCTGGCCGCGCGAAATCGACTGGATGCCGGCGCGCATGATCTCCGAGTAATACGCGGCCTCGAACATCGTGAAGGTGATGACCGATGACGCGACGGCGCCGACCTGGATCGGCGTCGACGAGCCGACGATCCATGCGCCGATATACGGGACCAGAAAGTAGAACCAGAAGATGACGAGCAGCAGCGGAATCGACCGCATCAGATTGACGTAGCCGGTGGCAGGCAACGACAACCACTTGTGCGACGAGAGCCGCATCATCGCGAGCAGCGTGCCGAAGATGATGCCGCCGAACGCCGCCAGTCCGGTCAGCGTCAGCGTGAACGTCATGCCCTCGCGGAACAGATACCCGAGTGAGCGCTCGATGACGTTGAAGTCGAAACCGCCCATGTCAGTGTCCCCCGCCGCCGACATCCGACGGCCCAATGAAACCAGGGACGGCGATGCTGCGCTCCAACCATCGCATCAGATTGACGACGATGAGGTTGACGAGGATGTAGATGACCGTCGCGGCGGTGAACGCCTCGAATACCTGAAACGTGAACTCCTGCATCGACCGTGCAGCGGCCGTCAGTTCGACGAGACCGATCGTCAAAGCGACCGACGTGTTCTTGATCAGGTTCATCGTCTCCGATGTGAGCGGCGGCAGGATGATTCGATACGCCATCGGCAGCAGCACGAAACGGTAGCGCTGCGGTAGCGTGAGCCCGAGTGCCGTCCCCGCTTGACTTTGTCCACGCGACAGCGCCTGGATGCCGGCGCGCACCTGCTCGCTGACCCGCGCCGCGGTGAAGAGGCCGAGGCCGATGACTGCGGGAACGAACGACGCCCACGGCGGCGTCATTTGCTTGATCCAGTCTCCGATGCCGGTCGGCAGCAGCTCCGGCAGGACGAAAAACCACAGGAACAACTGGACCAGCAGCGGAATGTTGCGGAAAAACTCGACGTACGCGTTACCGAACTTGACCCACCACTTGTGCGGCGTCGTGCGCATGACGCCGAGCGCGGACCCGAGCAAGAACGCGATGATCCCGGCGCAAAGCGCCGTCAGCAACGTCCAGCCGAGACCCATGAACAGCGTGGTGAGCCACGTGTGCTGTCCGTCGGCCGAAATCGCAAAAAATATCTTCCAGTTCCAGTTGTAATTCAACCGACGCCTCCCTGTTCTGCCTGTCCGGTTCGACACGCATGCGACGGCCCCGGGAACCGCGGGGCCGTGATCGGGCCGACTATAACAAACAATAGCGACGCGAGTAGCGGGCGAGGGCCCCCGCGAAGCGGGCGTCGACCGCATTTGCGAGTCGGCGCACGAGGCCGACGCGCAACCGCTTACAGGACTGGATAAGACGAGGAGGCCGAGGCGAGCCGAAGCTCCCCGCGAAGTCTCTGCATGAATCGACGATTATTTGTATACGGCCGGGTCGCCGCTGTCGGTCGGATTCGCGAGGACCTTCTTCAGCGACGGGCTCATCGGCACATTCAACGTGACGCCCTTCGGCGGAATCGGCTTCAGGAACCACTTCTCATAAAGCGCCGTCATTTCGGGGCTCTTGTACAGCTTCGCGGTGGCGGCGTCGGCAACCTTGCGGAATGCCGCGTCGTCCTTGGGCAGCATCGAGCCGTACGGCTCGACCGTGTAGGCCTCGTCGCCGATCGCGTAATCGGCCGGCGCCTTGGAGCCCGCCACGAGACTGTAGAGCAGGATGTCGTCCATGAAGAATGCGGTCGCACGGCCGGTTTCGACCATCAGGAACGCTTCGGCATGATCCTTCGCCGTCAGGATGCTCATGCCGAGGTTCTGCTTCGCGTTCTCCTCGGTCAGCCACTTGAGGTTCGTCGTGCCCGACGTCGACACCACCGTCTTGCCCTTCAAGTCGTTGAGGTTCTTGATGTTCGAAGATTTCTTGGCGACGTAGCGATTGGCAGTGATGAAATAGGTGTTGATGAAGCCCACCTGTTTCTCGCGCTCGAGGTTGTTCGTCGTCGAGCCGCATTCGAGATCGATCGTGCCGTTGGCGATCAACGGAATCCGCGTCGCGGACGTCACCGGATTCAGCTTGACCTGCAGATTCGGCATCTTGAGCTCGGTCTTGACCGCGTCGACGATCTTCATGCAGATGTCCATCGCATAGCCGACGACGTTCTGCTTGTCGTCGTAGTACGAGAACGGAATCGACGAATCGCGGTGGCCGATCGTGATCGTGCCGCTGTCCTTGATCTTCTTGAGCGTGCCGGTCAGCTCCTGGGCTGTGGCCGGCGCAGCGACGAACGCGGCAAGCGCGAGCCCGAGCGTCCAGTGCGAATTGCGCATTTCGGTGTCTCCTTGGGTGGAATCGGAGGGCAGCCGTCGGGTGCGAACGCGATCCGGCAGCCCGCGGCCGAACCGGCCGGATTTTACGGACGTTGGCGGGGAAAGTCCAAGACGTTTTGTTTCCGGGCCGCAACAGACGCAATTCGCCGCAGCGCAAGGAGGCTCCGGCCAAAAGCCGCTACGATAGATGCGTTTGAAACGTAGCGATCGGCCGCTCATGCCTTTGTCATCGTCGACCCCCGCCGACGGGCTGTTCCCGGCACTCTCGGTCATTTGCCGAGCCGCGTCGTTGCGCACGCTCGAGAGTCGCCACTCGGATCAACCGCTGATGGAGCGCGCGGGGCTCGCCGCGGCCGAAGTCGCACGCGGCATGTTGGCCGATCGCGGCGGGCCGGTGGTCGTCCTCGCAGGACCGGGCAATAACGGCGGCGATGCTTTCGTCGCCGCCCGCTGGCTTCGGACGTGGTTTCACGAGGTCGTCGTCGTTTTTCGCGGTGACACACAACGGTTACCACCCGATGCGGGCAGTGCGTATGCCGCCTATCTCAACGCCGGCGGTACGACGGTGGCAGACGCTCCCGGCGCATCCACGGCATTGATTGTGGATGGACTGTTCGGTATCGGTCTTCGAAGGTCACCGGCGCCGCAGTACGCCGAGTTGATCGAATGGGCCAATGCAAACCCGGCTCCCGTTCTAGCGCTCGACATTCCGAGCGGACTCGACGCCGAAACGGGAACGGGGTTCGCGCCCGCGATCCGTGCCGATGCGACGGCGACATTCCTTGCGTTGAAGCCCGGCTTGCTGACCGGCGACGGCGTCGATTTGTGCGGCGCGATCTCGGTTCATTCGCTCGGCATTGCAATCGACGCATCGTCGGACTCGTCGGGATGGCGACTCGAGTGGGAAGCGCTCGCGACGCCGCTTCCGTCCGCGCTACAACGCCCACGCCGAAACGTGCACAAGGGTACCTTCGGCACGCTCGCCATCGTCGGCGGCGCACATGGGATGGTCGGCGCGCCGCTGCTCGCCGGTCGTGCGGCGATGAAAGGGGGCGCCGGCAAGGTGCGTATCGGTTTCGTCGCGCTCGAACGGCCCGCAGTCGACGCTTCCGCTCTCGAATTGATGTTGGGCGATGCGAATGCCGTGATCGCCGAAGGCGATTGCCTGTTGATCGGCCCCGGGCTTGGCACGGATGCCGTTGCGCTGGATTTTCTCGAACGCGCATTGGTTGTCGACAAGCCACTCGTGATCGACGCCGATGCGCTCAATCTGATTGCGCGGCATTCAGACCTGCGAACGATTGTCCGAGGCCGCCATGAGACGACTCTGGCAACGCCGCATCCGGCCGAGGCGGGTCGCCTTCTGTCGTGCGACACCGCGAAAGTCGAATCCGACCGGATCGCCGCGGCAACGCGTCTCGCCCGCGAGCTCAATGCTGCGATCGTGCTGAAAGGCGCCGGAAGCGTGGTCGCTTATCCCGACGGTCGCTTCGATATCAATGCAAGCGGCGGTCCGGCACTCGCAACGGCCGGCAGCGGAGACGTTCTTGCCGGAATGGTCGGCGCGTTTGTCGCGCAGCGTCTCGATGCGAGGACCGCGCTTCGGTACGCGGTGTGCCTGCACGGTGCCGCCGCCGATGCATTGGTCGCAAGTGGCATCGGGCCAACCGGCATGGTTGCATCGGAGCTGCCTGACGCCGCCCGCGCGTTGCTGAATTGCCGTTGATCGTTACGGCAACAGAACCGTCGCGCCGGTCGTCTTGCGCCCTTCAAGCGCGCGATGCGCGGCCGCCGCATCCTTGAGCGGAAACGTCTGGCTCGGCGACGATTTGATTTTTCCCGCGAGCACGAGGCCGAACAATTCATCGGCCATCGCGGTGATGCTGGCCCTCGTCGCCGTGTACGTGACGAGCGTCGGACGACACGCGTACAGCGAGCCTTTCGCTGATAGCATCATCAGGTTGAAAGGCGGAACCGGCCCCGACGAGTTGCCGAAGCTCACGAACATGCCGCGTGGCTGCAGACAATCGAGCGAAGCGGGGAAGGTGTCTTTGCCCACCGCATCGTAAACCACGGGGACGCCCTTGCCGCCGGTGAGCGCTTTCACGCGCTCGACGAAGTTTTCGCGTGTATAGACGATCGTATGCGCGCAGCCCAGCGATTTCGCGAGCGCTGCCTTTTCGTCGGATCCGACGGTACCGATCATCGTCACACCGAGGGCGCGCGCCCACTGGCACGCGATCGATCCGACGCCGCCCGCCGCCGCATGGAACAGGATCGTCTCGCCGCCCCGCAGTTGATAAGTCTGCCGAAACAGATATTGGACGGTGAGCCCTTTCAGCATTAACGTTGCAGCGGTGCGGTCATCGATGCCGTCCGGCAGCTTGACGAGTCGTTCGGCCGGCATCACGCGCTCGGTCGAATACGCGCCCACCGCCCCGCCGCAGTACGCAACGCGATCGCCGGGCTTCACCCAATCGACGCCGCCGCCCACCGACTCGACTACACCGGCCGCCTCGCTGCCAATACCGGACGGCAACGTCAGGGGATAAAGACCGCTCCGATGGTACGTGTCGATGAAATTGACGCCGATCGCCGTATGGCGGATGCGCGCTTCGCCGGCACCGGGCGCGGCCAGCGGGACTTCGTCGTAGACGAGCGCATCGGGACCGCCGGCGGCGTGAATGCGGATTGCGTGAGCCATGTTTGTTGTTCCTCGCTTTCTTGACGAAGTAATTTTACGCTGATCGCCGAGCGACAGCGTCTTTGTGCAACTACGACCGCAACGTCGCGACGAGACGCGTCGGCACGAGCAAGAGATCCAACGCGTCGCGAACGTTGGCGCAGACGACATCGGCATTCGCGAGCGACTTCGCCGCACAGCCCTCTTCGCCGATGACGACGATGGAGAGCGCGGCACCGGACATCAATGCCTCATCGTTGCGGCCATTGCCGATCGCGACGGTCTCGTTCCTGCCGCAGGTTTCGAGAAACGCACGTTTCGCCGCGCGTTGATCTTTCTCGGGCATGATATGCACGGTCACCGGAAGACCGGCGAGCTCGCTACGGGCGGTTCGCGTCGTATCGGCGGTGGCGACATGGATCGCGAGTCGCTGCGCCAGCATGCGGATACGATCAGCGACGCCGTCGCAAAGACGTCCGTCGCGGGCCAGCGTCCCGTTGAAGTCGCAAATCGCGGCCGAGAGGCGAAGCGTCGTTGCGCCGGGAATGACGATCTCGATCATCGCTCGATGCCTCCCGATTCGCAGCCGTACCGGCTCAGTCCCTGCCCTCGACAACGCCGTACTGGATCGGGATCCGCGCGTAGAAGACGCGGATGTTTTCGTCGTGGATCGAAGCCAATAACCGGTCGGCTTCGTCATCGCTGACGGCGAAGTCGACCTCGATCGTCAGTTCGCCGGCGAGCTCGAAAAAATGCTCCTCGTGCAGCACGCCATGACGGCCAAAACCCGCGATGGCGCGAAACGCTGAGCCACCGGGGATGCCCGTCTTCTTCGCATGCTCGAGCAACCATTCGTAGAGCAGGATTTGATGATGCTTGCGACTCTCGTGAACGTAGAAGCGCAGCAGCGTTCCGTTCATGCCCACCTCCATTGGAACAGCGCGCGGGCAGCGATAAGACCGACGAGCGTCATTGCGATCGATCCGATGACGTGCGCGCCGACGCCGACCGCGCTCCACAACCATTCTCTGCGCAGGATCAGCGTCGTAATTTCCCCCGAGAAGGTCGAGAAGGTGGTGAGCCCGCCCAAGAATCCCGTCGTCACCAACAAGCTCGCTTCAGGCGAGAGCAGCGTGTGGCGTGTGATGAGCTCCATCGCAACGCCCATCAAAAGACCGCCGATCAAATTCGCCGTGAGGGTTCCGAGCGGCAACGTAGGGAAGACCGGATTGAGCGCGATGCTCAAGCCCCAACGCAGCCATGCACCGGCGGCCGCTCCGCCGCCCACGGCGATGATTCCAGCCCACGAGAACACGCGCACCCTCCCGCCGCATGCGCGGCATCGAAATGGACTCAACGAACGAATCGCTCGATGTAATCGCCGCCGAGCCCACAAGCGTCGTAATGGCGGCGGCACATATCGATCTTGGTGAAGACGTCTTCGTAACCGATCTGCGCTCCGCGGTCGTCGAGATAGATCATCGCGCCGCTGATGTTGAAAAACGTGATCATCTCGGGACAGTCGGCCGGAACCGTCAGCGTATGGATTTCGCCGGGCGGCTCGTAGACGAAGCTTCCCTCCTCCGCGACCCAATCGTGCTCGAGATACTTCCAGCGACCCTTGATCACGTAACCGACGACGAGCATCGGGTGGCGATGGCGCGACAGGATTCCGGAGCGCCGCACACGGAGCAGGTTGCACCATCCGCCCGTCACGGTGTTCAGCAAAAGCGGACGAAACCACACATCCGCTGCTTGCGGCACCCAAACCCGTTCATCTTCGGGAAGCGCGTGAACTGCGATGTCGGGACGAATGCCCGGCGATGGCGCGATGCCGGTCATGTGATGGCGGCGCTCATGTCTGCATATCTTTCATCGCGGCGGTCAATGCCGCGATTTCAGTCGCAGGATCGCCGTCGCGGGGAAATAACCGGTGCGCGCGGCGGTACCAATAGCGCGCATTGCCGAGGTCGCCCTCCATCATGTGGACGATGCCGTGCGCCCAGCAGCCGAGCGTCGAGTCGTCGTTCTGAACGATGGCGTGCGCCTTGGTCCAGTCGCCTTTGCGGAGATGACGAATGGCAGTTCCGAGTGCCATGTGACTCTCCCTTCACATCGCAAGATACCCGCCGTCGACCGGCAAGACGGCGCCGGTGACGAAACGCGCAGCGGGTGAACACAGAAAAACCATGGCGCCTGCGATGTCCGCGGGCTCCGCCCAACGTCCTTGCGGCGTACGCGCCAGGATCGCGGCACTTCGCGCCGCATCGTCTTGGAGCGATTGCGTCAGCGAAGTACGCACCCAGCCGGGCGCCACTGCGTTGACGCGAATGCCGTCGGCCGCGTACGCGATAGCCAACGATTTGGTGAGTTGAGCAACGCCGCCCTTGCTCGCGCTGTAAGCCGGAGCGCGGGGCGCGCCGTGAAACGCCAGCATCGATGCGGTGTTGACGATTGCGCCTTCGGCTGCTTTCAGGCGTTCTCGCGCCGCCGTGCAGCATCGCATCGTGCCGTTGAGATTGACGTCCACGACGTCGGCGAAGACATCGGCATCGTGCTCATCGTCGCGGCGGATGACACCGGCGCAATTGACGAGCGTGTCGAGGCGAGGCAAATCGCCGATCAATTTGCCGATCGCACGCGCGTCGCGCACGTCGAGCGCAACGGCATCGCGGCATTTGAAGTTCGGCCCGTCGCGCGCCGCGTCCACGTCGGCTCGAGTGCGGCCGGTAATAGTCACGACGGCGCCGAGCGCTGCAAACGCATCGGCGGCGGCTGCGCCGATGCCGCTCGTTCCGCCGACGACGAGCACGACTTTGCCTGCGAAAAGATCGCCGTGAAACGTCGTTGTGATCATCGCCGCTTCGCGCTCATGCCGACGCTCTTTCGAGCAATGCGCGCACATCGGCGTCGCGCGGCAACGGCGCGACGGCGCCGAACCCCGTCGTTGCCAAGGCGGCCGCTGCATTGGCGTATCGCGCAGCGGTAAACGGATCGTCGCCCGCGACGATGCGCGTCGCATAAGCGCCATCGAAACAATCGCCCGCGCCCGTCGCGTCGACATCGGCCACTTCGTGACCCCGCAACGTCTCCGTTCGCGTGCCGTTCGAGACCGCGCATCCCTGGCGTCCGCATTTCAGCACGACAACGGGCGCGCCGGCCGCATGGCATCGAGCGATCAGCACGTCCTTGTCGTCCGACTCGAACAATTCGCGTGCGTCGTCCTGGCTCGGCAGGCACCAATCGCAGTGGGCGAGCGATGCCACAATCGTCGCGCGGGCGCGCGCAAGCGGCCACAGCGACAGACGCAAATTCGTGTCGTACGAAACCCGGGCGCCCGCGTCGCGTGCCACGATCATCGCTGCGAATACCGCGTCGCACGCCGATGCCGAGATCGCCTGGGAAATTCCGGACACGTGGAGCACGCGCGCGTTGCGAATCACGTCGAGCGGAAGCTCGGTTGGAGCGAGGCGGCTTGCGGCCGATCCGACGCGCAGATAACTGAACGTGTGACCGCGCTCGCCATGCGTGACGAAATAGACGCCGGTTGGCGCAGCGCGATCGACGGCGACGCCGCGCGTTTCGACGCGCTCGTCGTTCCACAATGAAAGAAACATGCGCCCGAATGCATCATCGCCGATGCGGGTGATGTATCCGGCGCGGCCGCCGAGCCGCGCCGCCGCAATCGCCATGTTGGACGTGTCGCCGCCGAAGCCTTGCAGAAACGCGTGGAGATCGTCACCGCGGGTCTGATTGAACTCGATCAGCGG
This sequence comes from Casimicrobiaceae bacterium, assembly GCA_036493535.1. Taxonomy (GTDB): domain Bacteria; phylum Pseudomonadota; class Gammaproteobacteria; order Burkholderiales; family Casimicrobiaceae; genus VBCG01. The sequence goes on from DASXPO010000193.1 coordinate 17,906, forward strand.
CTCGCCGAGTGCGACGATTTCGGCGTTCATCGTTTCAGAGCGCGAAATCCGGCGGCGTACGCAGCGGCGGCGGCGCGTACCTTGGTCACGTCCGACGCGGGCGCATAAAGGTTTGATCCGGTGCCGAAGCCGTCGGCGCCTGCGGCCCAGTACGGCGCCATATTGTCGGGCGTGATGCCGCCCACCGCGAAGACCAGCGTCTCGCGCGGCAATACGGCACGCCACGCCTTGAGGGCAGCCGGCGGCAAGCCCTCAGCGGGAAACATCTTCAGCCCGTCGGCGCCCGCGGCAATCGCCGCAAAAGCCTCCGTCGGCGTCGCAACGCCTGGAATGCACGCGAGTCCCAGCCGTTTCGCTTCTCGAATGACTGCGGTGTCGCCATGCGGCATGACGATAACGGCGCCGCCGCTATCGCGAACGCGCGCGACATCGGAGGGCGCGATCACCGTGCCCGCGCCAACCAAACAGCGGTCGCCGAATTCGCGCGCGAGCGATTGAATCGACTCGAACGGTCGCGGCGAATTGAGCGGCACCTCCAGAATTCGAAAGCCTTCGTCGAACAGTGCGCCCGCAATCGTCGCAACTTCTTCCGGCGTGATGCCACGCAAGACCGCGATCAGCGGCAAGGGGTCGAGGTAATCGCGAAGGCTCATGGTGAGTCTCGTCAATGTAGAAGACCGGCCTGCGTCGCAATGCGCCAGAGTCCGCGCGCGGCCGCATGGCGATCGCCTTGGGCGGTCGAAACGCCGGCATGCGCGAGGGCGGTCGCATAGCGCGCGGCCAGTTTGTCGTTGCCGATGATGCGGACACGCGTGGTTTCGATACCGGCATCCCGCGCCCATGCGAGCGCTGCGCGTATCTCGGCGCCGATCAACATGCCGGAAAGCCAATCGTCGACGTCGGTCGCGGCCATCTCGCCGGCCAGGACCAGCGTGCGTGCGCCGAAAATAGCGTGCATGACGCCGTCGTTTTTCAGTCCCCTATCGACGCCGCGCAGGAAGCCGGCGCCGGTGTGCGCATCCGGCGAACGTTCGCTCATCCGCCCGAGAATACTATGCGCAAGAAGCACGCCGAAGAGCTCGCCCGTCATGTAGGTCGAGAAGTCGACGATGCGACCGCGCTCCATGCGCGCCCATTTGCTGTGCGTTCCCGGCAGCACCGCGAGTACCATCGATTCGTCGACGTCGACGGCGCCAACGAGCTGCGTTTCCTCGCCGCGCATCACGTCGGGCGTGCCATGGCGGTCGCGGGTGATGAGACCGGGCACGATGGAGAGCATCGACGCGCGGACAGCCACTATGCCGCCGACGAGCGCGTCGATCGATGCTGGACATGCGACATACGGCGCCTCGATCCAACCTTGCCGGCTGCCGATCATGCCGCAGGCGAGCCGCGGCGCAGGTTCGCGGCTCCATTCACCGAGTAGCGCCGAGAGCGCCTCATCGTAGCGGCCGGAGGGGATTTGCGCGATGCCGAGGGGAGCGGCGCGCTCGTCTGCAACGCCGCCTCGCGCGTCGAGACGATAGGCGCGCGCGGACGTCGTACCCCAATCGATGGCGATGAGCGACGCACCGCTCACGCGTTCACCCCCCACAACCCCAAGGGAGCGATTCTAGACCCGTCGGCCGTGAACCCTCAAAAAACGGCGCCGCTACGCCTTCGACCGCGGCGGCGCGGTCGTGCTCCAGCGGGCGACTGCTTCATCGTCGCTCGTCCGCGCGTCGACCCAGCGGGCGCCATGCGGCGTTTCTTCCTTTTTCCAGAACGGCGCTTCGGTCTTCAAGTAATCGATGATGAAGCGGCAGGCGTCGAACGCCTCGCCGCGATGCGCGCTCGTCACGGCGACGAAAACGATCTGATCCGTCGGCGCGAGGGGGCCGACTCGATGAATGACGAGCGCATCGTAGATGTCGAAGCGCCCCTTTGCCTTGACGACGATACCCTGCAACGCCTGCTCGGTCATGCCGGGGTAATGCTCGAGCGTCATCTGCGTGATGCGCGCGTCATCGTTCACGTCCCGAACGGTACCGACGAACGTGACGATGGCACCGACACGGGCGTCGCCGGCGCGCAGCGCGGCAAGCTCGCGTCCGACATCGAAATCCGCCGTTTGAACGCGTACGGCCATCGGCATCAGCCGCCAGTCACCGGAGGCAGCAATGCGACTTCATCGCCGGCGCGTACGTGTGCGTCGCGCGAGACGAGCGCGTGGTTGACGGCGACGCGCACTGCCCGTCCCGCAGCGAGCTCGGTTGCATAAACACCGCCGCGCGACGCGAGCGTCGCCAGAACGTCGGCGACGGTGAGCGTGTCCGCAGCGGCGCCGTGCAGGGGCAGTCGTTCGCTCGATGTTCCGAACGCCTCGCGCAGGCGCGCGAGGTAGACGACTTGCACGGTCAGCGTTTTTTGTATCGCGGAGTCGTTCAATCAGAAACGGAACTGCATACCGAATTGCACTTGATCGGACTCCGGCATGAAGCCGTTCAAGCTTTCGCCGGCAAAACGACCGAAGCGCGCATATTCGAGTCGCAGTCCGAGCGCCGACGTGACGTCATAGCGCAGGCCCACGCCATAGTTCACGCCCTCGCGCAGTCGCCGGCCGTCGATCGGTAAGGTCGATGCGAAGCCCGCGCCCGTATCGGATTGAATGTAGCCCATGCGTCCGTAGAGGGCGAAGCTCGGCCGGAAAGCCCAGCTCGTATAGACGTCGGCGTTCCAGGAGCGCGCGATGGGGGATTCGACGGTTCCGGCAAGCGACAGTCCGACTCCGCGGCGCCCGTAGGGCATCAACGCATAGCTTTCGGCGGTTCCGAATGCGGCTTCGAGCGCCACATCGTTACGCCACCGATATCCGCCGAACATCAATGCACGGGACCCCGATTCATCGGCCGTCGGGGCGACGAACTTGCTCCAGGCAGAGGTCAAACGGCCAAGGCTGATGCCGCCGCTTTCCTGGGCGTTGTCGCGCAGCGCGATGCCGCCGTAGAAACCGGCCCCGGCTCCGCTATTTGGAGGGCGTACGCCGAAGGCGTCCTGGGCAATTGCCGGCACGCCGCACCCTGCGCAGAGCGCAACGAGAACGACGCGTGCAACTTGATGTTTCAACAACATTTTCGTCCCCAGCGGCCTCTGCACACACCACCGCTGCATGCCCAGGTAGCAATATTCGCCCGATCCCTCGAACGCGTACCTTGGTCCGTCGAAACAGCCGCGAGTTCAACGTACTCCCGGCGCTGCACGAAGTCAACGGAGAGCCCGGCCGCCGGTCGCCTCGGCCAATACAAACGTCGCAATTGCGTCAATGTCGTCGAGCGCGAAAGCTCTGAGCCGGCCCGCGAATCGAGCGGGAACGTCGGTCGCAATGGCGCGGATGTGACGATCGTCCGGAAACAACGGCGGCTCGTCCTGGCCATCCCGCCAAACCTCGAGCTTCGGTATCGCCGCCGTCTTGAAACCCTCGATCAACAGTAGATCACAAGGTGAAACGTGCGCGATGGCATCTTCGAGTGAAAGCTCGGGTCCGCCGCGAAGCTCGTGCACGAGCGCCCAGCGCAAGGCCGAGGTGACGAGCACTTCGGTGCAACCGGCTTGCCGGTGCCGCCATGAATCCTTGCCGGGTTGGTCGAGGTCAAACGTATGGTGCGCATGTTTGATCAACGAAACAC
>DASXPO010000194.1:0-5883 GCA_036493535.1 Casimicrobiaceae bacterium
GCCTGCGCGACGACGCGAAGGGCCGCCCCCGGTTAACGTTCTGACAGAGACCGGCGATTCCGCAGCGGCGCTGCATATCCGCGAAGTCGTTCGCATCACGGGCCTGCGACGCGAACAACTCTACATGTGGCAGCGGCGTTATGGTTTTCCTGCGCCGCTCCGCGATTCATTCGGCGATCGCGTTTACCCTCCCGACCAGGTCGCGCGACTGCGGCTGATCAAGCAATTGTTGTCCGAGGGATGGCGCGCGGGCGCCGTGGTTCCGCTTGCCGACACGGCACTCCAATCGATGCTGGGATTGACCGTCGAAGAGCCCGCGCCGTTGCCGACCGAAATCGAGACGGCCGTGCGCATGCTCGAAACGCATCGCTCCGCCGACCTCCAGCATCATTTGTCGAAGATCTTGGCGACGCAAGGGTTGCGCAAGTTTCTCGAGCAAACGCTGATTCCGCTGAACGAAGCCGTGCACGAGCGAGTTGTGCGCGGCGAAATGCAAACGTTCCAGGAACTGCGCTTTGCCGATGTCGCGCAACGGCTGCTTCGCGAGGCACGCACACCGGCGCGCCCGGGGCGCGACGCCCGCCAGGTGCTGCTGGCGACACCACCCAACGATCCGAATCAACTCGGTCTCACCATCCTCGAATTGCTGCTCCAAACGGAAGGCGTGAGTTGCCTTACGCTGGGTTCGGGAATCCCCGCGCAGGAAATCGCCGGTGCCGCCAAGGCCTATCGCGTCGCGCTCGTGCTGTTGCTGTTCGATCGCGGCATCTCCGGCAAGATCGCCGGACAGGAAATCCGCGGCCTTCGCCATGCGTTGCCTGCCGATGTGCCGCTGATCGTCAGCGGGCGCGCCGTGAACCTGCTCGCTAAACCGGTGGAACACACGCACGCGGCCGCCGATTTCAGCTCGGTGATCGCGAGAATGCGCGCCGAAGGCGTGATCGCGCCCGCCTCGACTGGGCGCAGCGAGAACTTGCCCGAGGAGACGGAACGCGCGTAAATTGGCGACGTGAATGGATTGTCGCGTCGTCTCGCCTGGCATCTCCTTGGTCTGATCGTAGCCGTGCTGGTCGCGTGGCTGGTGTTTCGCGGCTATCGACAACCCGAATTACTTCTGGATTTCGCGCAGATGCGGCTGTGCTAGAAGTACGTCAAAAGCGGCGCCCTCGCTTCCCTCGGAATTCGCCTCAACTTCGCTAACGCTCGCTAAGGCTCGTTCAAGAAATCTTCGAGCTTGCGTCGCTCGCGTTTCGTCGGCCTGCCGCTCCAACGCGGCTCGGCGCCGAGCGCGGCCTTTCGCTGCTGCAACATTTGCGCGCGAGTCTCGACGCTTTGCGACGTTTCGCGGTACAGACGCGCGGCATCGGCCGCTCGGCCGCGGCGATCGGATAACGCCGTGATCTCGAATTCCCACGTCAATCCACCCTTGCGCACGCTGATGCGCTCGCCGACGCGTAGCTCATGCGCCGGTTTGATGTGCGAGCCCTCGGCGCGGACCTGTCCCGCATCGATCGCTTGCACCGCGAGGCTTCGCGTCTTGTAGAAGCGCGCGGCCCATAGCCACTTGTCGAGCCGCTGCCGCGGCACGGTGTCCGCAGGCGCAAAGGGCTTCGCGCGTATGTTAGCGCGAGCGCTCATCGTCAGCGTCCGCATAGGCGCGCATCCACGCCGCGGTCTGCGTTGCCTCGGAATAGCCCTCCGCATCAAGCGCCGCAATGACCCGTACGCGGTCGTTGCGCGATCGGTTCTGCGACAACTTGAATTTGGCCTCGATTCGGCGGATGGGCATTTTGAAGGCCACGATCGCACCGATCATCGCGTCACGCTGCCGATGGGGCAACGCGAGCTTCCACGGCGCAGGCCGATGTCCCTCGAAGCGCTCGATCAACGCGTCGAGAATGCCCCGCGTCTCCGCGGGATCGTCGAAGATTTCGAGCACGCCGTGGACGTGGACCGCCGTGAAATTCCATGTGGGAACCGCCTGCGCCGGTTGCTCGTACCACGACGGCGACACATAGGCGTGCGGCCCGTGAAAGATGGCCGTCGATTCGACGCCGCCGACCTGCTGCCAATGCGGATTGGCGCGCGCGAAGTGCCCGATGAGCGCGCCGTCCACCGTTCCATCGTCGGAGGTCAGCAGCGGGATATGGGTGACATAGGGCTCGGGACCGGCCGGGGTGATCAGCGTCACGAACGGATACTCGTCGATCAGCCGTCGGATCGCCGCCCGCTCGGCGATGGCAAAGGCGTCGGGAATGTAGACGGTCATCGGGAAGGCGCTGTCAGTGCCCTGACGCGGCCGTCGCATCGCGGGCAATCGGCGCGTGCAGCGAAAAGACGTCGCGCGCTTCATCGGGCGCGAACGTGTAGCGCCGATTGCAAAATTCGCAGGTCACTTCAACGTGGCCGCGCTCGGCAATCGCCGCTTCGATTTCCTTGCGGCCGGCGATCCGCAGCGCGTTGCGCACGCGCTCCAGCGAGCACGAGCAGCGAAAATGCAGAGAACGTGGTTCGAACGCGCGGAGATCGTCTTCCGGGAACACACTCGCGAGGAGCGCCGTGTGAGTCGGCGCCGCAAGCAGCGCATCCGGCGCCAGCGCGTCGAGCAACGACTCGACGCGTTCCCACGTCGCTTCATCCGTTGCAGACGTCCCCGGCAAACGCTGGACGAGCAGCCCCGCCGCGACGCCATCGCGCGTTGTCAATACCACGCGGCTTTGCAACTGCTCGGACGTGGTCAGATAGTGCTCGATCAAGTGCGCGGTCGTCGTTGCCTCCAGCGCGACAATCCCCTGGTAGAGCGATCCGCCGCTTCGCGGGTCGAGGGTGATCGTCAAGCGGCCTTGATTTCGACCGCCGGCGAGCTCGGCGAGCGTCGCATCGAAACGCAGCGTCGTCGCAGCGTCGTTCCATTGCGCCGTCGCTCGAATATCGAGGGCATCGTTGCATTCGACGACAATAAGACGCACCGGTCCGGCACTGGCAAGCTGGACGATCAGGCTTCCCTCGAGCTTCAGCGTCGAGCCGATCAGCGGGGCCGCCGCGCAAAGCTCGGCGAGCGCACGCGCTAGGGCCGGCGGGTACGAATGAGAGGCGAGAATTTCGCGCGTGCTGCGTTCCAGCGTAACGACCGCGCCACGCACATGCGCCGCGTCGAACACGAAGCGCGTCAACGCATCGGATGACTGCGGTTGCTGCGCCATCAACCCAGCGGCAGCGTGTAAACGGTGAGCGGCAGCGCCGAATTCTTGTCGAACAGCGTGCCCGCTTCGACGCCGGCTCGGGCGACCTCCTCGGCGGTCTTGAGTCGGGAATAGAGCGCGCTCATCGCGCCCAGCGCGAACTCGCGACCGGTGCCCGCAGCCCAGAACTGCGTGTACTCGAACACCTCGCGCATCGAGTAGACGCCGAAAATGCCGCGGACGTTGACGATCAGCGCCTGCACCTGCGTCGACTCGTACGGATCGTCTTCCTCTTCCTTGGGATTCAGGAAGTGCTGCTCCTTCAGGATCGGATGCAGCATTCGAAACGTCTCGAAGATCCCCGCGCGATTGCTGAAGTCGAGGTTGTCGTGCTTCGCGAGCAAGCTCTCGAACACGAGCTGATGAGCGGCGGAACCGCAAAGTCCGATGTAAGTGTCCTTGTACCGGACGATCTTGTCGTACGTGCGGTCGTGAACAGCCGCAAGACGCGTTTCGCCGAACGTCGTCAGCGAATCGGCGGCAATCGCCGCGGTATCGCCCTTGCGGACGATGACGATGGTGGTCATGCTGATTTGTTAGGGATTGACTCGCGCCGGAATCGGCACGCAGGAAAGATCGAATTATACGCCGTCCCGGACACTCGGTCCCGGCCGCTCGAACGCGGCGGGCGCCGGCAGCATTGGAACGGGCGGCAGACGCGATGGCGACCAGGCGGCGCTCGCATAGCGCCAGAACGCAGCGACAGTCGACGGCAACGGCGAGGGCATCGGCTGGTCGAGGAAGCGCCATGCCGCGAAAAGTCCCGCAAGCGGGTCGCTCGGCAGCGGCTTTGCCCGCGTTTGCTTGGAAAGCTTTTCACCTGCCGCATTGAGCGCGACGGGAACGTGCAGATATTTCGGCTCGGTGTAGTCCAGCTCGCGCTGCAGGAAGATCTGCCGCGGTGTCGATGCCAGCAGATCGGCTCCGCGGACCACGTCCGTGATGCCCTGATCGGCATCATCGACGACGACGCACAATTGATAGGCGTACAAGCCGTCCGCGCGTCTGACGATGAAGTCGCCGACGTCCTGCACCAGATCTTGTTGCTGCCATCCCTGCAGGCGATCGAGAAAACGGATGACGGCGTCATCGACGCGGACACGCCACGCGCAAGTGGCGCGCAATCCGTGTTCCATGCGAATTCCGGCGCGGCACGTGCCGGGATAGACGCGCTCGCCGGCCGCGCCGAGCGGCGCGGACTCGAGGTCGCGGCGAGTGCAGGCGCATTCGTAGACAGCGTTCTTCCGACTGAGCGACTCGAGCGCGTCGATGTACCGCTCGACCCGCGCCGACTGGCGCACGACCGGTCCGTCCCACTCGAATCCATAGCGCTCGAGCGTCGCGAGAATTTCGTTTTCAGCGTCGTCGCGGGCGCGCGGCTCGTCGATATCATCGATGCGCAAGCACCATTCTCCGCCGTGTGAGCGGGCGTCAGCGTAACTCGCGAGCGCGGCGATCAACGAGCCAAAATGAAGCGGTCCGGTCGGCGAGGGGGCAAACCGTCCGCGGTAGCGAGCCGCGAGCGACACGCGAAGACTTTACTGGGGACGCCCGCCGGTCTGCAGAATCGTAGGCGCGGGCGGATCGATTCGATAGCGCGTCGCCGCGCCGATGACCGCGTTCGGATATTCAGCGCGACCGAGGCTGCCGTTGTAGCGGCCGAGCGCGCGATAGTAGTCGCCGTGCTCGATGTCGAGGTAATGGCGAAGGATCACGCAGCCGTAGCGAAGGTTCGTACGGAGATTGAACAAATTGTGGTCCGGCGCGCCGATCTGCCGCGCCCAAAACGGCATCACTTGCATATAGCCGCGGGCGCTCGCGGTGGAGATCGCGTATTTCTTGAAGCCGCTTTCGAGATGAATGACACCGAGCACGAGCTGCGGATCGAGTCCGGCGCGCGTCGCCTCGTAGTGCACGGTGGCGAGGAACTCGCGCCGCTCCCGCTCGTCGGCGAATTTGTTCGCGAGACGCCGCGACATCTCCGCAACCCATGGGACAATGTTCGTCTGATACGCGTAGTCGCCCGGTACGGGATTGTCGGCAATCGATCGCGCGAGACCGGCGACGACGGACGGCGCAAGCTGCTCTTCAACTTGAGCGCCGGCGAATGCAGGCAGCGGCGCGATCGACAGCGCCCACCCAACGCATACCGCCAGGGTCCGACCTCGTCGCAAGCCCATCCTCCCTAACTGACAGCCGACTAGCTTAGCGGCGTCATTGTCGCGCAAGGCGACCGCTGATCCAATCCAAAGCGCCAGCCAGCGGGACCGGCGTCGCCGAGGCGTCCCGCCGTCCCTGATATTCGACGTTGCCCTCTTTCAGCGCGCGCTCGCCAATCGTCACCCGGTGCGGAATGCCGATCAGCTCCAGGTCGGCAAACATCACGCCAGGGCGCTCGCTGCGGTCGTCCAGCAGCACTTCGACGCCTGCGGCGCCGAGGTCGTCGTGGAGCCGGTCGGCCGCGCGACGGACCCCCTCGTTGCGATCGTACCCGATCGGGGCGATCGCGACGGTGAAAGGCGCAAGCGCATCCGGCCAGATGATGCCTTTCGCATCGTTGTTCTGCTCGATCGCCGCAGCGACCACGCGCGTGATGCCGATGCCGTAGCAGCCCATTTCCATGATCTGCGACTGCCCAGCG
>DASXPO010000195.1:0-20399 GCA_036493535.1 Casimicrobiaceae bacterium
CGCTTCGACGTCGGCGAAGAACGCGCGCGGATCATCGAACGGCAGATGGCGAATTTCGAAGTCGAACCAGCAGTCGCGCGGCACGATGTTGAGCGCCGTGCCGCCGCGGATGATTCCGACGTGCGGCGTGGAATAGGGGACGTCATAGGCGTTGTCGCGCTGCGCCGCGTCGCGTAACTGCGCGGCGTGCTTGCCGATGTAGCCGACGATCGCACACGCGATCTCGACGGCGTTCACGCCCTGCGGCGTCAGTGACGAGTGCGCTTCGTGCCCCCGTACGCGACAGCGCCAGCTCATCTTGCCCTTGTGCGCGACGACGAGTTGCATGCCGGTGGGCTCGCCGACGATGCAGCCCGCGGGCTTCCAGCCTTTGGCGACGATATCGGCAATGAGCCGCCGCACGCCGATGCAGCCGACCTCCTCGTCGTACGAAAGGGCGAAATGCAGCGGCCGCGCGAGTCCGCGGCGGACGAACTCCGGCACGAAAGCAAGACCGATCGCCGAAAAACTCTTCATGTCGGCCGTTCCGCGACCGTACAGGCAGTCTTCCTTCAGCGTTGCCTCGAACGGCGGCGTGTCCCACGGCTGACCGTCGACCGGAACAACGTCGGTGTGGCCCGACAGCACGATGCCGTCGACCGTCGCATTGCCGTCGCGAGCGGGCAACGTGGCGAACAGGTTGGCTTTACGGCGTTCGTCATCGAACGTGAGCGTCGACAGCGCGCCGAATGATTCCAGATAACGCCGCGACCATTCGATCAGCGCGAGGTTCGATTCACGGCTCGTCGTGTCGTACGCGATCCATTGGCGGATCAGGGGAAGTCCGACAAGAGCTTCCGCAGCGACCGGAACGCTGTCGTGCTTCTCACTGCGAGTTGCGAGCACGTCCACCGGCAATCCATTCGCTCGATTCACCCAGGGACCCGGGAGGTCCGGAGGCCATTGTAACGCGCGACGCGGGCGAACGACGACGCGTTTGGCGACGTCTAAGGGATTCGCATCCCATAAACCCCTTTGATATCAAACATGGAAGCGCCACAGATCGTGCAGGGACTCGATCGGTTCGACATTCGATTGTTCACACTTGGCGGCACGCCGATCACGCTATGGGACGTGGGATTTATCGCGATCGGCCTGATCGCGCTGTTCTGGTTCACCGGCTTTCTGAGGCGCTGGCTCGATCGTCGGCTTGCCAGGCACATGCACATCGACGAAGCGACGCGGCAGACAATTGGAACACTGGTTCGCTACACGACGCTGGCAATCGGCTTCCTGGTCATCATGCAGGCCGCGGGAATCAATCTTACGACGTTCAATGTCGTTGCCGGCGCAGTCGGCGTCGGGGTTGGCTTTGGACTGCAGAATATCGTCAGCAACTTCATTAGTGGATTGATCGTGATGGTTGAGCGACCGGTCAAAATCGGTGATCGAATCGAGGTCGGCGGCGTCGAAGGCAGCGTCGTTGCGATCGGTGCTCGCGCGACCACGGTTTTAACCCTCGACAATGTCGCGGCGATCGTCCCGAATCAAAAGCTCATCATCGAAACAGTGAAGAACTGGCAACATGGAAAGGGGGAGTGGCAGTTGCGCATCGCAATCGCCGCTAAATATGGCAGCGATCTCGAAGCGGTCCGAGAAGCCATGCTGTCGACGGCAGCCGCTAACCCGGATGTGCTGCAGGATCCGTCCCCCGTCGTCAGGCTCACGACGCTCGCCGGTGGATCGATGGGCTTCGAGCTCCGCATGTACACATCACGCGGCATCGCGGAGCATCCTGATTTGCTGAGCGCGCTACAGTTCGCGCTGATGCAAATACTCGGCAAGCGCGGCGTTGCGCTCAAGGAATAGCATTGTCGCGAGGAGACGTTCATGAAGAGGAGATGGCGCTTCACCATTCGCATCGCGCACGCCCTTGCAATCGTCGCGTTCGGTCATGCAGCGAATGCGCAGACGCCGCCTCTCGGCGACATTAAGCTTCCGGAGGGCTTCGCAATCGACGTCGTAGCCCGCGTGCCGGCGGCGCGCGCGATGACGTGGAGTGACAAAGGCACTTTGTTCGTCGGCTCATCGAGGGGCGGTGTCTACGCGATCACATTCGCGGCGCCGAACGCCGGGGGACAGGCCACCGTTCACATGATCGCCTCCGGCCTGACCGACCCTGGTGGCGTGGCTTTTCGCGACGGTGCGCTGTACGCGTCCGCGGTCAGTCGTATCGTGCGCTTCGACGACATCGACCGGAGGCTGCAGTCGCCGCCGCAGCCGGCCATCGTGACCGACAAGCTTCCGTCCGATCGACATCATGGCCTCAAATTCATCGCCTTCGGACCGGACGGAAAGCTGTACGCGAACGTGGGCGCGCCCTGTAACGTTTGCGCGCCCGATCCGGAACGTTATGCGCATATCGAACGTATGAACGCAGACGGCTCCGGACGCGAAGTCGTCGCCCGCGGCGTGCGTAATTCGGTTGGATTCGACTGGGACCCACGCACCAAGGAACTCTGGTTCACCGACAACGGCCGCGACATGCTAGGCGACGATGTGCCGCCCGACGAGCTCAACCATGTCACTTCGGTGCCGCAGAACTTCGGGTTTCCTTATTGCCACGGTGGAGACATTGCCGATCCCGAATTCGGCGAGCAGCACGCATGCAAGGAGTTCACTGCGCCCGCGCAAAAGCTAGGACCGCACGTCGCGGCTCTCGGAATGCGGTTCTACACCGGCACGCAGTTTCCGGCGGCGTATCGGAATCAGATTTTCATCGCCGAGCACGGCTCGTGGAACCGCTCGCAGAAAATCGGCTATCGCGTGACGATGGTGCAGCTCGACAACGCGGGCAAGGCTATCAAATACGCGCCGTTCGCCGAGGGTTGGCTGCAAGGCGGCCGCGTTTCGGGGCGCCCGGCCGACGTCAGCGTCGGTCCCGATGGCTCGCTCTTCGTTTCCGATGATCTGGCGGGTGTCGTGTATCGGATTCGCTACGGCGGATGACGGACGCAAGCATCCGATCGGGTCGAGTTTTTTGGTTGCGCGTCCTGATGTTTCATGCAAAAAAATCGCCGGCCTGATAGCCGGCGACTTTGCCATGAGACTGCTGAGTTAAAACGATTGCTTAATAATATTAACCAACGGCAATAGCCTAGTAATTACCAACCGCGATAGCCGTAGTAGACCGGACCATAAGCGTATGGCCTATACACCGGCGCCCGATAGACGACCGGAGGCGGCACATACACCGGGCGGTAATACGGGCGGTAATAAGGCCGGTAGTACGGCCGGTAATACGGGCGACCGTAATACGGCGAGCCCGCGCTTACCGCAAAGCCCGGCGCGCCGATCGAGATGCTCCAGGAATCGCGCGCCGACGCGGCAGGCGCCACGGCGAGTCCGAGCGCCAGCGTACCGGCCAAGGCTGATGCGAGAACAATTCGTCGGTACATAGCATGTCTCCTTTCTAACCATGAATAGACAATCGTCGCAGGGGTGGGTTCCGGTAGTTTTTGCGACGCCGTCTTCGGTACGCTGCCAAAAACGGCCGATTGGCGGGGCCCGTTGACGTAGGCGGGTCCCGTTGCGTTTTGTTACAAGAGCGGAGGCCATGCGTTATCCTTGCCGATGATGAGCCCAAGCATGGTTCAACTCGACATAACCCTGTTGCCGCAAAAAAATCAGAGGAAATTCCTATGAGTTCCATCGTCCGCGCGTGCACGGCTCTCGTCGCCTACGTCGCCACGGCCGCGGCTTGCGCGGCCAACCTCACGATCGGGATGGGCACCGATGTGACGGCCATCGACCCGCACTATCACAATCTCACGCCGAACAATACCGTCGCGGCGCACATCTTCGGATACCTGGTGGAGCGCAACGAAAAGTCGCAAACGATTCCCGGACTCGCGACCGAATGGAGGACGTTGGATCCGACAACGTGGGAATTCAAGCTCCGCAGAGGCGTGAAATTTCACGACGGCACCGACTTCACCGCCGCCGACGTCGTGGCGTCGATCGAGCGCGTGCCGAAAGTGCCGAATAGTCCGTCGTCGTTTACCGCGTACACGAAGCAGATCCAGAAGATCGAGGTCATCGATCCGTACACGATTCGCTTCAAGACCGCGACGCCTTATCCGTTGATGCCGACCGACATGACGCAAGTGGCGATCATCTCGAAACAGTTCGCGAACGCGTCGACTGACGACTTCAACAGCGGCAAGGCAGCGATCGGCACCGGTCCGTACAAGGTCGTCAAATACACGAAAGGCGACCGGATCGAGCTCGCTCGAAACGACAATTGGTGGGGCGGCAAGACGCCATGGGAAAAAGTGACGTTGCGCTTGCTACCGAACGATGCGACGCGCGTCGCCGCGCTCTTGTCGGGCGACGTGCAGGTGATCGAATACGTGCCGACCTCCGACGCCGCGAAGCTCAAAACGGATAAGCGCCTGTCCGTCTATCGTGTCGTCGCTGACCGGCTGATCTATCTGCATCTCGACAGCGATCGCGACGTATCGCCGTTCGTCACCGACAAAGCCGGCGCGCCGCTCGCGAAGAATCCGCTCAAGGATCCGCGCGTGCGCAAAGCGCTGTCGAAGGCGATCAACCGGCCGGCGATCGTCGAGCACGTGATGGAAGGAGAAGCGATCGCGTCGGGACAGCTGATTCCCGATTTCCTGTTCGGTGCGACCAAGAATCTCCCGGTGGAGAAATTCGATCCCGAAGGCGCCAGGAAGCTGCTCGCCGAAGCGGGCTATCCGAATGGGTTCGGCCTCACAATTCACGCCCCCAACAACCGGTACGTCAACGACGCGAAAATCGCGCAGGCCGTGGCGCAGATGTTGTCGCGTATCGGCATCGACACCAAGGTCGTGACGATGCCGTCGTCGACGTTTTTCACGCAGGCGACCGATCTCAAGTTCAGCTTCATGCTGGTCGGCTGGAGCACGGGAACAGGCGAGGCGTCGTCATCGTTGAAAGCCTTGCTGATGACGTACAACCGCGACAAGGGCTACGGGAATGCGAACCGCGGCCGCTATTCGAATGGCAAAGTGGACGCACTCACCGAAGACGCGCTGCAAACCGTCGATGACGCCAAGCGCGAAGCGTATCTGCAGCGCGCGACGGAGCTGGCGATCGGCGATACGGGGGTGATCCCGCTGCATTTCCAGGTGAACCTGTGGGCGACCCGCGACGGCATCGGCTACACGCCGCGGGTCGACGAGGGAACGCTTGCATGGAAGTTCAAGCCATCGAAGGAAGTGCTGGCCGGAAAATGATGGACCCCCACGCTCGCGGCCCTGTTGGCCGCTTCGCTGCCCCCGAAGGGGGCGCAATCCGCGCCTCGGGGCGGCCCTTCGGCGCGGAATGATGGACCCCCACGCTCGCGGCCCCATTGGCCGCTTCGCTGCCCCCGAAGGGGGCGCAATCCGCGCCTCGGGACGGCCCTTCGGCGCGGATGTGAACGCACCGGAACGCCAGTGGCCCGTCATTTCGATTGCCGCGGAGAACTTTATCGCGGGGAAGTGGGCGCCGCCGGCGTCCGGCGCGACGCTGCCGATGATCGATCCGTCCGACGGTAGCGCATTTGCGCAGATCGCCCGCGGTAATGCGGAGGATGTCGACGGAGCGGTGCGCGCCGCTGCATCCGCGCGCGACGGTGCATGGGGGAAGGTCACGGCGGCCGAGCGTGGACGATTTCTCGCGAAGCTGTCGCACGCGATTGCCGATCACGCCGAGGAACTGACGCTGATCGAAGCGCGCGATTGCGGCAAGCCGCTCGCGCAAGCCCGTGCCGATGCAAGCGCGTGCGCCCGCTATTTCGAGTTCTACGCCGGTGCGGCGGACAAGCTCGCCGGCGCGACGATTCCATACGGGGCCGGATTCACGGTGATGACGTGGCGCGAGCCGCATGGCGTCACCGGGCACATCATTCCGTGGAATTACCCGTTGCAGATTTTCGGTCGCACGATCGCCGCCACGCTCGCCGCCGGTAACGCCGCGGTGGTGAAACCGGCGGAAGATGCGTGTCTGTCGTTGCTGCGCGTCGCCGATCTGGCGGCGGAATGCGGATTGCCCGATGGCGCGCTCAATATCGTCACGGGACTCGGCGCCGAGGCGGGCGCGGCATTGGCCGAGCATTGCGGCGTTCAACATCTTTCGTTCACCGGAGCGCCGGCGACCGGTGCCCGTGTCGCCACGGCGGCCGCGCAACGGCATTGCCCGGTGACGCTGGAGCTCGGCGGCAAGTCGCCGCAAATCGTGTTCGCCGATGCCGATCTCGACCTCGCGCTGCCATCGCTCGTGAATGCGATCGTGCAAAACGCCGGACAGACGTGCTCGGCCGGCAGCCGTTTGCTCGTCGAGCAGTCGATCTACGAAAAACTGCTGACTTTGTTAAGCGAACGCTTCACCGCGCTGCGCGCCGGACCCGCGCTCGCCGATCTCGATTGCGGCCCGTTGATTCGCGGCTCACAGCTGACGCGGGTAAGGAACTTTTTGGCCGATGCCGAACGAGAGGGGATCGCGACGGCGGCGCGCGGCGGCATCGTTGCCGATGCACCCAACGGCGGGTTCTACGCAGCCCCCGCGCTGCTGCGCGATGTTCCGCCGCAGAGCCGGCTCGCTCGCGAAGAAGTGTTCGGTCCCGTGCTTGCCGCGATGCCGTTCGTCGATGAGGCGGACGCCATTCGCCTCGCCAATGCCACCGACTATGGTCTCGTCGCCGGCGTGTGGACGCGCGACGGCGGACGTCAGCTGCGCATCGCGCGTGCCGTGCAAAGCGGCCAGGTATTCGTCAACGGTTATGGCGCGGGCGGTGGAATCGAGTTGCCCTTCGGCGGCGTCAAGCATTCCGGATACGGACGCGAAAAAGGCTTCGAAGCGCTGTACGGATTGACGACGCTGAAGACCGTTGTCGTGCGTCACGGCTAACGATGCGACTCGCCGACAAGATCGCGATCGTCACGGGTGCCGGCTCGGGATTCGGCCGCGGAATCGCCATGCGCTTCGCCGCCGAAGGCGCGCAAGTCGTCGTCAACGACATCCATGAGCCGCATGGCCGCGAGACCGTCGAGGCCATCGGTGCCGCCGCGTGTTTTTGCGCGGGCAATGTCGCCGACGATCGCGACGTCAGGCGCCTGGTCGAATTCGCGTTCGCAACGTTCGGCGGCCTGACGACGCTCGTCAACAACGCCGGAACGACGCATCGCAACCAGCCGCTGTTGGATGTGACCGAGGCCGAATTCGATCGTGTTTATGCGGTCAATGTGAAGAGCTTGTTTCTGACGGCGCGCCACGCGGTTCCGCATTTTCGGCGGCAAGGCGGCGGTGCGTTCATCACGATCGCATCGACGGCTGGCGTGCGGCCGCGTCCGGGCCTAACCTGGTACAACGGCAGCAAAGGCGCGGCGATCGTCACGTCGCGATCGATGGCGGCGGAGCTCGCGCGCGACAACATTCGCGTCAACGTGATCAATCCGGTGGCGGGTGACACGGCGATGCTCGCGGATTTCATGGGCGAGGACACGCCGGAAAAGCGCGCCCAGTTCATCGCGACGATTCCCTTGGGACGGCTGTCGCTGCCGTCCGATATCGCCACGGCCGCGGTGTTCTTCGCGTCCGACGAGGCAGCGTTCATCACCGGCGCATGCCTGGAAGTCGACGGCGGCCGCTGCGTCTAGCTATTGGCGGACGACGATCAGACTCTCGATTGCGGAGATGATCGGTGTCGCCGCCTCGACGCCGACGCGTTTGACCAGCGCGCTCGCAAGATCGCGCAGCAGCTCGTGCAGATCGCGGAGGTTGGCGGCCTTTTGCAGACGCATCATCAAGCCGTAGCCACGAAAGCCCATATGACGGTTGATCGCGTCGCTGATCATTTGCTGCGCGCGCAGATAACGCTCGACTTCGTCCTCGCTTCGCTGCGGCTCGGCCGTGTCGCTCGCCGCGTCGGTCCGCACAGCGAATTTCGGGGCGATTAGGCCGTCCACCGCGAGCTTTTCGATCGCCCGCTCATCGAGTCCGAGCGCGCGTGTCTTGTTGAGGACGTCGGCGACCGTCCGTTGTCCATCGATCATGATCAGCAGGCTCCGCAGCGGCAGCGTCAGGTTGAGCTGGCGCTCCTTGAGCTCGCGAAGTCCCAACTCGGTCTTGGCGAAAATCTCCTGCATTTCCATCGTCGTCGCGGTCATCGGCTGAACCCAACAAGACGTTCTGCCGGTCCGTAAGCAATACTTATACCAAAGTCGTACGACGAAGGTCGAATACAGCGGTCTCTCGATATAGGTCCGCGCGAAGCGGGAAAGGATGCTTATGGGCAGAAGCGTGCCTGCGACCCGTGCGAGAATCGCCGCGCCATGAACGCCGAACGCCGCCAAGCGCGGACATTCGCTCGATTCGACGCCGCTTTCCTGCGCGCGAACCGAGCGCTCATCGTGCTGCTGCTGGCGGCGATGGCGCTGATGGTGTTCGCGAACGTCGCGCTGCGCTTTCTCACCGACCATTCGATCTTGTGGGTCGACGAGGTGTCGCGCTACGCGATGATCTGGCTGACGTTTCTCGGTGCCGGCCTCGTGTTGCGCCATGGTGGCCACATCGGAATCGATGCGCTCCAGGTCAGGTTTCCGGCTCGCGCGGCAGCGATCCGCAGCGTGATATTCGCACTGCTGCTGGTGTTCTGCGCGTTCGTGGCATGGATCGCGACGCGGTATGCATTGCTCGCTTGGACCCAGACGACGCCGGTGCTGCAAATTCCGGTGGGGCTCGTCTATCTGGCGTTGCCGATCGGATTCGCGCTGTTGATTGCGCACCTGCTTTTGATGGCGTCGTCGTATATCCGCCGCAACGAATTCATCGTCGACGACGAGTTCGATTCGCGGACCGCCGAGCTTTGATCGCGCTCCTGTTCTTGTCCTGCATTGTGCTGCTCGCGCTCGGCGTTCCGGTCGCTTTCAGTCTCGGCGGGGCGACATTGGCGGCGATCGTCTACGGCCACCTGCCGCTGATCGCGTTGCCGAAATACCTCTTTTCCGGCATCGACGTATTCGCGCTGATGGCCGTGCCGTTTTTCATCCTGGCCGCGGAGCTGATGACCGGTGGATCGTTGTCAGAAGTGTTGCTGCGCTTCGCATCGCAGTTCGTCGGACGCTTTCGCGGCGGTCTCGGGCACACGAACATTCTGACGATCACCTTCTTCTCCGGTATCAGCGGGTCGGCGCTCGCCGACGCTGCGGGGCCCGGCGCGATCATGATCAGGATGATGAAAAACGACGGCTATCGCGCGGAGTATGCCGCCGCGCTCACGGCCGCCGTGTCGATTCTCGGACCGATCATTCCGCCGTCGATCAGCATGATCATCTATGCACTCGCATATCCGGAGATCAATCTTGCCGGATTGTTCATCGCCGGCGTGGTTCCGGGGATCGTCATCGCGGCCGCCATGGCGGCGATCAACCACTCGACGTCGGTACGCCGCAACTACCGCGGAACGAGCGAGCGGTTGACGCTTGGGGATTATTTTCGCAACACCTGGCGCGCGCTCCCGGCGCTCGCGTTGCCGGTGTTGATCCTGGGAGGAATCGCGTCGGGCGCGTTCACGCCCACCGAAGCGAGCGTCGTTGCGGTGTTCTACGCGCTGTTTGCCGGACGGGTCGTCTATCGAACGCTGCAGTGGTCGATGTTGCCGTCGATCCTCGCGCGCTCGGCGTTGATGACGTCGGCGGTATTGATCATCGTCGCGATGTCGGCGGCGTTCGCGTGGGTATTGACTGTGTCTCGCGCGCCGCAGGACCTCACGGCGTACATCGTCGGACTGAACCTGAGACCGGTGGCTTTTTTACTCGCAGTGAACGTGCTGCTGCTTGCCTTTGGCATCTTCATCGAGCCGCTGCCCGGCATTGTCGTGCTCGTGCCGATCCTCGCACCGATTGCGCACGCACTCGGCATTCCCGATCTTCAGTTCGCGATCGTCGTGATCGTGAACCTGACGATGGGGATGATCACGCCGCCGGTGGGCGGACTGTTGTTCGTCACCTCCGTCGTCGCGAAGGTGCCGCTCACGCGCATGGTCAACGAGCTCTGGCCGTTCATGTGGGCGCAACTCGCGGTACTCCTGTTGCTGACGCTCCTACCGGCGCTGTCGACGTGGCTGCCGGGCGCCTTCGGTTATCGTTGAGCGGTCGCGGCCGCTAGTGGTAGTTCTTGATCTTGTCGATGTTGTCCTGTCCGAAGCGCTTCGAGAAATCGGCATAGACGGGCGTGAGCGCCGCCTGAAATTTCGTCTTGTCGAGCGTATCGACCACCGCCATTCCCTTCGAGCGCAGATCGCCGATCGCGCGGCGCTCGTCATCGTCGATACGGGCGCGATTCACACGGACAGCTTCCTTCGCGGCGTCGACGAATGCCTGCTTGTCGGCGGGCGACAGCCTGTCGAACTGCGATTTGTTCATGAGGATCAATGCCGGCGAATAGACGTGGCCGGTCAGTGACAAGTACTTTTGCACTTGATCCAGTTTTGCCGCCGTGATCACCGACAGCGGATTCTCCTGCCCGTCGACCGTTCCTTGCTGTAACGCGGTGAACACTTCGGTGAACGCCATGGGCGTCGGCAGGATTCCGAATTTTCGATACGCCTCGATGTGGATCGGATTCTCCATCGTGCGCATCTTAAGGCCCTTTAAGTCGTCGGGCGTATTGACCGGATGCTTGTTGTTGGTCATGTGCCGAAAGCCATTCTCGCCCCATGCGAGCGCGGTGATGCCCTTCGCATCGAACTTCTTGAGAAGGTCCTGTCCGATCGGTCCGTCGAGTACGGCACGGGCGTGCGCGTAGTCGCGGAACAGGAACGGGATGTCGAGGATCGCGACCTCGGGGACGAAGTTCGGCACGGGACCTGTCGACGTCATCGTCAAATCGAGCGTGCCGAGCTGCACACCCTCGACCGACTCGCGCTCGGCGCCCAATGCACCGGCGTAGAAATTCTGGATCTTGTAGCGGCCGTTCGTGCGCTTGTCGATTTCGCGCGCAAAAGCGTCGATCGCCACGCCGTAGTGCGAGTTCTGCGCGACGGAAATATTCAACTTGAGCGTGGTCTGCGCCGCGGCGCCGGTCGGCCCGAGGAATCCCGCTGCGACCACAACCGCAAAAACCCGAAAGCCTGGGATTCGCATCGTTCTCTCCCGCTCAAAGGGGCGCCATTATAGCCATCGAGCGGCTCTCTTAGGGGTCGCTTCTTCGCCGCGCCCGGAGTAGTCTGCCCGTGCACAAGAATCGATAAGCTTTGTGTCGGAATATCGACGGCCGGACCGATGTTGACCGACACGCCGTTCCGTTCGAACAACCACTGGAGGAATCAAATGGGCTCTGCACGCTTCGCCGTTATCGCGATCGCATTGTCGTTGTTTGCCGCCGAAGCCACGGCGCAGGGGGCGGCGATGAGCTTCTTCATCACCAGCGCAGGATCCGGTAAAGGGGCGGACTTCGGGGGTCTCGAAGGTGCGGACAAATTCTGCCAAACGCTCGCGGCCGCCGCAGGCGCAGGAAATCGGACATGGCACGCGTACTTGAGCACGCAAGGGCCACAAGCCGTCAACGCGAAGGATCGAATCGGTACGGGTCCTTGGCAAAACGCCAAGGGTGTCGTCATTGCCAAGGACGTCGCCGAGCTCCATGGCAACAACAATCTGAATAAGGAGACAGGGCTCACCGAAAAGGGCGAGGTCGTCCCTGGAGGCGGCGACCCAGTCAACAAACACGATATCCTGACCGGCTCCAAGCCTGACGGGACAGCGTTTACCGGCACCGACGACATGACCTGCGGCAACTGGACAAAGAGTGGCGAGGGCTCGGCGATGGTCGGGCATCACAATCGGACCGGCACCAATCCCGACCCCGTCGCCAACGTATCGTGGAACTCGTCGCACAAGACGCGCGGCTGCAGCGACGATTTGTTGAAGACCACTGGGAGCGCGGGCCTTCTCTACTGCTTCGCGGCCAAATAGCGCCTGACAGCGTCTAATCCACGGCAATGAGCATCCCACCGCCGCGAAATGTAAAATGATCGGATACCGCGGCGAGCGCACTTCGACGCGGTATTCCGATGCTCGACCCATCCGTTCACGCCGCGCTCGCGGCGATTCTTAAGCCTTCGGCGCTGTTGACCACAGCCGAGGCGACGAAGCCCTATGAGTGCGACGGGCTGACGCTGTTCCGCGAGGTCCCCGCCGCGGTTTTGTTGCCCGAAAACGAAGCGCAAGTCGTCGCGATACTGCGTTGTTGCCACGCGTCGAATATCCCGGTCGTTGCGCGCGGCGCGGGCACCAGCCTGTCGGGTGGCGCCATGCCCGATGCAGCAGGCGTCGTGCTCTCGCTCGCAAAATTCAATCGAGTCCTGTCGATCGATCGCGAAACGCGCACCGCGGTCGTTCAACCTGGCGTGCGCAATCTGGCGATCAGCGAAGCCGTCGCACCTTATGGGCTCTACTACGCGCCTGACCCTTCATCGCAGATCGCATGCTCGATCGGCGGTAACGTTGCCGAGAACGCGGGCGGCGTCCATTGCCTGAAGTACGGCCTCACCGTCCACAATATTCGGCGCGTGCGCGGCGTGCTGATCAGCGGCGAAGTGGTGGAATTCGGCGGCGACGCGCTCGATGCGGCGGGCTTCGACCTGCTCGCGTTGATCACCGGCAGCGAGGGGTTGCTCGCTGTCATCACGGAAATTACCGTCAAGCTCTTGCCGAAGCCCCAGGTCGCCAAAGTCGCGCTGGCCGCTTTCGCAAAAGTCGAGCACGCCGGGGCCGCGGTCGGCGCAATCATCGGCGCCGGCATCATTCCCGCAGGCCTCGAAATGATGGATCAGCAGGCCACTCGAGCGGCTGAAGCCTTCGTGCGCGCCGGCTATCCGCTGGACGCCGCGGCCGTATTGCTGGTCGAAGCCGACGGCACGCCGGACGAGGTCGCCGACGAAATGAAAGAGATAACGCGCGTCCTTGAGGACAATGGCGCGACCGAGATTCGCGTCTCGAACGACGAAGCGCAGCGTGCGCTGTACTGGTCGGGGCGCAAAGCGGCGTTCCCGGCGGTGGGCCGTATCTCACCCGACTACTATTGCATCGATGGAACGATTCCGCGCGCCACTTTGCCTCATGTGCTGACGCAGATCGCCACGTGGTCGACCGAGTACGGGTTACCTTGCGCGAATGTTTTTCACGCTGGCGACGGGAATCTGCATCCGCTGATTCTCTACGACGCAAACAAGCCCGGCGACAGGGAGCGCACGATCGCCTTCGGTGATCAAATTCTCGCGCTGTGCATCGAGGTCGGCGGCACGATCACCGGCGAGCATGGCGTCGGCGTCGAGAAGTTGGGTGGCATGTGCGCGCAGTTCGCGCCGGTCGAGCTCGAGCGATTTCGCGCCATCAAGAACGCATTCGATCCGCAGGGCCTGCTGAATCCCGGCAAGGCAGTGCCGACGCTCGCGCGTTGCGCGGAATTCGGCCGACTCCATGTTCATCATGGCAATCTGCGGCATCCGGATCTCCCCCGCTTTTGAACTGAATTCAATGAACACCAGCGCGATCACCGCAAAGCCCGAGCGCCCCGAGCCCGCCGCTGTCGACGGTATTGTTCATGCCCTGACCCGCGATTATGGTGAGCGCGCAGTCGTCAATCGCGCGGTTCGCGAGCAGCACGGCCATGGCGAGGGCATGGCGGTTTCGGGTCTGCCCGATGTCGTCGTGTTTCCTCATTCGAACGAGGAGGTCGCCGCGATCCTGCGTCAATGTCACGTGGCGCGCATTCCGGTGATCGCCTTCGGCGTCGGCACCTCGCTCGAAGGCCATGTTGCCGCGGTTTACGGTGGGGTGTGCCTCGACTTGTCGCAAATGAATCGCTTGCTCGAAGTCAACGCCGAGGACTTGGACTGCCGCGTGCAAGCCGGTGTCACGCGCGAACAACTGAATGCGGAGCTCAAAGGGACGGGTCTCTTCTTCCCGATCGATCCCGGCGCGAATGCGACGATCGGCGGCATGACGTCCACGCGCGCATCGGGCACGAATGCCGTTCGCTACGGCACGATGCGCGAAAACGTGCTCGGGCTTACGGTGGTGACGGCCGACGGATCGATCGTGCGGACGGGCGGAAGAGCGCGCAAATCGAGCGCGGGCTACGACCTGACACGTCTGTTCGTGGGTTCCGAAGGCACGCTCGGCATCATCACCGAGATTCAATTGCGGCTTTACGGAATTCCCGAAGCGGTGTCCGCCGCCGTATGTCAATTCTCCGATCTCAAGACCGCAGTCGACACGGTGATTGTCGCGATGCAAGTCGGTATTCCGGTCGCGCGGATCGAGCTGTTGGACGAGGTCCAGATGGATGCGTGCATCCGTTATTCGAAGCTCGAGGGATACGAAGCAAAGCCAACGCTCTTCTTCGAGTTCCACGGCACCGATGCGGGCGTGCGCGAGCAAGCCGAATCGATGCAGTCCATTGCGAGAGATCACGGCGGGAGTTCCTTCGAATGGGCGACCAGGCCCGAAGACCGGTCGCGTCTGTGGAAGGCGCGGCACAATGCGTATTACGCAGCACTCGCGCTGTCGCCGGGCCGGCAGGCGTTCGCGACGGACGCTTGCGTGCCGATTTCGCGCTTGACCGAATGCGTGCTGGAAACGCGGGCGGACGTCGAAGCGATCGGATTGACTGCGCCGATCGTCGGGCATGTCGGCGACGGCAATTTCCATCTCGTCGTGCTGTTCGATCCGAACGATCCGGGCGAACGCGAAAAGGCGGAGACGCTCGCAAAGAAGGTCAGCCAGCGCGCGATCGCCATGGGCGGAACATGCACGGGCGAGCACGGTATCGGCATGCACAAGTTGGAAGCGCTCGTCGCCGAGCACGGCGATGCCGTCGAGCTCATGAAAACGTTGAAGCGCGCGTTCGATCCACGCAATATCTTGAATCCCGGAAAAACCGTTCCGCTCTGAGATCAAAATGTATACGTTATATATCGGCAACAAGAATTACTCGTCGTGGTCGTTGCGCGGTTGGCTCGTGATGAAGCTCTGCGGGGCGCCGTTCAAGGAGGTGCTGGTCCAGCTTCAAGGTGTCGGGCCCAATCCGGCGCATATGTCGTACTCGCCTTCCGGATACGTTCCGGCGTTGCATGATGACAATACGATTGTCTGGGATACGCTCGCGATCGCCGAATATCTCGCTGAACGCCACTCCGGCATGTGGCCCGACGATTCCGCGACGCGCGCGTTCGCGCGATCGATCAGCGCCGAGATGCATTCGGGGTTCTCGACGCTGCGCAACGACATGACGATGTGTGTGCGCGAACGCGTCGACGTTCGTCCGTGGTCCGATACACTACTGTCGAACATCGAGCGCGTCGAGACGATCTGGAACGAGGCGAGGCGGCGCTATGAGCACAAAGGCGATTTCCTGTGCGGACCGTTCTCGATCGCCGATTGTTTCTATGGTCCCGTCGCGTTCCGTTTTCAGACTTACGACGTCGAGCTGAAAGGCGCGGCCTGCGCCTACCTGGAAGCGTTGCTCGCGCATCCCTTCGTGCGCGAGTGGGAGAAAGCGGCGCTTGCCGAGACGACGATCATCGAGCTCGACGAGCCCCGGGTCATCTATCGCGATAAGCTCGCCGCTGCTGCGCGACAGATTTGATCGGGATGGCGGATACCCCACTATCTGCGTTGCAGGATCGCATTCGGGCGGCCGTCACGGCGAAGCAGACGCTCGTCATCCGCGGCGGCGGCAGCAAGGCCTTCTATGGCGAGCAGTGTCAGGGCGAGTCGCTCGACACAACGGCATTGACCGGCATTGTCGCGTATGAGCCGAGCGAACTCGTGATAACGGCGGGTGCGGGCACGACGCTCGCCGAAATCGAGCAGACGATGATGGAGCACGATCAGATCCTCGGGTTCGAGCCGCCGCATTTCGGCCCCGGTGGAACGCTCGGCGGAGCCGTTGCGGCAGGGCTCTCCGGGCCACGACGTCCCTATGCGGGCGCAGTGCGTGACTTCGTGCTCGGTTTGAAAGTCGTCGACGGTACGGGCGAGCCGCTCGCCTTCGGCGGGCGCGTCATGAAGAACGTCGCGGGCTTCGACGTCTCGCGTTTGCAGACCGGGGCGCTGGGGACGCTCGGGGTAATCACCGAGGTTTCGCTCAAGTGCTTGCCCCGACCAAAAATACAGGCGACCGTTGTGCAGGAATGCACGGCCGGGGAATCGGTCGGCCGCGTCAACGCGTGGGGCGGGAAACCGTTGCCGCTCTCTGCGACGGCGCAGCACGATGGACGCTTGTACGTACGTCTTTCCGGCGCGCCTTCCGCGGTAGCGACGGCGCTCGCAGTCATCGGCGGCGAACCCGTTTCGTCGGACGTGGAATTCTGGTCGAGCGTGCGCGATCACACGCATTCATTCTTTGTCGCCGCACATGACCCGAATCGCGCATTGTGGCGGCTTTCGGTCAAATCGAATGCGCCGAGCACCGACCTGCCGGGCAATCAGTTGATCGAGTGGGGCGGCGCGCTGCGCTGGCTCGCGACCGACGCGGATGCCGATCCGGCGCCTATCCGCGCTTGGGCAAAAGCGAACGGCGGCCATGCGACGCTTTTCCGCGGCGGTCGTCGCGCACAAGTGTTCACGCCGCTCGATCCGCCCACCGCAACGCTTCATCAGCGCCTGAAAGCCACCTTCGATCCGCACGGCATTCTCAATCGCGGCCGCCTGTATCCGGACTTTTGATGGAAACGAATCTGGCGCCGTTCATTCGCGATACGCCGGAAGGTCGCGAAGCCGACGCGATCTTGCGCGCGTGCGTGCATTGCGGTTTTTGCACGGCGACCTGTCCGACTTATCAATTGCTCGGCGACGAGCTCGATGGCCCGCGCGGCCGAATTTATTTGATGAAGCAGGTGCTCGAAGGGGCGGCACCGACGGCAACGACGCAGCTTCATCTCGATCGTTGCCTTACCTGCCGCGCGTGCGAAACGACCTGCCCCTCTGGCGTTCAATACGGGCGGCTCGTCGACATCGGTCGCAAGATCGTCGACGAGCGCGTGCCTCGCAAGCGGATCGATGCCGTGCGCCGGTATTCATTGCGACGCGCTCTCTTGTCGAAGCCGATGTTCGAGACGGCCCTTGCATTGGGACGCTTCGCCAAAGGTTTGCTGCCGCGCGAAATTGGCGATCGCATTCCGGGCGAGGCAAAGGCGCAGGAATGGCCGTCGCCGCGCCACGCGCGCAAGATGCTCATCGCGCGCGGTTGCGTACAGCCGTCGCTGGCACCGAATATCGATGCGGCGATGGCCCGTGTGCTCGACCGGATGGGTGTCTCCGCGATCCAGATCGACGCGGGTGGATGCTGCGGCGCTTTGCCGCACCATCTGAACGAGCATGAGGAGACGCGTTCGATCGTGCGCCGCAATATGGATGCATGGTGGCCGCATGTCGAGCGGGGTGCGGAAGCGATCATCGTCACGGCCAGCGGTTGCGGCGTGATGGTCAAGGACTACGGCCATCTGATGGCGGAGGATTCAGCCTACGCGCAAAAAGCGGCGAAAATCGGCGTGCTTGCGCGCGATCCGATCGAAGTCGTCGTTGCTGCCTGGGAGACACTGGCGCCGCGCGTACGTGCGAGCGGTGGCGCGAAGCTCGCGTTTCATTCGCCGTGCACATTGCAGCATGGGATGAAGATCCGTGGACGGGTCGAGCCGGTCCTCGCGGCGCTCGGATTCGAGCTCACGCCGGTCGCCGATGCGCATCTGTGTTGCGGCTCGGCCGGAACCTATTCGATCCTGCAACCCGAGCTCGCGAGTGCGCTCAAGGCGAACAAGCTGCGCGCGCTGGAAGCCGGGCATCCCGTGCAAATCGCGACGGCGAACATCGGTTGCCTCACGCACCTTGCATCGGGCACGCGGACGCCGGTGCGGCACTGGATCGAGATTCTCGACGAGCGGTTGACCGCCGATGGCTGAGGCCGTCCGCGCTGCCAAAGCGGTAGCACGCTCGCGCGCCGATTACCCGCACATCCTTGGGATTGCAACGCGTTGGATGGACAACGACGTCTATGGCCACGTCAACAACGTCACGTACTACTCGTACTTCGACACCGTGGTGAACGAGCATCTGATCCGCGCGGGCGGTCTCGATGTCGCGCACGACGCGGCGATCGGTGTCGTCGTCGAGACAAGTTGCATGTTTCGCAAGCCCTTGTCGTTCCCCGACTCGATCGACGCCGGCCTTGCCGTCACCAAGATCGGCAACACGTCCGTCGTCTACGAGATCGGGCTGTTCCGACGGAGCGACGAAGCGCTCACCGCGCTGGGTCGCTTCGTGCACGTGTGGGTCGATCGCGCGACGCAGCGGCCGGTTCCTCTTCCTTCGCGCATTCGCGCCGCTTTGGAGGCGTTGGTGGTGACACGCGAGCGGATACCGTGAACCGTGCGTGCCGGTTCGCCGTCGTGCCGGCGGCCGGCGCGGGCGAGCGCTTCGGGACGGCCGTTCCAAAACAGTACGCCGATCTGGCCGGCGCCCCGGTTCTTTCGCGCACGTTCGACCGCCTCGCGAGCCTCGGCTGTGAAAGGACCTTCGTTGTGCTGGCTCCCGACGACCGCGAATACGAACGGCGCGTCGGCGCGCGCAATGATGTCGAAATCCTGCGCTGTGGAGACGCAACACGGACTGCGACCGTCCGTAATGCGCTCGCGTCGCTCGAATTGCGCTGCAACGCTGATGACTGGGTCCTGGTGCACGATGCCGTCCGACCGTGCGTTCCGCGCGCCGCATTGACCCGTCTCATGGATGAGCTAGGGGACGATCCTGTCGGCGGCTTGCTTGCCATGCCCGTCGCGGATACGCTCAAGCGGGCGCAAGGCGATCGCGTGACGTCGACCGAGAATCGCGAAGCGCTGTGGCAAGCGCAGACGCCGCAAATGTTTCGTTATGCGATTCTCAAGGCGGCGTTGGACCGGGATCCGGGCGCGGCATTCACCGATGAAGCGCAAGCGGTCGAGGCATTCGCGGCGACGGGGGCCTGCATGCGGCCCCGGCTCGTTCTCGGAAGTCCGGCAAACCTGAAAATCACCTACCCCGAGGATTTGTCGCTCGCCGCGGCGATCCTCGCGACACAATCATGAATATTCGCATCGGTACCGGCATCGACGTTCATGCGCTCGTCGAGAGCCGCACGCTGACGATCGGCGGCGTCGTCGTTCCGCACGACCGGGGTCTTGCCGGCCATTCCGACGCCGACGTGTTGTTGCATGCGATTGGCGACGCGATCCTCGGCGCGCTCACGCTCGGCGATCTCGGTGCGCACTTTCCGGCGACGCAAGAATGGAAAGATGCCGATAGCCGCACGTTGCTGCGTCACGTCTTTTCGCTCGCGTCCGCGCGCGGATACGCGGTCGGCAACGTCGACGCCACCGTGATGGCCCAGGCGCCGAAACTCGCTCCCTATGTCGATGTGATGCGCGCGAACATTGCCGCGGATTTGCAATGCGGCGTGGCGCAGATCTCGGTCAAGGCAACGACCACCGACCGCCTGGGCTTCATCGGCCGCGGTGAAGGGATGGCGTGCCTGGCCACCGTGTTGATAGTGGGCCGAGTCTAGGACCAGTCCATAGTATGAAGAGACCCTAACCGATCGGCAGCGTGACCCGCGCAACCGTGCCTCCACCGTCGCGCGGCAGCAAGTCGAAACGTCCGCTGTGCAGCCTCGCAATCCGGTCGACGATCGCGAGACCGAGACCGGCGCCGGCGGCTCCATCGCTGCGAGCCCGTGCGGCCGACGCACGCGTGAACGGCTGCTTCAGCCGTTCCGTCTCCTCCGGCGCAATTCCACCGCCGCGATCGGCGATATCGAGCACGACGTCGCCGCCACGTCTAATCGTCGTCACGTCGACCGGCGGGGCACCGTAGGCAAGCGCGTTGTCGATCAGATTCGACGTGAGTCGCGACAGCGCCGTCGCGCGAAGCGCCATCGGCGGCATGTCGCCCGGCGCGAACCGCACGTCGTGACCTGCATTCGTGTAGCGGTCGACGCATGCGCCGACGATGGCATTCAAACTTTTCTGCTCGAGCGCAGTCTGGCTATCGTCCCGCGCGAAATCGAGAAACTGCCCGATGACACGATTCATCTCGTCGATGTCGGCGACCATGCCCGCGTGCGTGGCCTCGTCGCGTGCGTTCATCTCGATGCCGAGACGAAGGCGCGCGAGCGGCGTGCGCAGATCGTGCGATACACCGGCCAGCAATACAGCGCGGTCGCGCTCGATTTGGCGGAGATTGCCGATCATCGCGTTGAAGCCGTGGTTGACGGCGGCAAATTCAGAAGGCCCGGACTCGGGCAGCGGCGGCGGCGTCTCGCCGCGTCCCACCCGTTCGACGGCGGCATTCAAC
>DASXPO010000196.1:0-7305 GCA_036493535.1 Casimicrobiaceae bacterium
GTCCGATGCCGACGACCGCGGCAGCGGGCTCGGGCTCGCGATCTGTCGCAGCATCGTCGAATTGCATGGCGGGCGCATTCACGCGGAGCCGGGACCGAACGGGCACGGACTTCGCGTCGTGATCGAGCTGCCCGCCGTCCCCGACGTCGATCATGAGGAGGCGAACGTTGCGGAGCAGAATGCGTGAGCGCAGCGCGCACGCGACTCAGCCACCTGATCACGAATCGAGCTCGACCAAGCCTTCGACGGATGGGATGCGTCTCTGCAACTCGTCACGGATGCGTTCCGCGCACGAGAACAACGCCTTCTGATCGGTGCCGTCCTCGTAGCGAAATCCCACGCTCAGCGACGTAGGCCCGAGCTGTCGCGCAACGGCAACCACGCCTGTGACCGGCACCTGCGCCCATTCAGGCATTGCTGGCCCACATACCCGTGCAAGCAGCGTCTGCAGCAATACTAAGCCCCACGTTTCGCATTGAACCTGCGGTATGTCGCTTTAAAAAAATGGCAGCGGTCAGAAATCGAGCTTTGCGCTGAACTTGACGCTTCGGTCCATCCCGATGCCGTACGTGCCCGTCGTTACCGAGTTCCAGTATCGCTTGTTCGCAAGGTTGTCGATGGTGACCTGAAACGTGGCGCGGCGGCCGCCGATGCGCGTCCCGTAGCTCGCACCTATGTCGAACAGCGTGTACCCCGGTATGAAACCTTGATCCTGCGGGTTGACCGGCCGCTCCGATATCAATCTCGCGCCGCCCCTGAGCGTCAACCCCGAAAGCCACGGCGCCCGGTACTGCAGTCCGATATTGCCATTCCATTTGGCCGTGCTCTCCGGAATCTTGCCGTTGATCAGCGGCTGGACGGGCGAGTTTTGCACGGCGTCGAGCCACAGCGCGGCTGTGTTGATGGTCCAGTCGCGAAGGAAGTTGTAGCTCACTGTCGCTTCCACGCCTTTGTACACAATATTTCCGCTGTATCCGAAGATGTTGGTCGTGGGGTCGGTCACGGCATTGGCGCGCGTGATATCGAAGTACGACGCACTGACGGATAGACCTTTGAAGTACGAATCGCGTATGCCGATCTCCTTCTGCTTCGAGATGGCAGGGGCAAGAACGTCGTAGGCGTTGGCCGCGTTTGCCGGCGACGTCCCACCGGCCTCCAGGCCTTCGAGATAGCTTGCAAACAGCGTCGTCGTGGGAAGGATGTCGTAGAGAATGCCGTATCCGGGGGAGCTCACCCAGCTCTTGCTTGTCTCGGAGGCGACCGTCTCTTCGTCTTTGACCCGCCGCAAGCCGGCGAGAAGCTTCAGTTTCGGCGTGATGGTGATCGTGTCGTAAATGTAGTAGCTGGTGTCCTTGCTGTTCTGCGGCGGATTCGACGTGTACGGCCGCGTGAACACAGGGGAAAACAGCTCGATGGGATCGTAGATATTCTGTCTCTGCGAAAGCGTGACGGTGTTGATGTCGTATGCGCTCGATTTCCGTTCGGTATGCGCGTACCCCACCGTAAGATCGTGGGTGAGGATCCACGTGTTGAAGTGGCCGAGCAGCTCGGTGCGGTAGAACGTGTTCTGGAAATCGTTGGTGAGCGGCTGCACGGTCACCGTGCCGTTGGCGCCGGTCTCCAGGTTGTAGCCGCCGATCCGAACGGTATTGCGATTACGGTGCGATACCGACTGGCCTATCTGGGCGAGCACCTTCCAGTCGTCGGTGAACGCATAGTCGACGCGTCCTTGATAATTCGTCGTATGGGCTGAGAACTTGTTCCACCCGTCGATGAGGTTGTTTCGAGGGTCTGGGACCGCGGTGATCGGCACCACGCACTTTGGCCCCGGCGCAGGACAATCCGGTCCATTTACCGCCGGCAGCAGGCTGATGCCGGCCTGTTCCGGCACGTACCGGCTGTAGTACTCGACGTCCCCCTGGACGCTTAGCCGGGAGCTCAGCCGCCAGTCCATGCCGGCACTGTAGAAGTACGCCTGTCCGCCCGTGTCATGGACGCCGTTCTCGAGATGCGTCGCGGACGTGTTGATCCGCAGACCGAACTCGCGTTCCGGGCCAAACCGCCTGCCGACGTCGACATTGCCGCCGTACTGACCGAAGGAGTTACCCGCGACGCCGAAGCTTGTCACGTCGCGCGGCCCGGCGCGCTTCGTCACAAAGTTGATGATGCCAGCAGGGCTCGCGATGCCGAACATCAGCGCATTGGCGCCCTTCAGCGTCTCCACGCGCTCCTTGTCCTCCGTCGGATTGGTGATGACGCCGGCGATCGGGACGCCGCCGTCGATGCGGTAGTTGGCGAAATTGTTGAGCTTGATGCCGCGAATCGAGAATGTGTCGTTGGCACTGCCCGACGAGTTGGTTGCGACGACACCGGCCTGAGTCTTGATCGCTTCCGAGTAGCCGTCCTGAGATGTCTGCGCGAGCGCCTGGCCGGACACGACCTCCTTCGTCATCGGCAGTTCCTGCTTGTTGCCGAGCTCCTGCGTGTTGTATTCGGCGATTGCGCTGGGCGGCTCCGTTGGCCGCGCCTCGGGATACGGCCCTTCGAGCTGCGCTGCGTTTGTGATGCGACCGCGCAGCTCGACAGCGATCTTCTCCGCTTGCGCTTGCAACGCGCCGGCATTCGCAAGCGGTCTGTACGGAAAAATCACGGCAACCGCGCCGACGGTTGCGCCTGACGCATCCTTGAGCGGCAGCTTGGATTCGAATCGAGCGGCCCGCGCGTCGACCGCGTGCTTACCCTCGCCGGTCGTGATCACCGCGAGATCGTCGGCATCCGCCGGCTTGCCGATTCGACCGATGTTCGAGGCGACGATGGGATATTCGTTCCCCGTGTGAGGCGTGCGAGCGTGCAGCACGATCACCTCGATGCCCGGATACCTTCCCAGCGCATCGTCCACCAGGAACTGCGCATACGTGTGCACCGGTATGCGCGGGTCCAACTGAACCGGATCGAACAGACTGGCGAGTTCGAGGATCCGACGGCTCATCTCGTCGCGATACTGTGCGGCTTGCCTGACCAGCGCGTCTTGGTCGGTGCCCGGCGGGTACGGAAAAGTGAATTCGACCGATCCGATCACCTGTTTGTAGATGTCGAACAGCTGCACCTCGACTTCGGCGTTCTGATCGCCGAGACGATTGATCTCGACACGCGGCTCGCCCGATCTGAATACGGCGATATCATCGGGATCGGAGCGACGACCCACGCGCGCAGCGTTCTTTGCCGCGACGATGATGCTTTGCGACGAGCCAGGCGGTATTGCATGCACGTCGATCTCGAGGATCTTGGGATGGAGCGCAAGCATGCTACCGACGAGGTACTGCGCGTAGCTCGCATCGGCGCTCGGGCGGGCCAGAGGCGCAGTCGGCGCGGCGGTCGCTTCCGCGGCGGGCTGCGCAGCGGCGCTCAGCTGCGCGTGAAGGACCGCCGAAACGATTGCCGCAAAGAGCGACACGATTACGATGCGCTTCATTCGCCTTCCCCCTCGATGACATTGGTCATGACTCAAAACACGGCTTGCGCCGTTGACCCGTCATTTATATCGGCGGTTTCTGACCCGCCTCTGAAATCAGGATGAAACGTCGTTCAGGATTGCCGACGATTCAGGCGATGAAGCGGCATTGCGATGCTGGTGTGCGCGTGTCCATGTTGCGACCGCGGTTCATGTGATCGTCGATCTCCGCCGCACACCCCAGCATCCGCGGGTAGAGAAAGATCGTGAACGCCGCAGTTTCCAGCGCCTGCTCTGCAAATGTGCCGCGCCGATACGGCTCCCACAGCATTTTGAGAAGCAACGCGGCGATCACCGCATCGATGTTCACGCAGTAAACGGTGCGCGACACGCCGGCGTCGAACAGCGCCTGTACGAGCGCGTGGTAGTACTCGTGGAACACGTTGTATTCGCCGCGCTTGGCGAACAGCTCGCGGACGTACACTTCGCGCGGATCGAGATTGACGGGACGGTCTTTGAACACCGGGTGGTTGACGCCGGGGATCTTCTGGATGTCGGCGCTGCCGACGCTCTTGCGGTCGGCCTTGTAGCGCGCGTACGACGCGACATAGCGCTGCGCGAGCGCCTTGAGGTCGATGCCGTGCGCCGAATCCTCTGGATTGTCGAGGCCCGTCTCGCGAAATTGCTCGATCAGGAACGCGATGCCTTCGTAGCCGTTGCCGCCGTGCGTATAGCCGGAATGGGTGAGGAAGCCGACCAGCGCTTTGTTGAGCTGCACGCGCTCCGGCGATTCGGGTCCGTCCGCGGACACCGCCCCCTTCGCGCCCTGCGCCGATATCGCGCCGGGACCGTTGGTCAGCAACAGTCCGACGAGCGTCTGGAACGCGAACAAATTCGACGGCGTCGGTTCGACACCGAGCAGCGCGACGTACGCGATTTCCGTCAACGAGCGTTGCTCGACAATGTCGCGCATCGGCATGCCGGCGAAGCGATCTTTTTCATGTCGCTCGGCGGGCACCGATGCACCGATCAACACGCCGAAGAGCTTGAACCACCACGGCAGACTCTCCGCAGTGAGCCGTGAGATCCGCTTGCGCATCAGCGGTCCCCACGCGAGCGTTGCGGCAATCGCCGCGAGGGCTGCATCGGCGTTCGGGTGGCGGCCAAGACTTTCGATGTAACGCACGAACACCGACTTCGCGCCGCGCGCCTTCAGCGCCGCCAGCATCGCGGCCGCTTTGTCGTCTTTCGCGTCGCCGACGATCGTGTCGCGCAGCGCGCGGTCGGTCTGTATCGTGCCGACGTCGAACGTCTCGTCATGCGCGTCGCGGAGCCCCGCTTCGGCGAAGCGGTCGATCAACGCGCGCACGGTCTGCCGCGCGCGTTCGGCGCGTGCAGGACCGACGATGCTTGCGGCAGTGGCGAGAACGCTGTTCGGCGCATTTCCGGCTTCGCGCGATGCCTGCGCAGCCGCGAGCGCGGGGTCACCGTGCAGGTTCATCCCGCCTGCAATCGCGACGTTGATGAGCTTGCGATCGTTTTCGCCGGCACCTTCGCGCAGCAGCGCGAGCCCGACGTTGCCTTCCAGCGAAGATTGCGCAGCGGTCAGCATCGACACGCCGTGCAGGCTTGTGACCTGCGTCTGCGGATCCATTTGCGACGCACCGGACGCGTCCTTCAGCGCCTGGCGCGGGAACACGGCGCCAATTTGCCGATCGAGCCCCGCAATTTGCGCGTCATACGGCGCGATCGCGGCGACGACAGGCAGATCGACGTCGCGTGGCAGCGCGATGCCTTGGTTGGAGCCGAACCAGGGCTTGAGCGCAAGCGATCCTTCGGGCTCGAAATCGGGGCGCGATGCGTTTTCTCGCATCACGGCAGTGAGCGCCGCCGGTATGTGGGCGATGTTCGTGACGAGTGCACCCCTCGCCGAGAAGATTGGCTTCTCGGGCGTGAAGATTCCGTCGACGCTGAACTTCTCCATGAACCAGCGTTCCTTGCCCGCGGCGTCGTCGCTGCCGCCCGACATCGCGCCGGCGTGTCCGACCGCGCGCGTGAGCTTCGCCTTCCAACGGCCGACGACGCAGGCGACGACCGGCTTCGTGAAGGTCGCGTCGAGCTCGTAATAGCCGCCCGGCTCGACATAAAGCACCGCCGCCTTGCTGCGCGCGTCGTTCGCCAACGCGAACGCGAACTCGGGCGCGGCATAGTGGATGTAGACGTCTTTTCCGCTCGAGATCAGCGTCGTCGTTCCCCATCCCGCCATCCGCAGATACGTTGCGATCGTCGTCGTGAAATTGCCCGAGTTCGACAGGATCGCGATCGAGCCTTTGCGCAGCGCCTCCGCGGGAGCGTCGCCGCCGAGCGCGCCGCCGATGCGCACCTTGTTCCATGCGTCCGCAACGCCGAGGCTGTTGCCGCCGAAGATATCGACGCCGTTTTGCTGACCCATCGCGCGAATCTCGCGCGAATCGTGCACAGACAGCTTCTCCGTGACGATGAAAATCTTGCGGATGTCCTGATTGACGCGAATTAGTTCGGCCACGCCGTCGCGCGCAGCGGATGGCGGCAGATAGACGACGCCGCAATTGAAGCGATGGCCGGCGGCAAGACCTTCACGCACATTGTTGTAGACGGGAACGTTGCCGATTTTCGTCTCCAGCACCTGGCCGCCGCGTCCCGGCGATGTGCCGTATACGACATTGCCGCCGGAATATTCGTGGCCGACGGGCGTGACTTCGCTCGACTCGCCGCCGAGGATGTTCAACACGCAAACGCGATCGTCGCGCGTCGCCACCTGCGCGAGCGAGCTGATGCCGACGTAGTACTTGAAGTCCGCGATTCCCTGTCTGTACATGATCGCTCCTGCGCGTTCGTTTGAAGCGAATCGTCACGCGGCCACGGTGGCGCGATCGGTACCCAGCTTAGCCGCAAGTTGCGCGCGCCCGCCCGCCCTCATCCAGTCGTTGACTTTGCGCGCGTAGTCCACTACTTCGCTCATGTCGGAATCGAAGCCGAAAATGCGATACGGCACCCCGAGCGCCTCCATCGTGTCGCGCATCACGCCCATGCCACGGATCAGATTCGGACCGCCGCGGCCGATGACCACGAACAGCGGCGTGGGTCCATGTCGACTGAAATGCTCGCGCAGCGCGTCAGCCATCGCGCGGAACGTCTCGAAGATGTCGGTGTTGTTGGACTTGCCGCCGATGATGAATAGCACGTTCGACTGCTTGAGCCAGTGCTTGAAGCAAATGCTCGCGACCTGCTTCATCTTTTCGTACGGCGGATTGCCGCCGAAATCCGACGAGATGATCGCGTCGTCGCCGA
Source organism: Casimicrobiaceae bacterium (assembly GCA_036493535.1). Classification (GTDB taxonomy): domain Bacteria; phylum Pseudomonadota; class Gammaproteobacteria; order Burkholderiales; family Casimicrobiaceae; genus VBCG01. Next base: position 6,782 of record DASXPO010000196.1, read on the forward strand.
GCATCTCGGTGACGAGTGAGTTCGCGCCGCCGCCGAACGTCGGCGCGAGGATTGTCCCCGCCGAATTGATGACGTAGACATCGCTCTGTCCCTGATAGGTGCGGAGCTGATTGATCTCCTGCTCGAAATCGGAGTAGTCGACGGCAAATACGTGCGCGGGCAAGCCGAGCCGTTGCCAACGTGGATCGTCGCGATCGAAGCCACACTTGAAATCGCACGCGACAGGAGTGAGACGGCCCTGCCGATCGGGCCGCATGCGAATCGGATTCAGTTCGAGCGTCGTCATGCCGAAATCGTGGAACAGCTCCCACAGCTTGGGCAGCTGTTGCACCAGCGGCGAGATCAATTCCTTTGGCGCATTGAGCTCGGAAAGCGCGTTCGCGACGACGAATGCCTTGAGTCCAGTCAGCGGATCGAAAGGGACGGTTGCGACGAGGTTCTTGTCGAGCTCTTCGATGTCCATCCCGCCGTGATGCGTGAGCGTCATCGTCGGCGCGCGGAAATGCGTCGAATCGGTGATCGAA
>DASXPO010000197.1:0-13721 GCA_036493535.1 Casimicrobiaceae bacterium
TTCTTTTCGGGCATCGGCTATCTGAACGAGCAGCATCAGCATGTCTGGGATTTCCAGGATGCGCCGCTCGCGTATCAAGCGTTTCTCGGCGGTCAGTTCGCCCAGGACGGCGCGCAAGTCAAATGGGTGGCGCCGACCGACACGTTCCTCGAACTGGGTGCCGAGATCGGCAATGGTGACGCGTTTCCGGGCAGCCCCCGCAACAGCAATAGCGTCGGCGCCGGCACTTTGTTCGCGCACACGGGCGGCGACATCGGCGACAACGCGAGCTGGCGCGCGGGATTGTCGTATCTGCAAACGCGCGCATCGAATCGCGACGCGACGCTGCCGGACGCCGCCGGCAATCTTGCGAACGTTGCGTTTTCCGGGACGAGCCACATCGCGATCGCGGACTTCGTCTGGAAATACGCGCCGACCGGGAACGCTCAGCTCACGAACTTCAAAGCGCAGGGCGAATATTTCTGGCGGCGCGAGAGCGGCGATTTGACGTACGACGCCGACGGATCGCTCGGGCTCACACAGATGGGTTCGTACCAATCCGCGCAAACCGGCTGGTATCTGCAAGGCATCTGGCAGTTCATGCCGATGTGGCGCGTCGGCTTGCGCTATGACCGCCTGAACCCCGGCGATCCCGATTACGGCGTCAACGATGAGCTCCTGGCGACAACTGCGTTCCATCCCGAACGCGCGACGGTGATGCTCGACTACACGCCGTCGGAGTTCAGTCGCTTTCGGATTCAATACGCGCAAAGCAAGACGCGTCCCGATTTCACCGACAACCAAATTCTCCTGCAATACATCCTGAGTCTCGGCGCGCATCCCGCGCACAAATTCTGACGGAGAAACGCCATGCATCGCTCATTGAAATGGTTTGCCGCCGCCGCGCTGGTCGCGATCGTCACGCCGGCGTGCGCGGCATTGAACGTGTTTGCGACGGTGCCCGAGTGGGGCGCATTGGTCAACGAGCTCGGCGGCGACGGCGTGAAGGTTTACGTCGCGACGAGCGCCACGCAGGATCCGCATCACATCGAAGCGAAGCCGAGCTTGATTGCGCGAGCGCGCAACGCGGACCTCGTCGTCGCGACCGGCGCGGAATTGGAGATTGGCTGGCTGCCGCTTGTCTTGCAGCAGGCCGGCAATCCGCAGCTTCGCGCGGGACAGCCCGGCTATTTCGAAGCGGCGAATTACGTGACGCTGCTCGATAAACCGGCGCGACTCGACCGCGCCGAAGGCGACGTGCATGCCGCCGGCGATCCGCACATTCAAACCGATCCGCGCAACATTGGCCGCGTCGCTGCTGCGCTTTCTGCACGCCTGGCCGAGATCGATCCCGCGAATGCCGAATCGTATCGAGCGCGCTACAAAACATTCGACGACAAATGGCGCGCCGCAATAACACGCTGGGAGCGCGAAGGGGCGCCGCTGCGGGGCGTGCCGATTCTGGTTCAACACAAGGCGTTCACGTATTTGATCGCATGGCTCGGGTTGAAGGAGGTCGCTTCGCTCGAGCCGAAGCCGGGTGTCGAGCCGACCGTATCGTACTTGTCCGAGGTGCTATCGACGGTCCAGCGACAACCGGTCAAGATGGTCATCCGGGCCGCCTATCAAAGCGACCGCGCCTCGCACTGGATCGCCGAACGCGCCAAGATTCCGGCGGTGGCGCTGCCCTTCACGGTGGGTGGGGACGCGGAGGCAAAGGACCTGTTCAGCCTGTTCGACGACACGCTGGCCCGCCTGCTGAAGGCCATCGGATGAACTTCGCGCCGGTCGACCTGTCGATTCTCTTGCCGGCGCTGCTTGCGGGACTGCTCGTGACCGCGACGCACGTCCCACTCGGCACGCAGGTGCTCGCCCGTGGAATCGTCTTCATCGACCTCGCCATTGCGCAAATCGCTGGATGTGGCGTGTTGCTCGCCGATCGGCTGGGATTCGAGCCCGAAGGAATCGCGGTGCAAGTTGCGGCGCTCGTTGCGGCTCTGGGCGGCGCTTTGCTGTTGACATGGACCGAGCGACGATGGCCCGACGTTCAGGAAGCAGTGATAGGAGTCGTATTCGTGCTCGCCGCGACGGGCGGAATTCTGCTGCTGTCCAGCAATGTGCACGGCAGCGAGCATTTGCGCGACCTTCTCGTCGGGCAGATCCTGTGGGTCCAAACGCAGCAACTTCTGTGGGCGGCGCTCATCTACGCTGCGATTCTCGCGCTGTGGTTCGGCATGCGCGAGCGATTGGGTCGCATCGGGTTCTACCTTTTATTCGCATGCGCAGTCACCGTATCGGTGCAACTTGTCGGCGTGTATCTCGTGTTCGCGACGCTGATCGTGCCGCCGCTCGCCACGCGCAATCTCTCGGCGCGACGCCTCCCAATGGCATGGTCGCTTGGCATCGCCGGTTACGTCGTCGGGCTGTTGGTCTCGACGTCTCTCGACTTGCCGACGGGCCCGGTTATCGCGTGGACGCTGGCAGTGCTCGGCGTTCTCATGCATGCCGTCGTTGCGCATCGTCAACCGGCGAGCGCGACCGTCTAAGAACCAGCACATTTTCATCAACGAGGAAAGACTCTCGCGATTAAATCGGAGGCATCATGAGTGGGCAAAACGACACCGCGGCATTGATCGGGCGCGTCCTGATGTCGGTCATCTTCATTACGTCCGGCTTCGGCAAGCTGATCGGCTTTTCCGGAACGGAGCACATGATCGAATCGAAGGGCGTTCCGTTACCGGAATTTGCAACGGTAATCGCGATACTGATCGAGCTCGGCGGGGGTCTCGCGATCCTGTTGGGATGGAAAACACGGTGGGCCGCTGCTGCATTCGTCGTGTTTCTCCTCGTCATCACGCCGATCTTTCACGGCTTCTGGCGGATGGAAGGCGCCGAGCGGGCTGCGAACCACATCAACTTCATGAAGAACGTGACGATCCTCGGCGGCTTCCTGCTCCTGTATGCATTGGGACCGGGTCGCTACAGCGTCGACGGCGCATTGCGGCGGCGATCGCTGCAACGCGAGCCCGCGGCGCCGGCCGGCGCTATTCCCGCGTACGCGAATCGAGGGCAATCGTCACCGGGCCGTCGTTGACGAGCGCGACTTCCATATGCGCGCCGAACACGCCGGTCGCAACCGGTCTTCCGAGAGCGGCGTGTAGCGTTGCAAGGAACGCATCAAAAATCGGCTGCGCGATTTCGGGTCGCGCGGCCGCCGACCATGAAGGCCGGTGACCTTTGCGGGTCGATCCGTAGAGCGTGAATTGCGATACGGCGAGAATATCGCCGGCGACGTCGCGGAGCGATTTATTCATGATTCCGGCTTCGTCGTCGAAGATCCGCAGGTTGACGAGCTTGTGCGCGATCCAATCGCGATCCTCGCTCGAGTCACCGTCGGCAATGCCGACCAGCACGAGCATGCCGGCGCCAATCGAGCCGACGGTGTTCCCTTCGACCGTGACGCTTGCATTGCGTACGCGTTGGACGAGCGCGCGCATCCGCTACCTGACGACTTTGCGCTCGACCTCCACGAGACGGCCATGCTCGAACGTCAACGTGGTGATGGTTCCCGGATCTTCGGGCACGGGCAGATAAGTCCAGCGCGCGATCTTCTTTGCACCGCCACCGCTTTTGATGTCCGGTGTGCCCACGCGCGTCAGGACTTCGCCCTCGTTGATGCCGGGCGCAAGAAATTTTCGGTCCGCGGGATTGCCTGCCACCGAGCCCGTCTTGGCGCGCGCGCCGCTCTTGATCTTCGCCGGCTGAGACGCCGGCTGCGGCGGCGTTTGACGTAAGGTGGTGGTTCCGGCCGGCGGACTCAAAGGCATCACCGAAACGGTTGGAGGATCCTTGTCGAAATCGCGCAATTCCTTGCCGGCGGGGCAAGGCTCGTCCTGGTACACCGAAGCGCCGCTCGTGCCTTGGCATTTATAGATCGTGGCGGCGGCCGGCAGCGCGGTGGTCGCGAACATCATGATCAAAAATCCGCTCGACGCGCGCGCCAAATTCCGTCGATTCGCCTTCGTATCCATTGGGGCGTTACGATAACGCTTTATAGCCTTCCCGCGCGCTACCACTTTCGATGGAGTTTCGCACCCGGATCGCGGCCCGCATGGCCGAGATTGCGCCCTTCCACGTCATGGAGGTCCAGACCGCCGCGCGGGCGCTCGAGGCGGCGGGTCGCACGGTCATCCACATGGAGATCGGCGAGCCCGACTTTCCGACCCCCGCCCCGGTGCTGGCCGAAGCGCAGCGCGCGATCGCTCAGGGGGACATCTATTACACCTCGGCGCTCGGCCTGCCCGAGTTGCGCGCGGCGATCGCCGCGCATTACGCCGACCACTATGGCGTTTCGGTCGATGCCGAACGGGTGATCGTCACCGCCGGGTCGTCGGCCGCGCTATTGCTCGTGAACGCTTTGCTCGTGAACCGCGACGAGCGAATCCTGCTCGCCGACCCAGGCTATCCCTGCACGCGCCATTTCGTTCGGGTGCTCGAAGGCGAGCCGATCGGCATTCCTGTCGGTCCCGAATCCAATTATCAGCTCACTGCCGACTTGATCGAGCGGAATTGGTCGCCGCTGACGCGCGGTGCGCTCGTGGCGTCTCCGTCCAATCCGACCGGCACGAGCATGACAGCCGACGAGATGAAACGTGTCGTCGCGATGGTGGCGCGTTTGGGCGGACGCCTGATCGTCGATGAAATCTATCTCGGACTTACCTACGACCACGCGCCGCGGAGCGCGCTCACGTTCACCGATGACGCATTCGTCATCTCGAGCTTCTCGAAGTACTTCAACATGACGGGGTGGCGACTCGGTTGGGTCGTCGCGCCGAAACACCATGTACGCGACCTGGAAAAGCTGGCGCAGAACCTCTATATCTCGCCACCGACGCTGTCGCAACGGGCAGCGCTCGCGTGTTTTCGCCCCGACACGCTCGCGCTTCTCGAAGAGCGGCGGCTCGCATTCCGCTCGCGTCGCGATCTCCTGGTGCCCGCGCTTCGTTCGCTCGGCTTCGGGGTTCCTGTGACGCCCGACGGCGGCTTCTTCGTCTACGCCGATTGCTCGCGATTTTGCGACGACAGTGAACGTTTTTGCCGCGACGCACTCGAAGGCGCGGGTGTTGCGATCACGCCCGGCATCGACTTCGGCCGTCATCGGGCGAGCGCGCACGTGCGTTTCGCTTATACAATCGGCCAGGCGAAAATCGAGGAGGGCATCGCGCGACTGGCCCGATTCCTGAGCCGCGGCGCGTCGCGCAAGTCGAGCATGGCAAGCGGAGAAATCAGCAAGTGATGGGTAGCTGCAAATTGCGTCATTTCGGAACACCATGGTTGATCATCGGCGCGGCGCTCCTTGCCGGCTGCAGCGCCGTGGACACCGTCGATTTTTATTGGCAAGGCGCCGCCGGGCAAATGGACCTGCTCGCTCGCGCGCGCCCGATTCCCGAGGTGATCGACGGTGGCGATCGAGCGCTTGCGTTGCGACTGGGGCGCGTACGCGAGATCCGGGCATTCGCGAGCCGGGAGCTCGGCCTTCCGGACAACGGCAGCTACACGCGCTACACCGATCTCGGACGGCAATTCGTGTTGTGGAACGTGTTCGCCGCGCCGTCGTTGTCGCTGACGCCGCGCCAGTGGTGCTTTCCGGTTGCGGGATGCGTCAACTATCGCGGTTACTTCAGCGAGGACCAGGCTCGCGCAGAGGCGATTCGGCTTCGCGCCAATGGCGATGATGTTCACGTGTCCGGCGTTCCCGCCTACTCGACGCTCGGCTATTTCGACGACCCGGTGCTGTCGTCGTTCGTCAGCTGGCCTGAAACCGAGGTCGCCCGCTTGATCTTCCACGAGCTCGCGCATCAAGCGCTCTATGTGAAGGACGATTCCGTATTCAATGAATCGTTCGCGACGACCGTCGAGGAAGTCGGCGTCGAGCGCTGGCTCGCCGCACATCCGAATCCGAAGCTCGAAGCGCAAGCGGCGCGCAACCAGAAGCTTCGTGAGGCGTTTCGCGGCATCGTGCACAACGCGCGCGATCGGCTGATCGCAATCTATGCCGGTAACGCGAGCGACGAGGACAAACACCGAGCAAAGCTCGAAGCGTTCGCGGCAATGAAAGCCGATTACGAGCGCGTGAAGGCAGGGGAACCGGGACTCGCCGGATACGACCGCTGGTTCGCGCAAGACCCGAATAACGCGAGCCTTGCCGCAATCGCCATCTATACCGATCGCATACCCGCGTTTCGCGAGTTGTTGTCCGAATCGGGCAACGACCTGCCGCGTTTTTACGAACGCGTGCGAACCGTTGCGGCGCTACCGAAGAGCGCGCGCGACGCCGTGCTCACGTCCGCGGCATCGCGGTCGATCGAGACGGTCGGAACCGCTGCACCGCGCTCCTAGCGCAGTTCGATCGTCGGCGTGCCCGCCTCGACGACGACATGCTCGGCGATGAGCGCATCGATTTCGCCCTCGCTGTAGCCGGTCTCCCGCAACACCGCGCGCGTGTGTTCGCCGAGCAATGGCGCGGCACGCGTAATTTGCGTCGGCGTCGCCGAAAAATGAATCGGACAACCGAGCGCCTTCGTGGGTCCGGCTTGCGGATGCTCGAGCTCGACGACCATCCCCCGCGCGAGCGTCTGCGGATGCGTGAGCGCCTCGCCGATGGAGTGAACCGGTCCGACCGGAACGCTGGCGGCGTCGAACGCCGTGATCCATTCGTCGCGCGTGCGAGTCGCGAGGACCGCGCTGATCTGTTCCGTGAGTGCCGCGAGGTTCTGCATGCGCGCGCTGTTCGTGGCGAAGCGCGGATCATCGCGCCACTCGGGATGGCCGAGCACGTCTGCGATGCGTTCCCAATTCGTTTGATTGGCGCCGCCGATGTTGATCCAGCCATCGCGTGCGCGAAACGCCTGATACGGCGCTGTCAGAACGTGTGCCGAGCCGCTCGGTCCCGGCGAGCGACCTTCGGCGAAGTGGAATGCGGCGTGCCAGTACGTCTGTTGCAACGCGGCTTCCATCAACGACGTGTCGACGAATTGACCTTGCCCGGTTTTTTGCGCGTGGGTGTAAGCGGCCAGAATGCCGATCGTCGCGAGCAACCCCGCGTTAATGTCCGCGACGGGGCTGCCGCTCTTGACCGGCGGCCCGCCAGGCTCGCCGGTGATCGACATCAAGCCGGCGAAGCCCTGGGCGATCAAATCGAAGCCGCCTTTGTCGGCCCACGGGCCTTCGCGTCCATAACCCGACACTGCGCAGTAGACGAGCCGCGGATTTTCGCGCGAGAGCACGGCGTAGCCGACGCCCAACTTGTCCAACGTTCCGCGGCGAAAGTTTTCGGTGAGCACATCGGCGTTGCGAACGAGCCGCAACAGAATGTCGCGACCTTGCGGATTCTTGAGGTCCAGCGCAATGCCGCGCTTGTTGCGATTCTGAACGAGAAACGGTGCCGACACGCCGTTCATTCGCGGCTCGCGGTAGTCGCGCGCGTCGTCGCCGCCGGGCAGTTTCTCAACCTTGATGACATCGGCCCCCATGTCGGCCAGCAGCATGCCACACGTCGGCCCCGCCATGATCTGCGCGAGCTCGAGCACGCGCATGCCGGCAAGCGGACCCGAGTGGTGTGCCCCCACGCTTGCGACTGTCGCCGCTGCGCTACCCCCCGAGGGGCCGCAGTTCGCACCTTGGGACGGCCCTGCGGCGCTCACGTTCATGGTTTGGGCCATCACTTACCTTGGAAGGCCGGCTTGCGCTTTGCCAAGAAGGCCTCGTAGCCGACGCGAAAATCCTCGGTGTCGAAGCAGTCGTAGCACTCGTCGTACTCGGCGTCGGATAGGGGCCGCGGATCGGCGAGCCGGCGCGCGAACTTCTTGTGCCAGCGCGCCGCGAGCGGTGCACCCTCTGCAATCCGTTGCGCCGTTGCGCGTGCTTCGATCGCGACTTGATCATCGGCAACGACGCGCGTGACGAGCCGCTTCGCAAGCGCCTCCTGCGCACCGAAAATGCGGCCTTCGAGAAGGATTTCCAGTGCAATCGCGGGACCGACCAATCGCACCAGCGGCGCCATCTCGGGATACGCCATCACGAGACCGAGATTCTTGATGGGTGCCCCGAACCGGCTCGATTCGCCGCAAATGCGCAAGTCGCACAACGCTGCGATTTCGAGACCGCCACCGACGCAAATGCCATGGATCTGCGCAATCATCGGGTGACGACAATACGCGAGCGCATTGGCCGTCGTGTGCATCGCGCGGCCGTATTCGATCGCTTGTGCTTTGTTCGAGCGCTCGGTCGCGAATTCGCCAATATCGTTACCGGGCGAGAACGCCTTTTCGCCGGCGCCGCGGATGATGACACAGCGAACATCGTCGTCGCGATCGAGGGTCTCGATCGTGGCGCCGAGCTGCCGCCACATCGCCTTCGTGAGCGCGTTCAGTTTCTCGGGACGATTCAGCAAGACCATCGCGACCGGCCCATCGCGTTCCAGCAGGACGAGTTCCGATGTCGGGGACATCAATGATAGAAGAGGTGCACCAGGCCGAGGCCCGTGATTGGCACGTACGTGACGAGGAGAAGCACGGCGAGCAGCACGCCGATGAACCAAACATTGACACGCGTCACTTCCCAAATCGATTCCTTGGCAATCGCGCTTGCGACCATGAGCACGCTTGCAACGGGCGGCGTCTGCTGCCCAATGCCGAGATTGACGGTTACGATGAGGCCGAAGTGAATCGGATCGATGCCAACGGTTCTAACGAGCGGCATCACGACCGGCACGACCAGGATGATCGCGGCGGCCGAGTGCAGGAACATCCCGAGCACAAGAAACAGCACGTTCAGCAACGCCAGCACGACCCATTTGTTTTGAGTCAGCTCCGACACCGCGCGCGCAAGGTCCTGAGGCGCTCTGACCTCGGACAAGTACGTGCCCAACAAGGCACTCGTCGCGACCAGCAGCATGACCACCGCCGTCTGGATGCCGCCTTCCAATATCGCCGTGTATAGATGTTTAAAATCGAGCTCGCGATAAATGACGAGACCCACGAAGAGCGCTGCGCAGACGGCCAGCGCTGCACCTTCGGTGGCGGTGACCACGCCGCCGAAGATTCCGCCGAGAATGATGATGGGCATCAAAAACGCCCATAGCGCATCTCGCCCCGCCGTACCCACGCGGCGCAGCGAAAACGACGCTTCGCGCGGCAAGTCGTAGCGCCGTGCGAAGTAGTACGCCATGCCCATCAGGCCGAGTCCGCCGATGATTCCCGGCACGATGCCGGCGACGAACATTTGCACGACTGACGTCTCGGCCATCACCGCGTACAGAATCATCGGAATTGACGGTGGAATGATGACGGCAAGCGTCGCTGCCGAGGACATTGTTGACGCCGCGAGCGCGGGCGGATAGCCCTGCGCCTTCATTCCGGGAATCAGAATCGATCCTAACGCGGCGACGCCAGCGACGGCGGAACCCGAAATCTCGGCGAAGAACATCATCGACCCAATTGATACATGTGCGAGACCGCCGCGAATCCAACCGAATAACGCAGAGGCAAACGCAATCAGACGCCGGGAGATGCCCGAAGCGTTCATGATCGCGCCGGCAAGAATGAACAGCGGAATCGCGAGCAGCGGAAAGCTCGTGGCGCCGTTGTAGGTGACGACGACGAGGTTCGGCAGGATGTCGATGCCGTGAGTCGTCACCATCGCAATCAGCGCGACGGCACCCAGCGACACCGCGATCGGCACATTGATGAGCACCAATGCGAGCACGGCCGCAAACAACCCCAACATTACCGCCATGCGAAGCTCACGGTTTCAATGCAGCCCATCGGCGAGCGCCGGTCCACTTTCGACCCGCTGCGGCGGCCGTGTGGCGGTGACGAGCTCGACGAGATAACTCAACTCGGCGATGACGATCAAAATCGACGAGATCGGAATGACCGACTGCACGACGCTCAGCGGAAGCCACGGCAGGCTGACCAGCGAATCGGTGGCGAGAATCGGCATGATCCAAATCCCGACACCGCCGAGAATGACAAAAAACGCAATCACGATCAACTGGGCCACGATATTGACGTATCGCCGGATGTGCCAGGGCAACGCGTTCACCACTTCTGGGCAGCCGATGTGCGCACGCTTCACTGAAGCGAGCGCGGCGCCGTAGAACGTGAGCCATGCGAGCATGTGCGAGGCGACCTCGTCGTACCAGGCAAGCGATTGCCCGATGATTCGAAAGACGACTCCGATGGTCACTTCGGCAAAGAGGATGACCATCAAAGCCACAATCAGCCACTCGAGCACCTCGCCATACACCGCACGAAAGTAATGCATCGCTGCTGCGATCGACCGCCTGTCGACCGCAGCCACAGGAGCATCCGTCACGTCACTTGCCGAGCGCGACGGCGCGGTCGATCAGTTCCTTTGCGCCCGACACTTCCTTGCCGAACTCTTCGTAGATTGGCTTGCTCGCGGCGATGAAAGCCTCCTTGTTGACCTCGTTCACCTGCATGCCGGCTTGCTTCAGCTTCCCGAGGAGATCGCCATCGTCCTGCGCTGCAGTTTGATAGACGTAGGCCTGCGTTTCCTTCGCCGTATCCTCGAGCACCTTACGGACGTCGGCTGGAAGAGATTCCCATTTCCGGGTTCCAACGGTCAAATACGCGGGCGTGTAGACATGTCCGGACAACGATAAATATTTCTGTACTTCCTGAAGCTTGGCTGAATAGATTTGCGTGAACGGATTCTCTTCGCCGTCCATCACCCCGGTCTGCAGCGCCGCAAACAGCTCGGAGAACTTCATCGGACTGGGATTCGCTCCGTAGGCCTGGAACATTTTCACGCGCCACTTTCCTCCGGGCACGCGCAGTTTGATACCGGCAAGGTCGGACGGACCATTGATCGGATGCTTGTTGTTCGTGATCTGGCGGAACCCGTTTTCCCACACTGCGATCACCTTGAGGCCCTTTTTCTCCGCTTCCGGCTCGAGCTTCGACCAGAAGATCTCCTTTTCGATGCGTGCCATATGCGCACGATCCTTGACGAGGTAGGGCATCTCGAAAATGCCGAAGAGATCGACTTGCGAACTCATCACGGTCGACGGCACCGCCATATCAAGCGTGCCAAGCTTCAATTTCTGGATCATTTCTTCATCGCTACCGAGCTGGCTCGAGCCATACGTGACGACTTTCGCCTTGCCTGCAAGCTTTGCGTTGGCGCGCTTCGCAAACTCATCGGCACTTTTCTGGAACAATGATCCCGGCTCACCGACATGGCCGAGCTTGATCTCCAGCTGCGCGTAAGCCGGCAGCGCCGCGAATCCGAACGCAAGCGAGAGGACGAGCGTGATGAGTTTCGAAACAGCGTTTCGTGCGGCCCGTGATCGCAGCCGAGATTCCATGAACATGACTTCCTCCTCAAACGAGATTCGTCCGCCTATTATGGCGTTCGCACGGTCGGACGTCCGCGCGAACGTAAACCGGCGTTATGCGATCACAGTGACGCTCGCCGGCGCCGGCGCTGCGAGGTAGTCGAGCGCTGCCTGCACGCCACCCTTGCGATGGGGAACGCGTGCGGCCGCGAGGCCCATCTCCACCCCAGCGAGCGTTCCGCACAGCATCAGATCGTTGAGCCAGCCGAGATGCCCGATGCGAAAAATCTTGCCGCTCAGTTTGCCGAGGCCCTGTCCGAGCGACAGATCGTAGCGATCGAGGATCGCTTTGCGCAGAGCATCCGCATTGTGTCCTTCGGGCATCATGATCGCGGTCAGCGACCCGCTGTACTCGGAAGGCTCTGCGCACAGGATTTCCAGTCCCCAGCCCCGAACCGCGCGCCGGGTCGCCTCCGCGAGCCGCGCATGCCGTTCGAACACGGCATCCAACCCTTCATCGAACAGCATCTCGAGCGCTTCGTGCAGGCCATACAGTAGATTGGTCGCGGGCGTGTACGGAAAGTAGCCGGTCGCATTGATCGCAAGCATCTCGTTCCAGTCCCAGTACGAACGCGATAGCTTTGCGGTTTTCGTCGCAGCCAGCGCTTTTGCGCCGATCGCGTTGAACGATAGCCCGGGCGGCAGCATCAATCCTTTCTGCGATCCCGCCACTGCGACATCGACGCGCCATTCGTCATGCCGATAATCGATCGACCCGAGCGATGAAATCGTGTCCACCATTAACAGCGCGGGGTGACCGGCACGGTCGATCGCGTTGCGAACGACGGGCACATCCGATACAACGCCGGTGGACGTTTCGTTGTGCACGACGCACACGGCCTTGATCGCGTGCCCGCCGTCGTTCGCGAGCTCCGTGTGGATCAACGCCGCGTTCGCGCCGTGGCGCCAATCGCCCGGAAGAAAGCGGACGACAAGCCCTAATCGTTCGGCGAGTCGCTTCCACAGCGACGCGAAATGCCCGGTTTCGGCCATCAGCACCTGGTCGCCGGGCGATAGCGTGTTCACGAGCGCCGCCTCCCACGCACCCGTGCCCGACGACGGATAGATGACCACGTCGGCCCGCGTTTTGAAGACGCGCTTCATCCCCGCGAGCACCGCTTTGGCAAGGACCGCGAACTCAGGGCCGCGATGGTCGATCGTTGCGTTGTCGATCGCGCGCAAAACGCGATCGGGAACGTTCGTCGGTCCCGGAATCTGCAGGAAGTGTCGTCCCGAGGCGTGACTGTCCAGCGTGAGCATTCTGGTCTCGAACACAGGCGGACTGCGATAAGAGCCGGCGGCTGGTATACAAAGTAGGATCGTACCGACTTTCGGCGTCCGAGCGCAAGGGAATCCGCAACGCGCAGCGAGGCTATAATCGCCCCATAGTCCAGTCAGTCGATTATCCGCGCCGGTGAGGCCGTTCGAAATGGTCGTTAGCGTCTTTTGGTATACAACATGAGCGAGATGCCTGATCTGCGTCCGGACGGCCATGGTCGCGTCACGGCAGCTCCCGCGCCACCGTCCCAAACCCTGCCCGCGTCGATCGCCGAGCAGTTGCGCCAAATGATCACCGAAGGCGAGTTGCCGGCCGGCATGCGCTTGAACGAGCGGTTGCTCGGAACGCGTCTGGGCGTCTCGCGCACGCCGCTTCGCGAGGCGTTTCGGCTCCTCGTCGCGGACGGGCTGATCGAGCACACTCCCAACAGGGGCGCACAGGTCGTGAGCCTCTCGGAACAGGACATTCGCGACAGTTTCGAAGTGATGGGCGGACTCGAGGCGTTGTCCGGCGAACTTGCGTGCGGGCGCATCACCGGTGAAGAGCTCGCGGAGATCAAAGCCTTGACCTTCGAGATGCTCGCAGCGCACGCGCGCGAAGATCTCCCCGGCTACTACCGGCTGAACCGTGCGATCCACGACTGCATCAATCGCGCCGCATGCAATCGACTGCTGACGCAGGTGTATGCGACGCTCAATCTGCGGATTCAGAATCTGCGCTTCCGTTCCAATTTCGATCGCGACAAATGGAACAAGGCCGCGCGCGAGCACACCGAAATGGTGGCTGCGCTCGAGGCGCGCGACGGCGCAAGGCTCGCGACGATATTGCGCGGCCACTTGCTGCAAAAATGCGATGCCGTGCTCGACACCATTCGATCGCAGCGTGGGGCGTTGCGCTTCGACGAGCCGAGCGGGGCCGCTTGAACGCAACCGTCCCGCTGGTTTTCCACGCCAAGCGTCCCGGCGCCGATCTGCAACAAGCGCTCGCGCGCGTCGTCGCAGGCGAACTCATGTTCGATCCGGCGTCGCGCGGCCGGTACGC
>DASXPO010000198.1:0-16821 GCA_036493535.1 Casimicrobiaceae bacterium
GGGACGAGATAGGCGAGAAAGATCGCCATGCCGACGTAGCGCGAGCCGCGGAAACGCAGTCGCTCGATCGAGTACGCGGCCAGCACGCTGCAGGCGATGGACAGAACCGTCGAGACGACCGAGATCACGAGCGTGTTCCAAAGCCAATCCGGATACGCGGTGTCGAACAGAAGCTTCTTGATATGCGCGAGCGTCGGGTTGTGAACCCAGAACGGATTCCCCTCGCGCGACAGCAGCTCCTCGTCCGGCTTGAACGTCGTGATGATCATCCAGTAGAACGGAAAGAGCAGCACGAACAGGAACACGGTAAGCGGCAGCCAGAGCGTGAAAAACCGGCGCCATGCGGTCTCGAGATAGCGCATTCCTTGCGTGTCGAGTGCAACCTCCTTCACTTGTCGCTCCCGCCCTGCTGCCAGGCCCTTCGCTGGAGCCCGAAGTAGGAAAACAGGATCGCGGCCAGCAGAAACGGAACCATTGCCGTCGCGATCGCGGCGCCTTCTCCGAGGCTGCCGCCCGGAATCGCCCGTTGGAACGAAAGTGTCGCCATCAAGTGTGTCGCGTTGAGCGGGCCACCGCGCGTCAGTACGTAAATCAACTGGAAGTCCGTGAACGTGAACAGCACGGAGAACGTCATCACGACGGCGATGATCGGCGTCAGCAGCGGCAGCGTCACATGGCGGAATTGTTGCCACGGCGACGCGCCGTCGAGACTCGCGGCTTCGTAATACGACGGCGAAATCGTCTGCAAGCCCGCGAGAAGCGTGATTGCGACGAACGGCACACCGCGCCAGATGTTCGCCGCGATCGTCGAAAAGCGAGCGTTCCAGGGATCGCCCAGGAAATCGATGTAGCCGTGGATGACGCCCATCCGTTCCAGCGCCCAGCTGATGATCGAAAACTGCGAGTCGTAGATCCACCAGAAGGCGATTGCGGACAGCGCCGTCGGCACGATGAACGGCAGCAGCACGATTGCGCGGAGGAACGCCTTGAACGGCAGATGCTTGTTCAGCAGCAACGCGAGCCACAAGCCGAGTCCGAACTTGATGACGCTTGCGACCGTCGTGTAGAAGATCGTGTTGAAGAGCGCGAGCCGCGTGACCGAGTCGCCCCAGAGGAATTCGAAGTTCTCGAGGCCGATGAATTCGCCGCTGCGGCCGATCTTGGCGTCGGTGAAGCCCAGCCACGTCCCGAGGGCGAGCGGATAGGTGAGAAACGCAATCAGCAGCGCAGCCGTCGGCAGAAGAAAAAGCAATCCGAGAATATGGCGATTGTCGAGCCAACTCCCGCCGCCATTGGACCGGCGCGTCAGAACGGGAGCAGCGGTAGCCACAGTTTAGATTCCGGCATTGAACGTTTTAACGGGCGCCTCGATTGACGAAACGGCGTGGAGTGGTCGATGAAATCGCGAGCGTTAGCCGGCGCCGGCCGAGGCGCCGGTTCAACGCTCGTAGCATCGTCACGAAAAGACCACGAAAGGCGACTCCCGGCGCGACGTCATACCTTGTAATAGCGTTCGGCGCGCTTCTGCGCCCGCTCCGCGGCCTCCTTCGGCGACTTCGATCCCGACGCCGCTTCCGCAACCATGTTCACGATGATGAAGTCCGCGAGCGCGCCCGCCGATGCATAGCCCATCTTCCCCGCATAACCGGACGGAACCATGTTGTTCATCGAATTGCGATAAGGCGTGTGCTTCGGATCGGAAGTCCAGATCGGATTCTTCTCGTAGTACTTGAGCGCCGGCGTCACGTACCCGATCGACGCCTGCACCCATGGATCCAACTGCTCGGGCTCCATCATGAAGCGCAGGAATTCCTTCGCCGCTTTCGGGTACTTCGAGTACTTGAAGATCATCTGATTGAAAAACAGCTGGAACTCCGTCGGCTTGCCGACCGGGCCGATCGGCATGTTGGCGTGGTTGATGTCCGCTGCCATCTCCTTCAACTTCGGATCTTGCGAGTTCTTCGCTGCGTAGTAGATCGAAATGCCGTTGTTCGTGACGAACAGCTGGCCGTCGAGGAATGCCTTGTTGTTGTTCGGATCGAGCCACGATAGCGTGCCGGGCACGAACGTGCCGTAGAGCTCCTTTGCGTACTCGAGCGCCTTGATGGTCTCGGGGCTGTCGATCACGACCTTGTTGTTCGTGTCGACCAGCTTGCCGCCGAACGACCATACGAGCCATTGGCACCAGGTATTGCCGTCGCCGGTGGCGTTGCCGAGCGCCATTCCCGCCGGCGTATTCTTCTCTTTCAACGCCTTGCAGAGCTTCAGGAAGCCGTCGGTGTCTTTCGGAAAGCTGTCGAAGCCGGCCGCCTTGATCGCACTCTCCCGATAGACCATGCAGACGCCGGCGACACCCAGCGGCACGCCGATCCATTTCTTGCCATCCGGCTTGAGATAAGGGTCGCACACCGGATAGAACGGTCCGTATTTGGAACCCAGATAGTTACAGACGTCCGTCACGTCGACGAGCTTCTCCGGATACAAATTGGCATCGTCGTTCGTCGACAGGATGATGTCCGGACCCGCGCCGGTGTTGGCCGCGACCGCGGCCTTGGGCCGCACGTCTTCCCAGCCTTCGTTATCGACGCGCACTTCGATTCCGTATTTGTCATGGAATTTGGCGACGTTCTTCATGTACTGATCGATGTCGCCCTGGACGAACCGACTCCAACGCAGCACGCGGAGCTTCGCGCCCTTCTCCGGCGCGTTGTTCCACTGCGCGTTGACGTCCTTGACCCAGATCATCGGCCCGACGAGCGCGCCGGCGGCCACGCCTGTCGATGTCTTCAAAAATTTGCGGCGTTTGTATTCAGTCACGGCTTTCTCCTCCTGGAAAGAAATGCAACAAGTAGTCTCGGTGCAAACGTCTCGAAAGCGTCACGCGGCGAGCGTCCGGCCGCTCGCCGAGTCGAAAAGATGCGCACGCGCCGGATCCGGATCCAGTCCGACGTGCTCGCCCGGACGGCAGGCCGTCCGGTCGCGCACGAGCGCGCTCAGCTCCTGTCCGTTGAATCGGCAGAACAGTTGCGTGTCCGCGCCGGTCGGCTCGACGACGACCACATCCGCGGGCAATCCGGCGCGCTCGGTGACACGGCAGTGCTCGGGTCGAACGCCATAGAGTACCGCCTGCCCGTCGACCGCTCGCGATGAGAGGGGCGCAGGCAATGAAACGCCGCCCGGGAATTCGATGATCGCGCGCTCGCTGTTCACACGCGCGAGTCCTGGAATCATATTCATCGCCGGCGAGCCGATGAAGCCGGCGACGAACGTGTTGACCGGATGGTCGTAGAGCGTGAGCGGATCGCCGACCTGCTCTACGATGCCATCGCGCATGACGACGATCCGGTCGGCCATCGTCATCGCCTCGATCTGATCATGCGTCACGTAAATCGACGTCGTGACGAGACGTTGATGCAATTCCTTGATCTCGGTGCGCATCTGCACTCGAAGCTTGGCATCGAGATTCGACAACGGCTCGTCGAAGAGGAACACCTGAGGCATCCGGACAATTGCACGACCCATCGCCACACGCTGCCGCTGTCCACCGGAGAGCTGGCGTGGATAACGGTCGAGGTACGGTTCGAGCCCGAGAATGTCGGCTGCCTTGGCGACATGCTTCGCGATCTCGTCCTTGGGCTTTTTCGCGAGCATCAGCGCGAACGACATGTTGTCGCGCACCGTCATGTGCGGATAGAGCGCGTAATTCTGGAACACCATCGCGATGTCGCGCTCTTTGGGGAGCATGCGGTTCACGACGGTACCGCCGATCGAGATTTCCCCGGCGGAGATTTCCTCGAGGCCGGCGATCATGCGCAACAGCGTCGACTTGCCGCAGCCCGATGGCCCAACCAGCACGCAGAACTCTCCGTCGGCAATCGCGATGTCGACGCCACGGATCACGTGCGTGGTTCCGAACCATTTTTCGACGGCGGCGATCGTTACGGCAGCCATTGGATTCCGTTGCCCTCTAGCGCGACCCGACGACCACCGGATAGTCCGGTCGTCCGCGGCGAAACCAGCTCACGATATTCTGCGCGGCCTTGCGCCGCAATTCGCGCTCCGCTTCCACGGAAAAGAATGCCGCGTGCGGCGTGAGGATGACGCGCGGATGCGAAAGCAGCGGCGAATCCCGCAGTACGGGTTCGGTCGGCAGGACGTCGAGCGCCGCGCCGGCCACGATGCCGGCGTCGAGCGCGGCCAGCAGCTCCGTCACGTCGACGACTGCGCCGCGGGACGTATTGACGAGCGTGAGACCTCGCTTTGCTGCTCGGAAGAATTCGGCGTCGACCAGCCCGCGGGTCTCATCGGTGAGCGGTGTGTGCAGCGACACGATGTCGGATCGGCTCGCGAGATGGTCGAGCGTGCCCATCCGCTCCACGTACGGCGGAAAGTCGCCGTCGATCAAGTAAGGATCGTACGCAATGATGTGTTTGAAGACGTTGCGCGATACGTGCGCCATGCGCTTCCCGATGCGCCCGAGGCCGACCAGCCCCAGGGTCAGATCCCCCGGACGGCGCAGCGGTCCCGAAGAAAGGAAATGCCAGGTGCCCGCGCCGATATCGCGGTGATAAGCGACCACGTTGCGAATGGACGCCAGCGCCAAAGCAAGCGCATGCGTGGCGACTTCGCCGACGCCGTAATCGGGCGAGTTGGCGAGCCAGACACCGCGCCGCGCGCACGCTGCCGTGTCGATCGTGTCGTAACCGGCGCCGATCCGACTCACGATCCCGACGCTCGGAAGCGCGGCAAGCACCCCCTCAGTGATCGGTGCGTACTGCAAGAGAATCGCGCGGCATCCGTTTCCATGGGCGATGACCTGCTCCTCCGTCTGGCATTGCGCCGTCACCAAGTCGATGCCGTCTTCACGGAACAGCGCGCGCTCGAGCTCGATGTCGGGATAGTCGTAGTCGGCGTAAAGGACGGTCGTCATCGGGGCTTCGAGTCCGCGTCCTTCGGACCGAAGGTCGGGCGCCGAACGTTAAAACGCGACGCCGGGTTGGTCAAGTGGCCTGACCACAACATCGTTATCCCGCAAACCGCGTCAAGCGGCGCCGCCGGACATCCGCTATGCTCGCGTCGCGTTGAACTTTGGATAGGAATCGACCATGCCGTCACTGTTGCAAACGACGATCGCGGGGAGCTTGCCGAAGCCCACTTGGCTGGCGGAGCCAAAAGCGCTTTGGGCGCCCTGGAAGCTCGAGGGCGAGGCACTGGCGCAAGGGAAGCGCGATGCCGTGCGGCTCGCACTTTTCGACCAGGAGCATGCCGGGATCGACATCGTCACGGACGGGGAACAGACACGGCGACATTTCGTGACGACGTTCATCGAAGGTCTGGACGGCGTCGATTGGGAACATAAGCGAACCGTCCGTATTCGCGATCGCTACGATGCGGCCGTGCCGGTCGTCGTGGGCCCGGTTGCGCGGCGCGAGCCGATCTACGTCGACGACGCCGCGTTCCTGCGCCAAGAAACGGAGCGGCGAGTGAAGTACACGCTACCCGGCCCGATGACGATGGTCGACACGCTCTACGACGATTACTACCGTAGCCGCGAAAAGCTCGCGTTCGCATTCGCCGAAATACTCAATGCCGAGGCCCGGGCCATCGAGGCGGCGGGCGCGGACGTGATTCAGTTCGACGAGCCCGCGTTCAACGTCTATTTCGACGAGGTCCGCGACTGGGGGATTGCGGCCCTCGACCGCGCGGCCGCCGGACTTCAATGCACGACCGCCGTCCATATCTGCTACGGCTACGGCATCAAGGCGAACGTCGACTGGAAAAAGACCCTCGGCGGCGAGTGGCGCCAGTACGAACAGACTTTCCCCCGCTTGGCTCGGTCGACGATCGGCCAGGTATCGCTCGAATGCGCGAACTCGCGGGTGCCGATCGAGCTCATCGGATTGCTCGAAGGCAAGGACGTCCTGGTCGGCGCAATCGACGTGGCGAGCGAGCAAGTTGAGTCCGCCGCGGACGTGGCTCGCGTCATCCGCACGGCGCTCGACTATGTCAAAGCCGAGCGGCTTTATCCGTGCACAAACTGCGGGATGGTGCCGCTGTCCCGCGAAGTGGCGCGCGGCAAGCTTCATGCGCTGGCTGCCGGTGCGGCCCTGGTCCGTGGCGAGCTTGGCCAATGAGTTTTGCCGCCGATCAGAACGATCGTTCGGTGTGGGATTTTTGAAACTCGTCGCCCGCAACCTCTGGATCCGATTGGCCATTTATCGGAAAACCGCGTATAGTGCCGGCCTGTGTTTTGTTCCAAGCAGTAAAGCACGCTCTGTACGACCGCCGGTCAGTCGTTCTACCGCCGTACTTTCCTTGAGATCGAAACATCGGTCGGGCAACGTCCCGTTTTATTCTCGTACTTAAGGAATTACCAACAATGGCAACTGGAACTGTAAAGTGGTTCAACGACGCGAAGGGTTTTGGCTTTATCACGCCCGATGGCGGTGGTGAAGACTTGTTCGCGCATTTCTCGGCGATTAACATGCAGGGCTTCAAGACGCTCAAGGAAGGACAGAAGGTCTCGTTCGAAGTAACGACCGGACCCAAGGGCAAGCAAGCCAGCAACATTCAAGGCGTGTAACCGACTCGCTCATAAGAATCGCAGTGAAAGCCGGGCGCCCGCCCGGCTTTTTTTTCGCGTCGCAGTCGCATCAAGAACGTTTGCGAATCGCGCGCACCATAGCGAACAAAGCGAGCAGCACACGCTCGCTGTTGCGCTCAGACAACGCCGTTTGTCGGCCCGATGCGCCGCTCGCGATCGGTCTGCGCACGAAGCGCCCTTTGTCGGCTAGGATCGCCGCACGGACCATTTCGATGGCCGGATCGGGCGTAAACTGCAAGCACGCGAGAAGGAGGACTTCATGTCCGCACCCGGCAACCCCGATGCGTTCGAATTCGAGAAGGTGGACTTGAAAGACGCGCGCAAGGCGCTCGAGGAGTCGCTGACTCCCGCTGTCACCGTCACAAAAACGGCGACGAATTGGCAAGGGAAGCGCAAGGCCGGTGGGGCCGAGTCGCTGCGCACCGTGACCATTCAATGGATTCTCAAGCTGCCGCCGCACGTCCAGCCGCGGCACTTACAGGTCAAATATCCACGGGTTGCGAATCGCATCGCGGCGCTTTGGTCCGAGGAGACCGGCTGCGTGAGCTATCTCGACGATTTGTTGACCGACAAGCGCGGCGGACGCAAGGGATTTCCACTCAACGTCGCGCAGGAAGTGGCGACCATTCGCGACTACTACTTCCGCCTGCATCATAAGGGCACGGCGTGGGAGCACGTCGAATGGTCGTGAGCGCAAAATAGGCTCGCCTCATTTTGCGATAGCTCGGTTCGCTTAGCACCTCCCGCTGGATGGAGACACGCTCAGTTCGCTGAGCACAGCCCTGCTGGACCTAACGCGACTTTTTCTTCCCGCTGACGGTGCGCCGATTCGCCGTCTTGGCGCGTGACGATGCGCGTGCGTGTCGCTTTGTCGCAGTCGAGGCTTTGCGCGCCGAAGGCGCGCCCGCTTCGCCGCTCAACTCGCTCTTCCGCTCCGCGAGCTTGCGGCCAAGCGCTTCGAGGTCGATGTCCGAGTCTTTCGCCTCGGGGAATATCTCGCTCTCTTCCTCTTTCACGTGGTGCTTGACGTACTCGGACAGCACTTTCACCTTCGCTTCGAACAAGTCGTCGCCCGGGCGCATCGCTTCCAACTGCGTTACCAGGTCCTTGATCGATTGATGCTCGACGGCGGCCTCGTCGACCATGTCGCCGGCCTCCGGCAGCTTGCGAATCGCCGGATAGAAAAGCTCTTCCTCGATCTGGGCATGTACGGTGAGCGCGCTGCAGATCGAGCCGACAAGCGCTGCCATCTCCTCGTCGTTCTGGCTTTCCTTCGCGTCCTCGAACTGGTCGAAGAGATCCTCGACCGTTTCATGGTCCTTCTTCAGGAGATCGATGGCGTCCGAGACTTCGTTCGACTGCAATCCCAACATGGAATCCTCCTATGCGATCGGTGATGCGAGCCTAGAGCATCATCCAATCCATCGTTGCCATGCTGTCGGACAAACGCGGCAGTGCGCGTAGGGGCGCGCCGCGTCATTGACGTAACAATGCGTCGATCGCTTTCGGGCCCGCGCTTTTGTCGACGCAATGATCGAACCCCGCATTCTTCGACAAGCGGATCATGTCATCGTCCAATGTCATTCCGCTCAGTAGCACGAGCTTGATACCACTCGAGGGATGACGCGCCCGCAAGGCACGCGCGAGTTGGTATCCGTTCAATGTCGGCAAGTGGACATCGATCAGCGCGACTTGGGGCAGCGAGCCTTCCACTGCCCGCAACGCGTCTTCGCCGTTGGCAGCCAGCGTGACGTCGTAGCCGAGCTCCTCGAGCGCCTCGCGGTAAATGCTCCGCACGGCGTGGTTGTCATCCACCAGCAAGATGCGCTGCGGCACGGCCGTGTTACGCGCAAGGGTACCGTCGCCGTCCAGCCCTTGCTGTTCGGACATCGGCGACGATGGGCCGGTGGCCGCGGCAGTGGCTGAACGCGGCATCGTCATCACAAATTCGACGCAACCGCTTTTCGCGTCGACGCCGCCTTCCAGCGCTCCCCGCTGTAACGCCATCAGCCGCCCAGCCATGGCGAGCGCCCAACCCTGCGTGCGCACGGGCACGCGCAAGGACTCGAGCGCCTCTGCCGGGTCGAACACCTCCATACGCGGCACCGGCTCGCGCACCACGATCTCGACATGGTCGCCGTCGGCGCTCGCATTGACTTCGATAACCGCGCCGTCGGCGCCCGCCAGACCCGCATTCTGGATAAGCTGGGCCAGCACTTGCATCGAGCGCACCGCGTCGCCCTCGACGCGGACGTCGTCGGCATCCCGTTTTAAAGCGACGCGTTGACCGCGTTCGGCAAGCAACGGTCGGGCGAGCTCGATTGCCTGCTCGACCATTCCGGCCAGGTCGAATGCAACGACCTGCAACTTCATCGTTCCGTCGATGACGCGTTGCGCCTCGACAAATCGGTCGATCGTCTGGAGCGCGACCGCAAGCGAGCGCTCCATCGTCCGCAATGCCGGCTGCAACGACTCGTTGCCGGCCTCCCTGCGCTGCAAGAGCTCGAGCGCTGCGCGCGCCGGACTGAGCGCGTTGCGCAGGTCATGCACGAACAAGCCCGCCAACGATGCTTTGGATTCCATGACTGATCGGTCGTGTGGTGTCAGGCCCGGCGGCCCAACTCGACATTGCACCCAGATGTGGTTGCGGTGCATGTCAGACACGAACGTCGTACGACGTCGGAAATTTGCCTACATTTAAAGCGTTTTCGTATCGGTCCTTTCTCTTACACGACGCGAGCAACATTTGCGCACTCCGCCGCTCGACTCTGCCGGCCGTCTCGGTGCGTTCAGGTCCATTGCCCAATCAAGTCTGCGCGTCGGCGGCTCACCTTCCTGATGACGGTGCGCGAACTCAATCAGGCAGCGTTCTTGCGCCAGAATATGCTTTGCTCGTCGATCTTCTGCATCGGCTCGCTGATGGCGCGCGTTGCCCGAAAGTCATCGACCGCGCGTCCGCAAGGGGCGCAGGAATAGTAGTCATCGACAATGACGAAGCCGCCGCCGGATACCTTGTCGTAGAGCGCTACGAGCGCGTCCATCGTCGATTCGTACAAGTCGCCGTCGAGCCGCAGCAGCGCGAGGCGATCGATCGGTGCCGCCTGCAACGTATCCTTGAACCAGCCTTTCAGAAATTCGACCTGTCCGTCGAGTAAGCCGTAGCGACTGAACAGCTCCCGCACCTCTTCGAGCGGCACTGCCAGGACGGGGAGCACGTCGACGCTCAGATCGATGCCGGCGTCGTTGGGATGCGTCGATGCCGGCACGCCTTCGAACGAATCGGCGACCCACACCGTGCGGTCGCTCACGTTGTATGCGCTAAGGATCCCGCGCATGAAAATGCACGATCCACCGCGCCAAACGCCGGCTTCGAGAAAATCGCCGCGGACCGCGTCGGCGAGAATCGTCTCGATGCAGTCTTGCAGATTATCGAGCCGCTTCCTGCCGACCATCGTGTGCGCGAGCTCGGTGAAATTGCGCATCTCGGCGACCGGCACGTAGCTTCCATCCGGCCGGCGCGTCCTGAGAACGATCGAGCTGCCATCCTCCTTTGCTTTGCGCAGCAATGAGAACAGCGCCGCTTCGCGATTGATGCCGTACAGGTGCCCGAGCTCGAACGGCCGACGGTTCAATAGCGAGTCGACGACGAGCACGATGCGCGCCTCGTTCTCGATGTAGAGCTCGTTGACGAGCGATTTCTTGAGCAGCGCGATGTAGCGCGCAGCGAGATCGGATTTGGCGAGCATCGATAGAGGTGAGTCGCTTATCGCGACGGGCCCGGACGCGTTCGATGTACGAAGTCTACCTACAGTACGCAAATCATCGGGCTATTCGAACCAGGCGACGGCGCGCCTCAAGTAGCCGGACGCGCCTCGGCTCAGGCCTCGCACCTCGCCGCGGGGCTTTTTCGTCGGATTCCCGCATTCGTCGGATGTAAGTGTTTGCGTAGCCACGGAGCGGTCTGCGTGGCCGATATAGAATCATCGAGCCCGCCGCCGGTGGGCCCGCTTTGCCGATTTCGGCCGGGCGCGATTTTCCGGGTCCTTCCCGAAATGCGACGCCCCATGGCCCCACTATGCGCATTGTCAGGCTGCGCCGCGCCGCGCATCCGCGCTGCTCTGCTCGCAATGACGCTCCTCGCAGTCTCCGCGTGCGGGGACAAAGCCGCGCCCGCGCCGCCGCCACCGCCGGAAGTCGCGGTGATCCGCATGGTGCCGGCGGCGGTGACCGTGTTCGAGGAGTACGTCGGACAAACCGAGGCGATCGACACCGTCGAAATCCGCGCCCGCGTCGGCGGTCTCCTCGAGCGACAAGCCTACAGCGATGGCGCGCAGGTGAAAAAAGACGAGCTCTTGTTCGTCATCGACCGGCAACCGTTTCTCACCGCGCTCGAGCAGGCGAAAGCCAATCTCGCACAGGCGCAAGCATCGTTCGAGAACTCGAAGCAAAACCTCGCGCGCGCCGAGCCGCTGCTGACCGATCAGGCGATCAGCAAACAGGACTACGATGCGGCATTCGCGAAGCAGCATAGCGATGCCGCCAGTGTCGAGGCGATGCGCGCGCAAGTGCGCACCGCCGAACTGAATCTTGCGTATGCAACGGTGCGCGCGCCGCGCGAAGGCGTTGTCAGCAAGGCCTTGATCCGACCCGGCGGACTCGTCAATGCATCGACGACGCTCCTGACGACGCTCTATTCGGTCGATCCGATTCACGTGAACTTCACCGTCGGCGAGCAAAAGCTGATCCAGCTCAAACAGCTGTTGGGCAATCTCTCGGGCAAGTCGCCGAACGAGGGAACGCCGTTTCGAATCAAGCTGATCGACGGCAGCGATTATCCGCATCGCGGCCGGCTCGATTTCGTCGATGCCGCCGTCGATCCGAAAAACGGAACGCTGCACGTCCGCATCGCTGTCCCGAATCCCGAGCATTCGCTTCGACCCGGACAGTTCGTTCGCGTGGTGCTGCCGGCGCGCGAGGCCCCGAAAGCGCTCCGTGTGCCGCAGAAAGCGGTCACCGAGCTGTTGGGCACACAGTCGGTGTTCGTCGTCGGACCCGACAACAAAGCGACGCCACGAGAAATCGTCGCGAAGACGCGCATCGGCGGCGACTGGCTCGTCGACAAGGGACTCAATCCCAACGAGATGGTCGTCGTCGACGGCATTTCGAAATTTCGACCCGGCGCCGTGGTGAAACCCGTGCCGGCGCAAGATGAATCCGGCAAGGCGGCGCCCGCGCAAACCGTTACCGTGCCGGGCGCACCGGCGCCTGCCGCTCCAGCGGCCAAGTAGGGCCCGAATGTTCAACTTCTTCATCGATCGTCCGGTCTTCTCGACGGTTGTCTCGCTCATCATCACGCTTGCCGGTGCGCTCGCGGGATTCGGTCTTCCCATCTCTCAATATCCGCAAATCGTCCCGCCGCAGGTGCAGGTTCAGACGACGTTCCCCGGCGCGAATGCCGACGTCGTCGTGCAATCGGTCGCCGCGCCGATCGAGCAGCAGATCAACGGCGCGAAGAACATGCTGTACATGGACTCGAAGAGCGCGAACGATGGGTCGTACAGCTTGATCATCACGTTCGACGTCGGCACGAATCAGGATCTGGCCGCGGTCGACGTGCAAAACCGCCTGTCCGTCGCGCAAAGCTCGCTTCCTTCCGACGTGATTCGGCAAGGCGTGATCGTGCGCAAGCAATCGACCGACTTTCTGGAGGTCATTGCGCTCACTTCGCCGGAGCACCGCTTCGACACGACGTTTCTTTCGAACTACGCGCTATTGAATTTGCAGGATGCGCTCGGCCGCATCCCGGGGGTCGGGCTCGTTCGCATCTTCGGCGCACGCGATTTCAGCATGCGCATTTGGGTCGATCCCGACAAGATGGCGCGGCTCGGCGTCACCGCCTCGGACATCCAGCGCGTCGTGCAGGAGCAGAACGTCGTCGCGCCGGCCGGCCGCATCGGGGTGCCGCCGGTCCCGACAGGGCAGCAGATGCAGTATTCGGTGACGGTGAAAGGCCGCCTCACCGATCCCTCGCAATACGAGAACATGATTCTGCGCGGCGCGACCGGCGGACAGCTCGTGCGCTTGCGCGATGTCGCGCGCGTCGAGTTGGGCGGCGCGGACTACAGCATCAACGTGCAGGAAAACGGCGTGCCCGGCGTGTTCGTCGGCATTTTTTTGCAGCCCGACGCCAATGCGCTCGACGTCGCAAAGCAAGTGACGCGAACGATGACCGCGCTCGCGCAGCGCTTCCCCGAAGGGATGGTGTGGTCGGTACCGTACAGTACGACGCCGTTTGTCACCGAGTCGCTGCGCGAGGTCGTGAAGACTCTCGGCGTGGCGTTCGTCCTCGTGATGTTCGTCGTGTTCCTGTTCCTGCAGACCTGGCGCGCCACTTTGATCCCAATGCTGGCGGTGCCGGTGTCGCTCGTCGGGACTTTTGCGGCGTTCTCGGCTCTCGGCTTTTCGATCAACACGCTGACGTTGTTCGGCTTGGCCTTGGCGATCGGCACCGTGGTCGACGACGCGATTGTCGTGGTCGAAGCGGTGCAGCACCGCCTCGACGAGCAGAATGTGCCGCCGGCGCAGGCGGCCAGGGAGGCGATGGCGGACGTCGGCGCACCGGTGGTCGCGATTGCGCTGTCGCTGATCGCCGTGTTCATTCCGGTCGCATTCGTCGGCGGCTTGACCGGGCAGCTTTACAAGCAATTCGCGCTGACGCTCGCGACGTCGGTGGCGCTGTCGGCAGTCGTCGCGCTGACGCTCACGCCGGCGCTCTGTGCGCTGCTGCTCCGCCCTGCCGCGCATAGCGACCATTCCGGACCGCTCGCGCGCTTTTTCGAACTGTTCAACCGCGCATTCGAATCGTTCAGGAATCGCTACAGCGAATCGGTCGTGAAGCTCGCGCGCCATGCGGCGCTCGTCGCACTCACTTTCGTCGTGCTGCTGGGCGTGCTCTATGGACTCGTCAAGACGCGTCCCACCGGACTCGTCCCCGACGAGGATCAGGGCTACATGTTCGCGGTTCTCCAGCTTCCGCCGGGTGCATCGCTCGAGCGGACCAATGCGGCGGTCAACGACGTGAATCGGATTGCCCACGAAATTCCCGGTATCGACGGCGTGGCATCGCTCGTCGGCTTCAATCTGCTGACCGGACTCACGACGTCGTACAACTCGACGACATTCATCCGCTTCAAGCCATGGAGCGAGCGCGACAAGGAAGGCCAGAGCGGTCCCGAGATTCTGCGTGCGCTCGGCGCGCGGCTCAACCGGGAAATCAAGGATGCGAACGCGCTCGTGCTGAACCCGCCGCCGATTCGCGGCTTGAGCACGACGGGTGGATTCGAGTTCATCCTGCAGGACAGCGGCGGCGGGGACGCGAGTGCATTTGCGCAAACGCTGCAGCAGTTCCTGGCCGAGGCGCGCAAACGACCCGAGTTCGGCTTCATTTTCGCGAACTACGACGACCGCACGCCGCAAATCGAGTACGAGGTCGACCGCGACAAGGTCAAGTCGAATGGCCTTTCGTTGAGCGACGTGTTTTTCACGTTGCAGATGTTCATGGGCAGTTACTACGTCAACGACTTCAACTTGTTCGGGCGAACCTTCCGGGTCCAGGCGCAAGCCGAGGGCTATGCGCGCGCCGAACCGGGCGACATCAACCGCTATTACGTCCGCAACGCCGACGGCGACATGATTCCGCTGGGTTCCGTGCTTGCGCAGCGTTCTATCAGCGGTCCCGAATATCTCGAGCGTTACAACCTGTATCGCGCCGCGACGATCAATGGCTCGCCGGCGCCCGGGTACAGCTCGGGTCAGGCGGCGGCTGCGATGGAGGAGCTCGCGCAGGCGCTCCCGGCCGGCTACGCGTACGAATGGACCGGCTCGATCTATCAGGAGAAGAAAACCGGCGGCCAGACGGGCTACGTCTTTGCGCTGTCGCTGATGTTCGTATTCCTCGTGCTCGCGGCGTTGTACGAGAGCTGGGCAATGCCCGTCGCGATCTTGCTGGTGATTCCATTCGGCGTGCTGGGCGCGTTCACGGGGCTTTGGCTGCGCTCGTCGGTGAGCAATGTCTACGCGCAGATCGGCTTGATCATGCTGATCGGTCTCGCCGCGAAAAACGCCATCTTGATCGTCGAATTCGCGAAAATCGCCCGCGAGCGGGGGCTGTCGATTGTCGAGGCCGCGAAGGAAGGCGCCTTTCTTCGGCTTCGTCCGATTCTGATGACGTCGTTCGCATTTATTTTCGGCACGTTGCCTCTCGCAATTGCGACCGGCGCCGGCGCGGGCGCACGGCAATCGATCGGGACTACGGTGGTCTTCGGGATGCTGTTCGCGACGATTCTCGGCATCGTCGTAATCCCGATCTTTTATGTCATCGTTCAGCGCGTAAGCGAGCGCAAGATGCCGTTTCGAAACGAAGAAGCGGTGACGCCGGCACGTGGCGATGCGGCGCCCAACGCCGCGAGCGAGCCGAGCAGCGGCGAATAGCGATGACAAGACGGTCCATTCCTTTGCTCGGCGTCTTGCTCGCTTCCTGCGCGATCGGTCCGCAGTATTCGCCGCCCGCCCTCGATGTGCCCGATGCCTTTCGCGACCAAGTCGGCGTGCCCACGAAGGAATCGCTTGCCGATCTGTCCTGGTGGGACGTCTATCGCGATCCGACGCTGCGCGATCTGCTCAAGACCGCCGTCGACCAGAATCGAGACGTCAAGATTGCGGCAGCGCGTGTGTCGGAAGCGAGGGCACAGGCGGCGATCGTTCGCGTTGCGCAATTTCCGCAGGTGAACGCCGACATCAATGGGCAGCGCGGACGCGTGTTCCAGTCCGGCGATTACGCGACCGGGCAATTGTTTTCGGCCGAGGCGCAATTGTCGTTCGAGCTGGACCTATGGGGCCGTCTTTCGAGCCTTTCCGATGCGGCGCGCTCCAATCTGCTCGCGACGGAGTTCGCGCGCGATGGCGTGACGTCGAGCCTCGTAGGCGATACGGCCACCGCGTACTTCGACTTGATCTCGTTCGATCAACAACTGCGCATCACGCAGCGGACGGTCGGGGTTCGCCAGCGCTTTCTCGATCTCACGCAAAGCCGGCTGCGGAATGGCGCCGCGGCGGCTGTCGACGTCAATCGCGCCGATGCGAGCCTCGCCGGAACGCAGGCCATTGCAGCCGACTTGAAACGCCAGATCGCGCAAACGGAAAATCGTCTGCGCATTCTGCTCGGTGAAAATCCCGCGCCGATCACCCGTCCCGATATCGATCTCCAGGCGCTTCCGCCGCCGC
Organism: Casimicrobiaceae bacterium; assembly: GCA_036493535.1. Taxonomy (GTDB): domain Bacteria; phylum Pseudomonadota; class Gammaproteobacteria; order Burkholderiales; family Casimicrobiaceae; genus VBCG01. The sequence continues at coordinate 15,887 of DASXPO010000198.1, forward strand.
CGGACGTGCCGCCCGGATTGCCGTCGTCGCTGCTCGAACGGCGTCCCGATCTGCGCCAGGCGGAAGCGATTCTTATTGGTGCGACCGCGAACATACGCGCGGCCAAGGCCGCGCTTTTCCCGACGATTTCGCTCACCGGGTTGTTCGGCTGGGAGAGCCTCGATTTATCGCGGCTGTTCACGGGGCCGACGAAGATTTGGGGAATCGGTCTCGATGTGCTGCAACCGCTGATCAATGCGCAGCGCAATCGGTATCAGGTCGAAGCGACGCAAGCGCGCGCTGAACAAGCGCTGCTGCAGTACCAGAGCGCGGTCGCGCAGGCCTTTCGAGAAGTGTCGGACGCGCTCGTGGCACGGCAACACTACGAGGAACAACTGCGCGCGCAAGAGCAGCAGGTCAAGGCGCTACAGGATGCGAGCGCGCGAATTCTACGCCGCTATGAAGTCGGCTATTCATCGTATTTCGAGGTGATCGACGCCGACAGCAGCCTGTACGCGGCCCAGTTGCTGCTTGTGCAAGCGCGCCGGAACAGCCTCGTCAACGTCGTGCAACTCTACAAGGCGCTGGGCGGGGGCTGGGATCACGCCACGGCCGTCAGTACGGCGTTCAGGACTTTTTCAGCGCTTCCGCTCTAAGCTGCAGCGGCCGCGCGCTGCGCGCTCTTCGGCAGCGCTCGTTCTAAGACCGAAATTCCCTGCACGCAGAGAGGGCAATTGTCGCGCTCTCGCGTTCCTAGCGCAAAGGAGGTTCGCCGTGGTCGAGAGTCGTGTCGTTCGTTTTCATCGTCTTTTTCCATCGATCGTTCGCCGGATGGCGCTCGCGTGTTTTGCGATTGTGTCCTCGACGGCGTTGGCGGCAGTCCCGAACCCGACGGTAACGGGGCCGGTCGCCTCGCCCGTTGCGCCCGGCGATCCCACGCATAACTATGTCTTTTT
>DASXPO010000199.1:0-31092 GCA_036493535.1 Casimicrobiaceae bacterium
GGCTGATACTGATAGTTGCCGATCAGCGTGACGCGCGTTCCGTCGGCGGGATCGAAGCGCAGCTTAGTGTTGAAAAGATCGCGGCGCGCCGACGAATGATCGCGGTAGCCGTTGGTCTGGAATTCGCTCGCTGCCGCGACGTAACTGACGCCGCCGGTCGTCGCGCGGAGCTTCGCGCCGGCGGTCCACATTTCGTAGCTGCCGGCGCCGCCCGTGATCGTGGGCGTCGGCTCCGGTGTTCCAGTTTCGCTGAACACCGAGATGACGCCACCCGATGCGTTTCCGTAGAGCGTGGAGAACGGTCCCCGCAGCACTTCGATGCGCTCGGCGGAGAGCAGGCTGAAGCTGCCGGTTTGTCCTTGGCCGTCCGGCATCGTCACGGGAATGCCGTCCTGATAGAGCCGCACGCCGCGCACGCCGAACGCGGCCCGAGCGCCGAAGCCCCGCGAGCTGATCTGCAGGTCCTGCGCATAGTTCTGACGATTCGCGGCGAACACGCCGGGAACGCGCGGCAAGGTCTCCGAGATGTTGACGGCGGGCTGACCGTCGCGGATCACGTCACCGGTGATGATGTCGACCGACGCCGGAACGTCGAATGCGCGCTGCTCATAGCGCGTCGCGGTGACCGTGATCGGCTCGAGCGGCGTGGGTGGCGCATTCGATTGCGCCCAAACCGGCACGGACGCGAATGCCGTAACGATCACGCCAATCCGGCGATCGAATCGCGTGGCGATTCTATTCATTGAGAAAACATTGCTTCTTCGCGCCTTGCTGGAGCTCGCGGAAGGACGCAATCATCTTGCGCCCGTCCTTCAGGTCGCGCATGACGCCTCCGCGTTCGCCGGCAATCGTCGTGGCATTGGCCACGGTGGAAAGATCGACCCATGTGTTGTAATCGATTTTTGCCGCGATCGCATCGATCGCGCACGAGCACTTGTACATCGATTCCTGTTGCGCCGCCTTGCTCTCCCGCATGCAGGTCAACACGAACTCTACGCGAGCTCGGGTCGGGAAATCGTTGGCGTGGGCCATCTCCACGGAACAGAGAACAAGCAACAGCGTACACGCAATCCGGATCATGCTCATTTACCTCGCGATCATCGTAGCTCACTCACTGCGCAGCGACCCCGCCCTTGGGCGGTGAAGGCCCTCGACTTCGGCGTGGAGGCGTGCGGCGAGCGCTGGATCGAAGCTCGCTAGCGTCGATTCGGCGTGCGCCGAAGCAGCGACGTCACCGAGACCCGCATAGGCGAGCGCCAGTCCATACCATGCCCGCGCGTCATTGGGCGCGATGTGCAGCGCCTCGGTATAGGACCCGACAGCGGGCGCGTTGCGATCCATTTTCCGCAGTGCGTCGCCACGGACACGCAACGGTTCGGGGTCGCGCGGGTCGCTCGCCGACCAGCGCTCCGTCAGCTCGATCAGCTCGTCCCAGCGACCTTCGGCATAAAGCGGCGGGGCGCGCATGAAATACGGCAGCGTCGCGACATCCCGTTGCCAGAACGGCATCGCATCACGCAATGGATGGATGGCGTCCCATTGCTGATCGGTGGGCATGTCATCGCGAATCCATCCGACGGGCAACGCATAGTAAGTGCCGGTTTCGCCGCGGGAACGGAATGTCAGCAGTCCGACCAGCGTACCGGTGGAATCGAAAAGGCCGCCTCCGCTCGCGCCGGAGGTGAACGCCGTATCGGACTCGATGATGCGGCCGCCGTCGAGCACGTGCAGCGCGCGTACATTGCCGAACCTAAGCGACATGCCCATTCCGCCGGTGAAGCCGATGGCGGCAACCGGCTGACCCAATTGCAGCGCATCTCGCTCGCCGAGGACGACCGACGGGCCTCGCCACTCGGGCACATGCAAAAAGCAGACGTCATGGTTGACGTCGGCGTGCTGCTCGGCGACGTCCCACAGGCGACCGCCGCCGGAAATACGAATCGTTGCGGCGTCGCGCATCACGTGGCAGTTCGTCACGACGATCGCCGGCGCGACGGTAATGCCGGTGCCGAGCGACACGCCGCCTCGTTCGCGCGTCGCTTCGACGCGCACGAGGCTTGCCCGTAGCCCAATGAAGCTTCCTGGCTGCAGCGGCGCGGATGCCGCGTAAGCGAACGGCGCAAGCGCAACGATCAGCGCCACGAATGCTGTGATGCGTGTGCATGACCACGCGGCGAATGTGCGCGCCGGCGCGGCGCCGCGATCGCCGGCGCGTCTAATCGATGGTTTCACCGCGTTCGTTGACCAAGGGAACGCTGTACTCGCGGAGGATGCCGTTTATCGATGCCTGGTTTTCCGCAATGAGCTTTTCCACCGTTTGCTGCCATTCGCCCTCGCCAAAACGCACGCCCATCGCAATCGCATAATCGAATCGGACGCCCGGCTCTGAACGCAGCGGAACGACAACCAAGTCGACGTTGCGCACGCGTTTCGCGTAATACCCCGCGATCGGTCCCCATACGATCGCAGCGTCGATCTTGCCTTGGGCCAATTCCTTCTCGATCAATTCGCCGGGATAGCGATCGGGATCCGGCGACAGCATCGGATAGAGCTTGACCTGCGCTTCCATCCCATGCTTGACAAGCCACGTCGAAGCCGGCGACTTGTCGTGTATCCCAATCTTTAGTTGGCTTCGGCGGTCAGCGGGCAGCGCAAACAAGTCGGCGCCCGTTTTGACCGCGTCGAGGCCCTTGCCCTTGGGATAGACGAGCGCATAAGTCGAACGGTAATACGGGCGGGTGGCGAGGACCTGTTCATAGCCCACGGGCACGCTCATCACGACATCGCAGCGGAAATCTTCACCTGGCAACTTGTAGCGCAGCGTGTTGCGGATGAAGTTCATCCGTTGGGGAAACGCATAGTTTTGCACCGGCAAGCCGAGCTTGCTCGCAAACAGATCCGCGATCCGGTTTTCGAAACCCTCGCCATTGGTATTCGCAAACGGAAGGTTGCTCGGATCGATGCAGGGACGAAACGCAGTGCGCGTCTCTTGTGCTCCGACGCCCGCGCTCGCCAACGCTAGCGCGAGCACCACGACCAGTCCTCGATGGCTCATTGCTTCAGTTCTTCCACGTGCGCTCGCGTAATGTCGCCGTTCGATCGGCCCTTCAGATAGGCGTACAAATTGTCAAGGTTGTCCATCACGGTCTTGCTCGCGGAAAAACTGACCATCCCCTTATCCAGGCGCCCGTCGCGGACCGTCTTCTTGAAATCTTCCTTGCTGAGCGTTTTCAGGCTTTCGATGAGCGACGGGCCCACCAGACCCTCCTGATTCGCGCCGTGGCAGCGGTCGCAGGCCGCTGCGCGCCACGCGCGAAAGCCTTCCATCGTTTTGTGATCGACCTTGTAGCCCTCGACGACGGTGTACGGCTTGTCGGTCGACGGCGCCGGTGCCTTGTCCTCTGCGCGCGCCGACAGGCTCGCCGCCTGCGTCACACAAAGCACCACTGCGACCGCCCATGGGCGGCTTAAATTTCGCATCATTTTCGACGGGAGCAAAAAAGGCCGGGTACATCGGTGAGAGCACCGTGGCGCCGGGAGGTTCAACGGCGTTTCAGTCGGCTTGGAACGCAATCGCCGGCGCAGCGGGCGCCACGCCGGCGATCATGCGACTTTGCCAAGCTATTGCGGCAGTGCGAAAACCGTCAGCGAGCCGCCGAGCTCCGTGTAATCGCGGAGCTCTTTATAACCGCCGACCGCACCAAGGCCCTCCTGGGGCTTCTCGAGCCCTGCCGCCATGCCGATGCCAGCCCACCCGCCGATGCCCGAGAACACGCCGATGTATTGCTTGCCCTTGTGCTCGTAGGTGAAGACGTTACCGATGATGCCGGACGGCGTCTTGAACTTGAAGAGCTCCTTATTGATGTCGTTCTCATCAACGCATTTCAGATAACCTTCCAGCGTGCCGTAGCAGGAGATTCCGCCGGCCGTGTTCAGCGCCCCGCTCCAGACCGAGAACTTCTCGGGGTGGCTCTTCACGATCTTGCCGCTACCCGCATCCCAGACGATGAAGTTGCCCATGCCCTCGCCTTGAGGCGGGTACATCGACAGTGTCGCGCCGACGTAGGGCTGTCCCGCCACGTAATCGACCTTGAACGGCTCGTAGTCCATGCAAACGTGGTTCGTCGGCACATAAAACATACCGGTCTTGGGACTGAAGGACGCCGGTTGCTCGTCTTTGGAGCCGAGCGCCGCCGGACAAATGCCCTTGTTGTTGACATCGACGCCGTTTTCACCCGGAGCGTACTGCTTCACCACCTGCGGACGTCCGGTCTTCATGTCGACGTGCGTAGCCCAATTCACCTTCGGGTCGTACTTTTCGGCGACCAGCAACGCGCCATTCGTGCGATCAAGCGTGTAGCCGAAGCCGTTGCGGTCGAAATGGACCAGTGCCTTGGTCGGCTTTCCCTTGACGTTGATGTCGGCAAGGATCATCTCGTTGATGCCGTCGTAATCCCACTGGTCCCAGGGCGTCATCTGGAAGACCCATTTCGCCTTGCCGGTGTCGACGTCACGTGCCCAGATCGTCATCGACCATTTGTTGTCGCCGGGACGCTGCGCCGGATTCCACGTCGACGGATTGCCCGACCCGTAGTACATGAGGTTCAGCGCCTTGTCGTAGCTGTACCACCCCCAGGTCGTGCCGCCGCCGTTCTTCCACTGATCGCCCTGCCAGGTCTTGAGCGAAGAATCGGCACCCACGGGCTTCAGCGCGCCATCGGTCCAGGTCATCGTTGTGTTCGGATCGATCAGCATCTCGGCATCCGGACCCATGCTGTACGCTCTCCACACCTGCTTGCCGGTGTTGATGTCGTAAGCGGTGATGTAGCCGCGCACGCCCCACTCGCCCCCGGAGATCCCAGTGATCACCTTGTCCTTGAAGACGTGAGGCGCGTTGGTGTTCACGGCGCCGACCTTCGGATCGCCATTCTTGACCGACCAGAGCACCTTACCGGTGTTCGCGTCCAACGCAACGAGCGTGGAATCGGCCTGTTGCAGGAATATCTTGTTCTCCGCATACGCGAGACCGCGATAAACGGTATCGCAACACATCTGCGGTATCACCGCCGCATCCTGCTTCGGCTCGTAGCGCCATTTGATCTTTTGCGTATCGAGATCGAGTGCGAAAACTTTGTTCGGAAACGGCGTATGGATGTACATCGTATTGCCAATTACGAGCGGAGAGCCCTCGTGCCCGCGAAGCACGCCCGTGGAAAACATCCATGCCACCTGCATCTTGCCGACGTTTTGCTTGTTGATCTGCGCCAGCTTGCTGTAACGCTGGTTATACATATCGCCCGCCTGCATCGCCCAATTCTTGGAATCGGCAGTGAGCTTCTCGACATCTCCGTTTGCCCATACTAAGCCCGGGCTTAACAGCACGCATGCAGCTGCCGCCGCCGTAACAAGCCGCGACCCATCGAGAAATTTCATACGTCCTCCTGTGAGGTCATCGCATCGCAGGTCCGCGTCAATGCGCCGCTTTTCCGGCCCTGCGTTTTTGCTTGCGAACACAACCGCCAGCGGAGAGGAGTTTCGTCCTGCATTTGAGCAAAGTCAATTTGACCACTACAGTCTCGGACGGAACCGGTAGCGCCCCTTGAACTTACAAAACTTACAAAAGCCAGCCCCCTCGGGCTAAAACCTGAGACTTGTCATGGCCGCGCATTCAGGAACAAGATTCCGCTTTGCGCGGATTGCGGCCCCCGGCGGCGCCGCCTAACCGCAAATCACAGGAGGAGCAATCGTGGACGTTCGCGCAGCAGTGGCCCACAAGGCCGGCGTGCCCCTGACGATCGAAACGGTGCAACTCGCCGGTCCGAAGGCGGGGGAGGTGATGATCGAGATCAAGGCGACCGGCATCTGCCATACCGATGAATTCACGCGTTCCGGCGCCGATCCGGAAGGTCTATTCCCGGCGATCCTGGGTCACGAGGGTGCCGGCATCGTCGTTGACGTCGGCCCCGGCGTCACGACCGTCAAGAAGGGCGATCACGTCATTCCGCTCTATACGCCCGAGTGCCGCCAGTGCAAGTCGTGCCTCTCCCGCAAGACGAATCTCTGCACGGCGATCCGTGCCACGCAAGGCAAAGGTCTCATGCCCGACGGAAGCAGCCGTTTTTCATTGGGCGGTGAGACCGTCTATCACTACATGGGGTGCTCGACCTTCGCGAACTTCACCGTCTTGCCCGAGATCGCCGTTGCCAAGATCCGGGAGGACGCGCCTTTCGACAAGGTGTGTTATATCGGCTGCGGCGTCACGACGGGCATCGGCGCGGTCATCAACACCGCCAAAGTCGAGGCCGGCGCCAACGTCGTCGTCTTCGGATTGGGTGGCATCGGGCTCAACGTCGTCCAGGGGGCGCGCATGGTCGGCGCCAACATGATCATCGGCGTCGATTTGAACCCCGCGCGGGAACCGCTGGCGCGAAAATTCGGCCTGACGCATTTCGTCAACCCGAAAGAGGTCAAAGGCGATCTCGTGCCGCATCTGGTCGAGTTGACCGGCGGGGGCGCCGACTACAGCTTCGAGTGTATCGGCAACGTAGACGTGATGCGCCAGGCGCTCGAGTGCTGTCACCGCGGCTGGGGCGTGTCGGTGATCATCGGCGTCGCCGGCTCGGGGCAGGAAATTCGAACCCGTCCGTTTCAGCTCGTGACCGGCCGCGTATGGAAGGGCACGGCGTTCGGCGGCGCGCGCGGGCGCACGGACGTCCCGAAGATCGTCGACTGGTACATGGATCGCAAGATTAATATCGATGATTTGATCACGCACGTCCTGCCGCTCGACCGGATCAACGACGGCTTCGACCTGATGCACGAGGGCAAGTCGATCCGCGCGGTGGTCACTTATTGACGTAAACATTCCTCATGCAGATACGCAGCACCGAAATCGCGTTAGCATGTTGTCGTTGAATCAACGCTTGGCAGTAAACCGCTAGATCGTCTTTAGCGGCATTGGCACCGTCGAAAGTCGACGTAGACTCACCACAGGAGGTTCATCATGGCGCTTTCCATCCATCCGGCGGTTGACCGCGGCATCAAGCCCGCCACTTCCAACTTCGCCGGCGGCACGCTGTATTGCAAATGCTCCGACAACAAGGTCGCCGTATCGATCGGCAGCCAGAGTGCGCACAACCACGTCTGCGGCTGCACGAAGTGCTGGAAACCGAGCAGTTCGCTGTTCTCGCAGGTCGCCGTCGTGGGGCGCGACAAGCTCAGCGTGAACGCAAACGCGAATAAGCTGAAGGTCGTCGACCCCAGCGCGACGATTCAGCGCTATGCATGCACCGGCTGCGGCGTGCACATGTACGGGCGGATCGAAAACAAGGGTCATCCTCTTTATGGCTTCGATTTCATCCACACCGAGCTGTCGCCCGAGCAGGGATGGTCGCCGCCCGAATTCGCGGCGTTCGTTTCCTCCATCATCGAATCCGGCGCGAATCCGGACAATATGGGCGCCGTGCGCGCGCGCCTCAAGGAGCTTGGCCTGGAGCCGTATGATTGTCTGTCTCCGCCGCTGATGGATTTCATTGCCACGCAGACGGCGAAAGCCAAGGGCGTGCGGCCGAGCGCATAGAAAAGCGCGCTCCGCGAACGCCTCGCGAAGACAAGCGCACGCTTGGGCGCGAAGGCTGCGCCCAAGCGGCCTTTTATTTGCGATGAAGATTTTTCGCCGATCGGACAACGCGTGTCCAGCACAACGATCAAGACAGTCACGCAAAATCTCTCCTTCGGCGGCGTTCAGGGCGTCTACACGCATCCGTCGAAGGAAACGGGATGCGCGATGCGCTTTGGGGTATTTCTTCCGCCGCAAGCCAATGCGGATCGCGTGCCGGTGCTTTATTGGCTTTCGGGTCTAACCTGCACCGAAGAGAACTTCATCGTGAAGGCCGGCGCGCAGCGCATTGCCGCGGAGCTTGGGCTAGCGATCGTCGTGCCGGACACCAGTCCCCGCGGGCTGGGCATTCCGGGCGAGAGCGACAGCTACGATTTTGGCCTGGGCGCCGGCTTTTACGTCGATGCCACGCAGGCGCCGTGGTCCAACGGCTATCGGATGTATTCGTACGTCGCAAATGAGTTGCCGGCCGTCGTTGCCGAAGCTTTCTCCGTCGATTCCTCGCGCACCGGAATTTTTGGGCATTCGATGGGCGGCCACGGCGCGCTCACCATCGCCCTCAAGAATCCGAGCCGCTACAGATCCGTGTCGGCGTTTGCGCCCATCGCATCGCCGATGCGCTGTCCGTGGGGTCGGAAAGCGTTGACCGGATACCTCGGCGCCGATCCGGGGCCATGGCGCCAGTACGATGCGACGGCATTGATCGAAGAACGCGGCTGGCCCGGTCCGCCGATCGTCGTCGATCAAGGAAGCAACGATCAATTCATCGAAAGCCAACTCAAGCCGGAATTGTTGCGCGAAGCGTGTGAGCGCCGCGGCGTCGCCCTCGATCTTCGCCTGCGCGATGGATACGACCACAGCTACTTCTTCATCGCGACGTTCATCGATGATCATCTTCGCTTTCATGCCGCCCATCTTTAGATGGGCGGCGCTCGCCATTGCCGTTTCCACGTCCTCGTCGTGTTGGGCCGCCGAGCTGACGGCGCCGGACGTACAGCGGATTCTGGCCGCCGCCGATCGCGACAAACCGGCGAACTTTGCCGGCAAGGACCTTTCCGATCTCGATCTCGGCAACCTGGATTTCAACCGGGCCAATCTCTCCGGCGCCAATCTTTTCGCCACGCGGCTCGTCTCGGCGAATCTTTCAGGTGCGACGCTCGTGCGCGCCAATCTGAACGGCGCATGGCTGATGGGTGCGGATTTCCGCGGCGCGAATCTATCCGGCAGCAGCATGCTGAGCCTCGTGATCCTGGGTGGCGCGGTAAAGGAAAAACCGAACTTCGCGGGCGCCAATTTGTCTCGCGTTCGCATGATCGCGGATTTGCCGGGCGCCGATTTGCACGGCGCGAATTTGAGCCAGGCGAACCTCGGCGTGGACATCAAGAATCAAGGGATGGGACAGATGCGCACCGACCTGAGCGGCGCCAATCTCGTCGGCGCCAACCTGCGCGAAGCGAATCTCAATAGCTCGCTCATGCTTTTTGCCGATCTCAGAGGTGCCGATTTGCGCGGCGCCAATTTGTACAATGTCAAGCTCTCCGGCGCCGACTTGACCGGCGCAGACATCGCTGAAGCCGATTTCACCGGCGCCGATCTCGACGGCACGGTGTTCAAGGACGCCAAGGGAATTGATGCGGCGAAGGGTATGGACAAAGCGAACAACCGCGACCGCGCCGTTTTTTGAGGTGTTGCCCATGCGTCCTTCTCTGCTGATGGCCATTTTCTGCAGCGCGTTCGTCGTTACCGCGCGGGCCGCACCGTTCGCCTACGTTTCCAATGAAGGCTCGGCGTCGGTTTCGGTGATCGATACCGCCAGCGACAAAGTTATCTCGACTTGGAAGATCGGCGAGAAACCGCGCGGCATCGCGCTGTCCCCCGACGCCAAGCGTCTCTACATCAGCGATCAAACTGCGAATGCGCTTCGCGTCATCGATGTCGACAAAGGCGCCGAGATCGCGAAAGTCGTGCTGGGCGATTCGCCCGAAGCGATTTACGTGTCGGCCGACGGCAAATGGCTGTCCGCCGCGATCGAGGAAAACGATCAGGTGCTGATCGTGGACACGGCCACGCTCAAGATCGCAAAGCGCATCAAGATGAAAGGCAAGAATCCCGAGCACGCGGTGTTCAGTCCCGATGGAAAATGGATGTATGCGAGCGCCGAGGAGGCCGACAGCGTCGACATCATCGATCTCGAGCGCGGCGAGGTCGTGAAATCGGTCAAGGTGGGCGATCGTCCTCGCGGCATCGCCTTCCTTCCCGATGGCAGCCGTGCCTATGTCGCGGCCGAGAACGCCGATACCGTCAATGTGTTCGACACGAAGACTCAGGATGTAATTGCTCGGATCAAAGCCGGCAAGCGCAGCAACGGCATCACCGTTCACCCCAGCGGGAAATTCATCTACGTGACGTCGGGCGGCGATGGAACGGTACAAGTGATCGACACAGCCACAAATGCGATCGTCACCGCCATTCCGGTCGGCAAGCGACCGTGGAACATGGCGATCACGCCGGACGGCAAGAAGCTTTACGTCGCCTGCGGCCGGTCGGACGCGGTTGCCGTCATCGACACCGAATCGAACAAGAAGATCGCCGAGATTCCCGTGGGCTCGCTGCCTTGGGGCGTCGCGATTCGCTGACGTGCCGGGCTTCCTGCGGCGCCGCCGTTGTCGACGCGCGCTTTCAACGGCATGCATCGCGGGCTGCGCATTCTGCTTCAGCGCACACGCCGAAAATGCGGCCGAGGCCTTCGAGCTGCCATCCGTCGAAGTGGTCGGCACGACGCCGTTGCCTGGACTCGGCTCGCCGCTTCGCGACGTGCCGGCGAACGTGCAGGTCTTCGGCAATCGCGCAATCGCGAACCAGCGTCCGCCGACGCTCACGCAATTCCTCGACCAAAACGCGAACAGCGTCAACGCCGCGTCGGGTCAGGGCAATCCGTTTCAGCAGTCGCTCAACTTTCGCGGCTTCGCGGCGTCGCCGCTGCTTGGAACGCCGCAAGGCATATCGGTTTTTCAGGACGGCGTCCGGATCAATGAAGCGTTCGGCGATGTTGTCAACTGGGACCTGATTCCCCCGTCGGCGATCTCCAGCGTGCAATTGATTCCCGGATCGGTGTCGGTGTTCGGCTTGAACACGCTGGGCGGCGCGCTCGCGATCTACACCAAGAGCGGCGCGCAATATCCGGGCGCATCGGTGGAAATTTCGGGCGGCTCGTTTCGCCGCAAGGACGCGGTTTTCGAGTACGGCGGCAGCAGCGATCGAATCGATTATTACGCGACCGGTCATTTCGAGGACGATGCCGGCTGGGCCGAGCACAATCCGAGCCGCGTCAAGCAGTTCTTTGGCAAGATCGGCTATCAGGACGATGTCACCGATTTCGACGTCAGCACCACACTCGCGGACAATACGCTGCAGGGAACCCAGACGTTGCCGCTGTCGATGCTGTCGAACCCCAAGCAGGCGTACACATATCCCGACATCAATCAGAATCGATTGACGTTCGTGACCGCCAAAGGCAGCCGATTCCTGAGCGACGCGCTGCTGCTCGGCGGGAACGCGTATTACCGGCGCTACCGCACGTCGAATTTCAGCAGCAACGTGAACGACAACTATGGCGAGATCGATCCGGACACCGGATTGCCGCAAACGAACGAGGCGACCAACGACCAGGCAATCATCGACCAGTCCACCTATGGCGTCGGCGCGCAACTGACGGCCCGCGAAAAAGTTTTGGGGTTTGCGCATCAGCTTTCGATCGGGGCGAGCGGCGACTTCGGACGCACGCGGTTCATGCAACAAACGCAGCCCGCGAACTTTTCCGCCGACCGCGGAACGATTGCCATCGGCGATTTCGCAACCGAAACCGACGTCGACCTGCGCAACGATTATCTAGGCGTCTACGCGACCGATACGATCACACTGTCGGAGCAATGGACGCTCACGTTGGGCGGCCGCTATAACCATGCCTACGTATCGATCGACGACCGCACCGGAGACGATTCGAGCTTGAACGGAACGCATACGTTCTCGCGCTTCAATCCGGCCATTGGCGTCAACTACAATCCGACCGCGACGCTCACCGCCTACGCGGGCTACAACGAAGGCATGCGCGCACCGACGCCGATCGAGCTCACCTGCGCCGATCCCACCGCGCCGTGCAAGCTGCCGAATCAATTTCTCACCGATCCGCCGCTGAAGGCGGTCGTGGCGAAGACGATCGAAGGGGGTGCGCGCGGCAAATATGACGGCGCCTCCTGGTCGCTCGCTGCGTTTCGCACGGAGCTCTACGACGATCTCGCCTTCATTGCCTCGGGCGGAAGCACGGTGAACGCCGGCTATTTCCAGAACGTCGGCCGCACCCGTCGCCAGGGCATCGAATTGAATCTGGCAACCCGCGTCGCAGCATGGTCGTTCGATCTCCGTTACACCCACATCGATGCAACGTTTCAGTCGACGTTCGTCGCTTCGAGTCCGAACAACTCGAGCGCCGATTCGAACGGCGCAATCACCGTGCAACCGGGCGATCGCATCCCGGGAATTCCGCCCGATTCCGTGAAGCTCCGCGCCACCTACGAGCCCAACGAAAAAACCGCGATCGGCGTCAACGTCGTCTACGCGTCGCCGCAATATGCGCTCGGCGACGACAACAACGCCGATGTCCACGGCCGGCTTCCATCATATACGGTCGTCAGCCTCGACGCCCGTTACCAGATAGCTCCCGAGCTGCAGTTGTTCATGCAACTCAGCAACCTGTTCGATCGCCGCTATCAAACGATCGCGCTGCTTGGCGCGAATGCGTTCACCGGACCCGGTGGAAGCTTCGGTCCTGCGAGCGGCGTCGATCCCGTGTCCGAACAGTTCCGCGCGCCTGCTGCGCCGCGGGCGATATGGGTCGGCTTGCGCTATGCGTTTGCGGCACCGCGCAGCAATTATTAATAGCGCGTCGTTTAACATGCGATCCTTTCCGACGCGGCCCGCGGCACCGACCGATTTCATTCGACCGTCGGCGTCGCGTCGATCGCTTCTGCAAAGCGCGGCGGTGCTTGGCCTCATGGGCTGCGTTCGCTCCGCCGCTTCCGACGCCGTGACTGCAGTCGCTTTTTGCTCGAGTGCGGAAGATAATGCGCGGCCATTGTTCGTCCCGAGGGACCGCGGCTACCTCGGTCGACTCGCGCTTGGCGATAAGCCGTTGACCCTCGTTGCCGCTAGCGCCGACGGCCTGCCGCGTGGCATTGGCCACGGTTCATTCGCCTATCGCGCGCACCACGACGGTCGCGATTACCTCAATCCAACGCTGATCGTTCGGCGCGGCGAGCGCGCGCAAATTCAGGTCAAGAATCGTCTCGACGAACCGACGATCGTTCACTGGCACGGGCTTGCCGTCGATTCGCGTAACGACGGCGGCGGCATGAGCTTGATCGCCCCAGGCGAGAACTACGCATACGAATTCGACATACGCGACCGCGGCTCGCTTTATTGGTACCACCCTCACCCGCATGGGCAAACGGCTCGCCAGATGTACGGCGGCCTGTTCGGCGCGATCGAAGTTGAGGACGACGACGACACGACGCTCCGCAATGCGCTCGATCTCGTGCCCGGGCGTTCGGAATTCCTGCTGGTCATGCAAGACCGAAAACGCGACCCGACCTACGCGCCTACCTCCGCCGATTTGATACATGGGTTTTTTGGTGATGCGCCGTACATCAACGGAACGACATGCGCGCAACTCGACGTTGCATCGCGCGTCTACCGGCTGCGGATCCTGAACGCCTGCAACGCGCGCACGCTGTGCCTTGCGTTACGCGATGCCGCGGGCAGTCGGATTCCATTTACCGTCATCGGCAACGACGGTGGACTCCTGCCGGCACCCCAGCGCGCGTCACAAGCGTTTATCGCATCAGCCGAACGGCTCGACATCCTCGTCGATCTGCGCGACGCGCCGCTCGGCGCAGCGATTGTCCTGGAGTCCTTGGCCTTCGACCCGATGCACGCGGAAGTCGCGGCCGGGACCGATCACGCGGCCCACGCGCATGGGAATGCATGGCCGGAAGGCGCCGCACGTGCGTTGCTCATGCTACGCGTGCGCCGGCGCGTCGCCTACGATCGTCGCGTTCCGTCGACACTATCCAATATCGCGCCGATCGATGTTTCCGGCGCGAAAGAGCGGCCGTTTCGACTCGGCTACAACAAAGGCCGCTGGCGCATCAACGATCGCGTGTTCGTGATGGGGGAGACGCCGATCGAGGTCGCGCGCGATACGACTGAAGTGTGGTTGCTGCGCAATTACCATATGAGCATGCCGCACGCGATGCATCTGCACGGATTTCATTTCGAAGTGCTCGAGCGCGAAACGTCGCCCGATTTTGTTCATGCGTTCGCGGTCGACGACCACGGCCGCACTGCCGCCGATCTCGGATACAAGGACACGGTGCTCGTGTGGCCGGGCGAAAGCGTCCGCGTCGCGATCCGGTTTGCGATGCCGTTCGAAGGACCGCAAAATTATGTGTTCCACTGCCACAATCTCGAGCACGAGGACGGGGGCATGATGCTTGGCGTAAAAGTTACGTGAGCGATCCACTGACCCCGACACCCCGCTGATATCATCAGCCATGCACGAGAACTCATGGCGATGAACGTGACCGCCGATCCGGTGCTGGCCGTCGCGGTCCGCGCGGCACGCCGCGCCGCGAGCGTCATCATCGATGCGTCGCGTGATTTGCGTCGGCTACCGACGTTTTCGAACGAGCACGGCGAAATCGCCGCCGCGGCGGAATCCGAAGCGCAGAACGCGCTGGCCGCGACGATTTCCGCCGCCTTTCCGGAGCACGCGATCCTCTCGGGCGATTCGGGCGAAATCAAGCCGGGCGGTCCCCGATCGCCGCATCGCTGGATCGTCGATGCGATCGACGGCCGCTTGAACTTCGTTCACGGCTTTCCCTACTTCGCGGTCTCGGTCGCGCTCGCAAACGGCGACGACCTGACGCATGCGGTGATTCTCGATCCCGCGCACGACGAGCTCTTTACTGCGATCAAGGACAAGGGCGCGCAACGCAACGGCGCACCGATGCGCGTATCCGCTTGCACGCGCCTATCGGATGCGCTGATCGGAACCGTCTTTCCGACTCGCAAGAGCGGCAAGCTCGACGATTACCTGCCCGCCTTCAACGCGCTCGTCGAAAACAGCGCCGGCGTTCTGCGCGCCGGCGCATGCTCGCTCGATCTTGCCCATCTTGCATCGGGACGTCTGGACGGCTTTTGGGTCACCAGTCTGCGGGCATTCGACGTCGCGGCCGGCGCGCTGCTGGTCAGCGAAGCCGGCGGTCGTGTCGGCGACTTCGCGGGCGGCAGCGAATACCTGCGAACCAACCAGGTGATTGCAGCCGCGCCCGGTTTGTTCAATCCGCTGCGCGAGGCGATTGCGGCGGCGGTTCCGGCGTAATCGGCATCATCGCCGCGGTCGTGCGGGCGTGGCTCGGGAGCCAGGTGATCGCGACGAGTGTCAGCGCGGCGATTACCGCCATCGACAACAAGAGCGACGCAAAGCCGGCCGCCTTGACGATCGGTCCGAGCAGCCACACGGCGAGCGAGCTGACCCCAAACGCAACGGTCAGTCGAAGGCCGGCGACGCGCGAGCGCATCCGATCGTCGACGTAGCGGACGATCATCGCATCGGTGAACGGTATCGCGCCGAACACGAAGACCATGAAGCCGATCATCAATGCGTACAGTGCCCAGCCCTGCGCCGCCGAAGCGAGCGCGAAAAAGGGGATTTGAAACGCGACGATCCCGAAGTAAAGCCACTTGAGGGGCACGCGGTCGATCAGCGAGCCGACGGCAATTTGCGCGAACGATCCGCAAACATAGGCGAGCGCCAGCAATAAGCCGAGCAACGCGGGATCGTTGACGATGCCGGCGAAGCGCTCGCGCAGGAGCTCGCTGTTACCGTTTGTCGTGAAATTGAACAGCAAGCCGGCGGTGACCGATGCAATCGTCAGAACCGCAAAGACGCGTGCGAGCAACTGCGGCGGCAACTCGCGCTGGGTTGCGCTGCGCTTCGCCGGCGCGACTGGTTCTTCGGGTGCGAGGCGCGCAAAGACCACGCCGCAAACGAGTGCGACGAGTGCGGGAATGACAAACGCCACGCGCCAGCCGCCGTACTGAACGAGAAACCCCGTGGTCGCCGCCGAGAGCGCGACGCCCAAATTCCCCGAAAGTCCGTTGACGCCGATCGTGAAGCCGGGCCGCTTCGCGCCGCGCACGAGCATCGGAATGCCGACCGGATGGTAGATCGACGAGAAAGCGCCCATCAGCGTCAACGCGAGGGCCAGTTGCCAGGCATTCTGCGTCGTCGCGACGAGCAGCATCGATGCGCCCATGCCGAAGAAGAACACGAGCATCATCTTGCGACGGCCCCAGTGATCGCCAAGCCGGCCCGCCGGCAACGAGCCCAGTCCGAACAGCACGAACGCGCCGACGCCGTAAGGCATGAGATCTTCCCAACGTGCGACGCCGAAATCGGCCGCGATCGCGCCGACGGACGTCGCGAAGACGAGCAGGAACATGTGATCGAGCGCATGCGCGACATTCAACAACAATGCGGTCGAACGCCCGGTGGTCGACGTCATCGTCGGATTTTACCGCATCGACCCGGAGCAGGCGTCCATTGGCTCTAGCAGATCCCATCGCGCTCGTCGCGTTTGTTATGCTGACGCGTGCGTTCATGGGAACGTTTGCCGTCAGCGGCACATGAGCGCGAAGCGGCGAGGACGGTCTATGTCATCGGGCCGTTTCGGCTCGTTCCGGCACCGCGAACGCCGACTCGCGTCGGCGTTCCAGAGCCGCTGGGATGACGCGCTGTGGCGGTGCTTAAATCAATTGTTGCCCGGGCGCCCGAGCCGGTTTCCAAGGAGACGCTGTCGAATATCACGCAGGCGCTCCTGAAAGCGAACGTTCCGTCGCTGAATGCGAGCGGCTTCGGGCGGAAGGCGCGAAATTGACCGAGATCGAAGCAAGCCGGCTCGCGCTCGAGGACTGAGCGACGCCAGGATAACTAACGCGCGAGTCGCTCGAGCTCGGCCGCGAGCGTTTCCGAAATCGTGATTCCCGCGCCAAGATTGCGCTCGGCAAGGTCGCGCCGTCGCGTGCCCGGCAACCGCACACCTTCGTCCTTCATCATTTCGGCGATCAGCGTCTCGATGCGCGCGATATACACGTCGCGGCCGGCAAGTGCGCCTGGATCGATCACGAGGAATGCCTGTCCGAGATTCGGCCGATTGCCTTCGTCGACGAAGAACGAATCGGCCTCGAAACCAAAGGCCGCACCGGTCAGTGCGCAGGCGAGCAACTCGACGATCAACGCAAGCATCGCGCCTTTGGTGCCGCCCATTGCGAGCATCGAACCGGTCAAAGCCGCGTTCGAGTCGGTCGTCGGATTGCCGTCGCGATCGAGCGCCCACCCGAGCGGGATCGCTTTGCCCTCCTTCGCTGCGATCATCACTTTCCCGCGCGCGACTTCGGAGAGCGAGAGATCGATCACCAACGGTGCGCCGCTGCTTCGCGGGAAAACGGCCGCGATCGGATTGGTTCCGAAAATTGGATGGCGGCCTCCTGCAGTCGGCATCGCAGCCGGTGAATTGCCAAATGCAAGACCGACGAGGCCCGCTTCGCCGACCGGTTGCAGATGATGCGCGGCGACGCCGAAATGGTGACTGCGCGTGACGCCCGCGAAGCTGACGCCGAACTCATTCGCGCGCTGGATCGCTTCCTTGACCGCCAGGGCGCAGGCGGGAAACGCGAGTCCATTGCCGGCATCGACCAGCAGCGCACCGCCGCGCTCGCGCACGATCGCGGGAACGGCAGCGGCATCCACCCGGCCATTGCGTAGATGCGTCGCGTACTGCGCAATGCGTGACAGCCCGTGCGACGCGAGACCCTGCGCTTCGGCATCGACCAACGCATCGGCCGTGATGGCCGCCATGCCCGGATTTGCGCCGGCGCGGGACAGCGCACGCGTCGCGAGATCGATCAACGCAGCGATGGGATAGGTTGGCATCGCAAATCGGCCTAAGCGCGTCCGGCCAGCGCCGCGGCAACCTTTTCGGCAATCATCATCGAGACGCGAACGTTCGATTCGCGCGTGATACCCGCGATGTGAGGCGTCAGCAAAAGACGCGGACAATCGGCAAGCGGCGACGATGCGGCGAGCGGCTCGTGCTCAAAAACGTCGAGCGCGGCACCACCGAGCTGGTTCGCACGCAAGGCCGCGGCGACGGCCGTCTCATCGATGATGCCGCCGCGCGACGTGTTGATGAGAATGGCATCGCGCTTCATCATCGACAGCTGCCGCGCATCGATCAGGTTGCGCGTCGAAGCGTCGAGCGGCACGTGCAGCGATACAATGTCCGCCTCCGCCAACGCGCGCTCGATCGCAACCGGTGTCGTGCTTTCTTGTCGCCACACCGTTGCATCGGACGCGATGTTGGCATCATAGGCAACGACGCGCAGGTCCAGCGCGCGCGCAAGGCGCCCGGTGAGACGGCCGATGCCGCCGAAACCGATGAGCGCCAATGTCCTGCCCGCGAGCTCGCGGCCTTCCGATAACTGTGCGCGCAGCCAATTGCCGTTCGCGACCGCCTGTGTCGAGCCGTACGCGCCGCGCAGCAGGATCAGCGCTGCCGCAATAACGTACTCGGCAACAGCCTGCGCGTTCGCACCGGTTGCCGGAATCACCCTGATGTCACGCGCCGCGCACGCATCGACGTCGATATTGTCGAGACCGACGCCCAAGCGCCCGACGACGGCAAGCGATGACGCGCCGCTGATCAACGCCGCCGTGACCTTCGTGCGATTGCGCACGATAAGCGCGTTGGCCGATGCAAGCGCGTTCTCGAGTTCAACTTCCCGCTCGACCAGCGATGGATCGTAGCGAACATCGAAATGTCGAGCGAGCAGGCTGACCGCCTGCTCATCCATGAACTCGCTGATGACGATTCGCACGTAGATCCGTCAGCTCTGCATGCCCCACTTGCGCACGGTGCGGGCTTCGATCGTCCGGAAAATCACGTTCTCGACGACCAGACCGATCACGATGACGGTCAATAGTCCCGCGAAGACATTCGGTATCTCGAGTTGATTCTTGTTTTCGTAGATGAACCAGCCCAATCCACCCGATCCCGACGACACGCCGAATACGAGCTCCGCGGCGATGAGCGTGCGCCACGCGAACGCCCAACCGATCTTCAAGCCGGTCAGGATGCTTGGAAACGCGGCGGGAATCAGAATGCGGCCGACGTACGACAAGCCGCCGAGCCCGTAATTGCGGCCGACCATTCGAAGCGTGTTCGAGACCGACAAAAAGCCGGAATGAGTGTTGAGGGAAACCGCCCATAGCACCGAGTGAATGATGACGAAGACGATGCTGCCGTAACCCAACCCGAACCAGATCAGCGCGAGCGGCAGTAGCGCGATCGCGGGCAGTGGATTGAACATCGACGTCAAGAGCTCGAGCACGTCGGTGCCGATGCGCGACGAGATCGCAATCGTCGTGAGAATACCTGCGCACAGGATCCCTGCGCCGTAACCGATCAGCAGCACGCGCAGCGACGTCATTGCCCTCGCGAACAACGTGCCGCCGAAGAGACCGTCGACAAATGCGCTGCACGTCGCCGAGAACGTCGGAAACAGGAGCGGATTGTTGAGCCAGCGCGCGTACAGTTCCCAGATCAACGCGAGCAATGCAAGCAATACGAGCTTGCGCAGGTAACCGATGTTGGTAACGCGCTCCCACGTCGACAGCGGCTTTTCGACGATGCCGAACGAACCCGACGTGACGGGCTCGCGAACGAGCTCCGGACGCAAGAGTGTCGCCGCCAATTCATCCATGATAATGCGCTCCTTGTTCCTCGACGGCGTCCGCGAACAACATCGTGTGGATCCGCTGCTCGAATGCGCTTCGCAGAGCGGCGTCTGCAGCGGCCGGCAATCCGTTGAGCTCCGCTTTGACCTGACCGGGGTGCGGCGACAAGAGGAGGATGCGGCTGCCGATCTTCACCGCTTCGGCAATCGAATGGGTGACGAACACGACGGTGAAACGCGTCCCCTCCCAGAGCGTCAGAAGCTCGTCCTGCATTTTACGGCGGGTCAGCGCATCGAGCGCGGCGAACGGCTCGTCCATCAGCAGGATGTCGGGCTCCATCGCCATGCCGCGGGCGATTGCGACGCGCTGCTTCATGCCGCCCGAGAGCGTATGGGGATAGCTGTCAGCGAACTTGGTGAGATTCACTTTCGCGATGCTCTCGCACGCCCTTTCCTCCGCGGCGCGCCCGGTAAGCCGGCCGCTCGACGTCAGCGCAAACAGCACGTTCTCTTTCACGGTGCGCCATGGCAATAGCTGATCGAATTCCTGGAACACCATCATCCGATCGGGGCCCGGCCGCCGAACGGCGTCGCCCTTGAGCCGAATCTCGCCTTCGACCGGCTGCAGATAACCGCCGATCGCCTTCAGCAGCGTCGATTTGCCGCATCCCGATGGCCCCAGCACGACAAAGCGATCCGACCGATGGACGTGGAAATCGATGCGGTAGGTCGCGGTAACGAGATGATCCTTGGTCTTGTACTGCAGCGTCACGCCGCGCACGTCGAGCAGTGGTTGCGGCAGCGAAGCCACGGTCAACGCGTTGCGGTCAATGAAGCCATCGCCGTAACCTATTGCCAGGGTAGGCGGTCGAGATCGACATTGCCGCCGCTCACGATGACACCGACCCGAGCACCCGCGACGTCGAGCGTGCGCTCGAGCAGGCAAGCAAGCGGCACCGCGGCCGACGGCTCGACGACGATCTTTATCCGCTCGAACATCATCCGCATCGCGCGGATGATGCTCTCTTCACTGCAAACGCCGAACGCCGCGACATGCGCGCGGATTGCCGCGAACGTCCTCGGCGCGAGCGAGGTTCGAAGCCCGTCGGCGATCGTGACAGTCGGCGGCAATGGCTCGATCTTTCCCGACCGAAAGCTGGCGGCAGCGTCGCCCGCGTTGACAGGTTCGGCGCCGAATACGCGCACGTTCGGTTGCACCGACGTTGCTGCGATCGCGCTTCCGGACAGCAAACCGCCCCCACCACACGGCGCGATGACGATATCGATGGCGTCGGTTTCCTCCAGCAGCTCGAGCGTTGCGGTACCCTGCCCCGCAATCACGTTCTCATTGTCGAACGGATGGATGAGGATCGCACCCGTCGCGTGTTGCACGTCGGCGCAGGCCGCCTCCCGCGCGGCGACGTTGGGGGCGCAAAAACGGATGGTCGCGCCGAAACGCGCCACGTTGTCCTGCTTCACTTTCGGCGCATTCTCGGGCATGACCACGAATGCCGGAATTCCGCGTCTCGACGCCGCATAGGCGAGTGCGGCCCCGTGGTTGCCGGACGAATG
Organism: Casimicrobiaceae bacterium; assembly: GCA_036493535.1. GTDB lineage: Bacteria > Pseudomonadota > Gammaproteobacteria > Burkholderiales > Casimicrobiaceae > VBCG01. Next base: position 21,044 of record DASXPO010000199.1, read on the forward strand.
CGTGACGACGCCGCGTCGAGCGTCGCCGTCCCCCAGCGAGAACACCGCATTGCACGCGCCGCGCGCCTTGAATGCGCCGATGCGTTGAAAATTCTCGCATTTGAACAGCAGTTGCGCCCCAACTTGGCGATCGATCGCCGCGCACGACAAGACGGGCGTCTTGTGCACGTGCGGCGCAATGCGGGCGTGCGCCGCCCGAATTGCGCGAAGATCGGGAAGCGGCGGCGGGCGGCCATCCGCCGTGGCATCCGACTTCACGTCATGAGCCCGGCAACGAATACACGTTCGGGAAAAACAAGTCGCGCCATGATTCCGGCTTCGCCTTGATCGCGCCGGTCTTGGCCATGAATTCGGCGAACTTCATCATGTTCTGCGGCGTGGTCGTGAAGACGATGTTCGGATCGTTCATCATCTTCAGGATGTTGTCGATGCTGTCCTTGTCCTTCGAAACCCGCAGATACGCCTCGGCCGCCGCATGCTTGTCGCGATTGATTTCGGCGGTCGCTTCATCGAGTGCCTTGACGAATGCGTCGTAAAGCTTCGGGTTCTCATTCTTGAACTTCGCCGTCGTCCAGACGACGTTGAAGGTCGCCGGTCCGCCCAACACGTCGTAGCTGTTCAACACGACATGGACACCCGGCCTGGCAACCTCCTGATATTGGAACGGCGGCGACCCGAAGTGCGCGTCGATTTCGGATTGGCCGGACAGAAGCGCCTGCATAGCATCAGGATGCGACATCGTCACCGTCAATGGGTCGAGGCGATTCTGCTGGCCGGGACCGAACGCCTGCTCGGCGCCCATCTGCAGCAGGACGGCCTGCACCGAGACCTTGACCGCCGGCAGCGCGATCCGGTCGCTGGGACCGAAATCGGCGAGCTTCTTCACGTTGGGATTGCGCGTGACGAGATGGAGCGGCATCGAATTCAATGCCGCCACGGCGCGAACATCGAGATTGCTCCGCGTTCGCGCCCACAACGTCACCAACGGCCCGACGCCGCCCGATGCGAACTGCAAGCTGCCGGACAGCAGCGCATCGTTCATCACGTTTCCGCCGGCGAATTTCGCCCAGCCCACCTTGACGTCGATCCCAGCGGCCTTCGCGTGCTTCTCGATCAGCTTCTGTTCCTCCATCAGCATCAGCGTCAGATAGCCGATCCCATACTGCTGCGCGACGTTGATCTCCGACATTTCGGCCCGCGCGGGCATAGCCGATAGCACGAGCGCACCGGCCAGCAATGTGTGGAAAAGCAAGCGGCTCATGGTGGCCCTCTCGTTGCGGTCAAGCGCTTTCATAAAGTCGCGTCAGCACGAATTCGCGATGGCCGAGCGCCTCCGCTGCGGTGAGACGGCCGTTCGTCGTGCGGAACATCATTTCGAGCAGCTTGTCGCCTGCCTGATCCATCGTCAGCTCGCGTTGCAGAAGTCCCGTCACGTCGACGTCGACGTGCTCGCTCATCGTGCGCACGGTGCGCGGGTTCGCGCAGAGCTTGATCACGGGAAGAATCGGATTGCCGATCACGTTGCCCTGACCCGTCGGAAAGAAATGCACGACAAACCCGGAAGCCGCGCACAGCGTGACCATTTCGGCCGCCGCCGACGAGCTGTCCATGAACCATAGCCCCGGATGATGCGGTATCTCGGCCTTGTCGAGCACACCATCGATGACGCACTTCTTGCCGATTTTTTGAATGTTGCCCAGCGCCTTCTCTTCGATTGTCGTCAAGCCACCGGCGATGTTGCCTTTCGTCGGTTGCGAGTCCGAGAGATCGCTGGTCTTGTGGCGGTCGACCACCTCCTGGTAGCGATCGAACACGCGCATGAATTCATCACGGACTTTTTCGTCGCGACAGCGCGACGCGACAATGCTTTCGCCGCCGGTCAATTCAGTCGTTTCGCCGAATACGAGCGTGCAGCCGGCGGCGTAGAGTTTATCGAACGCGTCGCCGACCGTCGGATTGGAACCGCAGCCGGACGTGGTGTCCGATTCGCCGCACTTGCAAGAAATCCACAGCTCGTTCAGCGCGCATTCGCTGCGCTGCTGCTCGCTCGCCCACTGCAGCAGCTCCCGCGCGGCCGTCGATGCGCGCCGAATCGTGTCGTGGTCGCCATGAAGCTCGATGCCGAAGCCCTGGACCGGCTTGCCGGTCGCGGCGATGCCGTCGACGACACGCTTCGTCCACTGATCTTCGATGCCGATCACCACGACGGCCGCGACGTTGGGATTGCTCCCGGCGCCGATCAACGTGCGAAAGTGCAGCTCGAGATCCGCGCCGAATTGCAGCCTGCCGTAGGGATGCGGAATCGCCAGCGCGCCTTTGATGTTGTTCGCGACCGCTTCGGCAGCGGCATTGGAAAGATCGTCGACGGGCAGCACAATGACGTGGTTGCGCACGCCGACGCGGCCGTTTGCACGGCGGTAACCCATGAATGTTTTCTGCATCATCGTCTACCAGCGTTTTGTCTTGATGTTGTGAACATGCGCGTGCTCGCCCTTCTTGATGGGCGCCACCACCTTGCCGATGTCGACGCCGTATTTGATGACCGTGTCACCGACCGCCATGTTCTTGAGCGCGACCTTGTGTCCGATCGGAATATCCTGCGCCGCCGAGAGCTCGATCGTTCGATCCTGATCGAGAATCAATCCGGTCAACGTGGCGCCGGCCTTGACGCCTTCGATGACGACGACGGCGACCGAATCGTTGGGATCATGCAGTACGCAATGAATCATCGAATCCTCGAGTCTAAAATGAGCGCCGCAGGGCCGTCCCAAGGCGCGAATTACGCCCCCTCTGGGGGCAGCGAGCCTGCCTTAATGCGAGCGTGGGGGTCCATTATTCGCCGAAGTCGAGCGACGGTTGCACGACCGGCATGAACCGCCGATGCACCGGACAGGGTCCGTGTCGAGTGAGCGCCGCCAGGTGCTCGCGTGTCGCATAACCTTTGTGCTGCGCGAAACCGTAAGCGGGATAGCGCCGATCGAGCTCGATCAGCATCGCGTCGCGCGCGGTCTTCGCGAGGATCGACGCGGCGGAAATCGATGGTACATCGCGGTCGCCCTTGACGATCGCCCGCGCCGGACATCCAAGAGCGGGGCAGCGGTCGCCGTCGACCAGCGCCTGCGTCGGCGCAACGGTCAGCGCCGCGACGGCGCGGCGCATCGCCAACAGCGAAGCCTGAAGAATGTTCATCGAATCGATCTCGGCAACATCCGCGTACGCTACGGCCCAGGCGATCGCTTCGGCGCGAATCCTGGTCGCCAGCCGCTCGCGCTCCTCGGCAGTCAGCGCCTTCGAGTCGCGCAGATCGCTCATCTTGCGCTCGGGATCGAGAATGACGGCCGCGGCGACGACGGGACCTGCCAAAGGTCCCCGACCCGCTTCGTCGACGCCCGCGATCAAATGGATCATCAACTCGCCTGAAGCTCGGCGACGACCGCGGCCGATGCGAGCCGTTCCGTATCGACTTTGAGCTGCTCTGCGAAGCGGCCGAACAGCGCTTCGAGCCGACGCCGCGTCACGGTGTCGTCGTAGAGATTGACCGCCGCTTGCGTCAGGTTTTCTGCCGTTGCCTCCTCCTGCAAGAATTCAGGCACCACGAATCCCCCCGCGAGAACGTTGGGCAGCCCGACGTATGGGAGCAGATAGTTGCGCCGCACGTACCATTCCGTCAATGCCTTGACACGATAGAAGATTATATGTGGACAGCGGGCGAGCGCCGCCTGCAGCGTCGCCGTACCCGATGCGACGATCGCGACATCGGCCGCTTCCAGAGCATCGCGCGCGTGCCCGTACAGCAACGTCATCGGCAGGACGTCCAATCCAAGCCGAAAGCGCTCCGTCTCGAACTTGTCCCGCGTTGCGCGCGTCGCGAGCGGGACGAGAAAGCAAGCCTCCGGTTTTTGCGCATGAATGGCCGCCGCGGTTCGCAAGACGAGCTCGCTGTGCGCGTCGAGCTCGGATTGGCGACTGCCGGGCAAGAGCGCGAATACCGGCTGCGCGAGCGGCAGTTTCAATTGCTCGCGTGCGGCACGGCGCGAGCCCGCCGTCGCCGCCTCTTGCGCAAGCGGATGGCCGACGTAGGTTACACCGACGCCGGACTGTGCATATAACGGGGGCTCGAACGGAAAAAGCGCGAGCAGCCGATGCGCCGAACGCGCGATGGTCGCAATGCGCTCGCGCCGCCATGCCCATACCGATGGGCTCACGAAGTGAATCGTGCGAATGCCGCGGCGCTTGAGCTTGCGCTCGAGGCCGAGGTTGAAATCCGGCGCATCGACGCCGATGAACATCCGGATTCGGGCGTCGCGCAGTCGGCGCGCGAGCGCACGTCGCAGCCTCCACAGTTCGGGCACGCGGGACAGCACCTCGGAAAATCCGCGAATCGACAGCGTTTCGAGCGGCACCCACGCTTCGCAGCCGGCCTCCTCCATCTTCGGTCCCGCAACGCCGACAAACCGCGCGCCCGGAAGCTTCGCTTGTACGGCATGAATCAACAATGCCGCGAGGGCGTCGCCGGACGCTTCGCCGGCCACGATGCCGATCGTGACCTCACCCACTCCGAGTTGCGCGCCCGGTCCCGAACCGCCGCGCATCAGAGGTCCGGCGCTCCGCGCGTCGTGCGCGCAATCCCCCGCCCCGGCTCGGCGAGGAACGCGATCAGCGGCGCGAGTACCGGATCCGTTTCGGCGGCTCTCGCAAGGGCCGCTTTTGCGTCGGTGAGTGACAAGCCCTCGCGATAGAGGATCTTGTACGCGCGGCGAACCGCCGCGACATCGTTCGCGGAAAAGCCGCGCCGTCGCAGCCCTTCGTTGTTCGTTCCCGCGGGCTTCGCCGGATAACCGGACACCGTCATGAACGGCGGAACGTCCTGCAGTACGATCGAGCCCGCCGCGATCATCGCATGCGCGCCGACGCGACAAAACTGGTGGACACCGGTAAAGCCGCCGAGTGTTGCGAAATCATCGATCGAAACGTGACCGGCAAGCTGCGAATTGTTCGAGAACGTCGTGTCGTTGCCCACACGACAGTCGTGCGCGACGTGCACATACGCGAGCAGCCAATTGCGATCGCCGATCGTCGTCGTGCCGCGATCCTGTGCCGTGCCCGCGTGGATGGATACGTATTCGCGGATGACGTTATCGTCGCCGATCGTCAGACTCGTTGGCTCGCCGCCGTACTTGCGGTCCTGCGGAATAGCGCCGATCGACGCGAACTGGAAGATGCGGTTGCGCGCGCCGATCGTCGTGCACCCCGTGACCACGACGTGCGGACCGATTCGTGTTCCGGTGCCGATGCGCACATCCCTGCCGATGACCGCGTACGCGCCGATCTCGACGTCCTCTGCGATCTCGGCGTTGGCGTCGATTTGCGAGGTGGAATTCAGCTGCGGCATTATGGAGGTGCGTCGCGAATCGCCGCGATCAGCTCGGCCTCGCAGGCCAATTCCCCGTCAACCGTCGCACGCGTGCGGAATTTGCCGATGCCGCGGATCACACGCACGACCGCCGATTCCAGTATCAACTGATCGCCGGGAATGACCTGGCGCTTGAAGCGTGCCCCATCGATACCCGCGAAATAGATGAGCGATTGGCCGCAAGGCTTCGCGTCGCCGGAATAGAAGGCGAGCAGCGCCGACAATTGCGCCAGCGCTTCGATCACCAGCACGCCCGGCATAAGCGGATAGGCGGGGAAGTGGCCCTGGAAAAACGGCTCGTTGAAGGTGACGTTCTTGAGCCCGCGGATCGACACCCCGGGCCGGCATTCGAGCACGCGGTCAACCAGCAAGAACGGATAACGATGCGGAAGCTGCTTGAGGATTTCCCCTATGTCCGGCGTCAGCATCAGCGATTTCCCCCCGCGCATGTCGGCAAACGTCCGGCGGCGGCACCCGCCTCAGACGCTTCCTCGGCCGTCGTCCGCGACCTTTTTTTTCCGCTCGATCGTGCGTACGCGCTCCGCCAATTCACGCAGGCGGCGAACCTGAAGCGCGACACGCTTCCACTCGGCGTGCAGCAGCATGGGAAACACGCCGGTGTAGATACCGGGCTGGCGGATCGAATCGTACACGAGTGTGCCGCCCGAGATGACGGTGCCGTCGCCGATTTCGAGGTGCCCGGAAATCATCGCCGCCCCGCCAATCCGACAGTTGCGTCCGATGCGAACCGAGCCCGCGATCCCGACGCAGCCCGCGATGGCAGTGTGGGCGCCGATCAAGCAGTTGTGGCCGATCTGGATTTGATTGTCGAGCTTGACGTCGTTTTCGATGATGGTGTCGTCGATGGCGCCGCGGTCGATCGTCGTGTTGGCACCGACTTCGACATCGGCGCCGATGACGACCCGCCCAAGCTGCGGTATGCGCACCCAGCGGCCCGCCTCCTCGGCGATGCCGAATCCATCTGCCCCGATGACGGCGCCGCTGTGAATCGTCGAGCGATCGCCGACGATCGTGCGCGCATAGAGAATCGCGCCGGGGTGCAGCACGGTATCGTCGCCGACGGTCGCTTCTTCACCGACGATGCAGTGCGCCCCGATGACGGCACGTTCGCCGACCGTCGCGTTTGCGCCGATAACCGCGCAGGCCCCAATCACGGCGGTCTTGGCGACGCGCGCGGAACCGTCGATCTGCGCCGAGGGATGAATCGCGGCGACGCGAGGTGCAGGCGGATGGAGAATCGCCGCGACTTTCGCGAACGTCGCGTACGGATTGCCATCGATCAGCTTCGGCAGCGGCGTGGCCGCGGCGTCTTCCGGCGAGACGATGACGGCGGCCGCGCGCGTCGTCGCGAGCTTCGCGCGATAGCGGGGATTGGCAAGGAATGAAATCGACTGCGGCCCCGCGTGCTCGAGCGTCGCGACGCGGACGATCAGGAGGTCGCCGTCACCGGCCAGCCGCGCGCCGACGCGTTGCGCGAGCTCTGCGAGCCGCACGCCGGTGTTCGAAGCATCAGGCATGGCGCGTCGGGATCTTGCGAGGCGCGCAACGTGCCGCTGCGCCGTTATTTATCGGCAAGCGCCTTGATCACCTTTTCGGTGATGTCGATGCGCTGGCTCGCATAGACGACGGGGTCCTGCAGAATCAGGTCGAACTTCTCGGCTTCGGCGATCTGCAGGATCACCTTGTTCGCCCGTTCCTGAAAACCGGCGAGCTCCTCGTTGCGGCGCAGATTGACATCTTCGCGGAATTCGCGCTGCGACCGCTGCAAGTCACGCGACAGATTGGCGAGGTCACGTTCCTTGTTGCGGCGGTCGCCTTCCTGCATCGTCGAGCCATCCTTGTCGAGCGCACTCTGCAGGTCGCGAACCTGCTTCGACATTTTTTGGATCTCGGCGTCGCGCGTCGCGAATTCGCGCTCGAGCTTTTGCTGCGCGCGCTTGGCGGGCGCAGCCTCGCGGAACAGCCGCTCGGTGTTGACGAATCCGATCTTATAGTCGAGGGCGAACGCAAACGTCGAAAATGCGACGAGCGCCAAGCCGAGCGTAACGGTCGCAATACGATTCAAGAAATTCTCTCCAGCGGCGATCTCAAAATGCGGCGAGGAGCCCGAGTACCGCAGTTGGCAAATGAGGGCCCGCAGCGCATCCCGCGATAGTGCATATAAGTACAGCGACGGATGAGCGAGGACACGATAAAGTAATCGGGCTGCGCAGCCAATTTTGAGCTTAGAAATTGGTGCCGGCGGTGAACTGAAAGCGCTGTTGGCGATCGCTTGACTTCGCATTGAGCGGAATGCCGTAACTGAACTTAAGCGGTCCGAGCGGCGAGCTCCACGAGACGCCGATGCCGGTCGAATAACGAAACGACTCGTTTTCCGGTTGCGATCCATTCGCCCACACTTGGCCGGCATCGAGAAACACGCTGCCGCGTACCGCTTTGTCACCTTTGATGATCGGATAGAACACTTCTGCGTTGCCGACGATCAGCCGGCGGCCACCCAGCGTGTTTCCGAAAATGTCCTTCGGCCCGATCGAGCTGTTCTCGTAGCCGCGCACCGAACCGATCCCGCCCGCATAAAACGCCTTGAAGAAGGGCAGCGGTTTCTCGTTCAATCCGTCCGCCCAGCCGACGTTGCCCTTCAGCATCAGCACGAAATCGCCGTACACCGGATAGAACCACGCGTGCAGATACTGAATCTTGTAGTACGCGATGTCACCGACCGGCAAGCCCGTCTCGAATGCCACGCTCTGCAAACGGCCCCGCGTAGGATAGAGGATGTCGTCACGGGTGTCACGCGACCAGCCGGCCGAGGCGATGTATGCGTTACTGGTCGCGCCGAACTCGTTGACGAAGTTCTGATAGACGGGCGGACTGTCGGAGAACAGCGTGATCTTCGTCTGCTCGAAGCGGCCGCCGTAGTTGATCGTGTCGCTCTCGGTGACCGGAACCCCGAAGCTCATCGCGAAGCCGAGCGTGTGCGAACCGTATTGCGCGATGGCGAGTCCCGATGCGTCGAGGGTTTTATCGTAGACCTCGGTCGTCCGCGAGATGCCATCGACGGTCCAGTACGGCTCGAAGTACGTCGCGGCGTACGTGCGATTGAAACGACTCGTATTGACCGCGATGGTCAATGCATTGCCGGAGCCGAAAATATTCTGTTGCGAGACCGACGCCGATAGCACGACGCCTTCCGAGCTCGAATAACCGACGCCCGCCAGCAGATTGCCGGTCGATTTCTCGACCACCGTCACGTCGATGTCGACCTGATCGTTCGTGCCGGGCACCGGCGGCGTCTCGATGTTCACGTCGTCGAAAAAACCGAGCCGCTTGACGCGTATTTTGGAGCGCTCGATCCGCGGTCCGTCGTACCACGCGCCCTCGAGTTGCCGGAATTCGCGCCGGATCACTTCGTCGCGCGTCTTCGGATTGCCGGAGATGTTGATCTTCCGCACGTAGGCGCGGCGGCCCGGATCGACATAAAACGTAAACGATGCCGTCGACTTGTCGCGCGCGAGCTCCGGCACGGCGTTGACGTTCGCGAAAGCGTAGCCTTCCGCGCCGAGACGATCGCTAATTGCCTTCGCCGAAGCCTGCAGCCGCTCGCGGGAGAAGACTTCGCCTGGCTTGATGCGCACGAGCGCGTCGAGCTCGGGCTCCGGCACGACGAGGTCCCCGGCAATGCGCACGTCACCCACCGTGTAGCGCGGACCTTCGGTAATGTTCAACGTAATGTAAATGTTATCGCGGTCGGGCGTGATCGATACCTGCGTCGACTCGACATTGAATTCGAGATAGCCGCGGTTTTGGTAGTAGCTGCGCAGCGTCTCGAGATCGGCCGACAGCTTCTGCTTCGAGTACTGATCGTTTTTCGTATACCACGTGAACCAGCCCGGCGTGGTCAGCGTCATCGCGTTCAACAGTTCCTTCTCGGTGAACGCCTTGTTGCCGACGATGTTGATGCGCGCAATCTTGGCGGCGTCGCCTTCCTCGATCGTGAAATTGAGCGCGACGCGATTGCGCTCCTGCGGGGTCACCGTCGTCTGCACCTTGGCGCCATAAAGGCCGCGGGTGATGTATTGCCGCTTCAGCTCCTGTTCCGCACGGTCGAGCGCCGAGCGGTCGAAGATCCGTGCTTCGGCGATGCCGATATCCTTGAGGGCTTTTTTGATTGTGTCGGTGTCGAATTCCTTGTTGCCGACGAACGTGATCGAGCTGATCGTCGGCCGCTCCTGCACGACGACGACCAGCACGTCGCCTTGGGCTTCCAGCCGCACGTCGCGAAAGAAGCCGGTCGCATAGAGCGCTTTCACCGCTTGGGCGATTTTTTCGTCGTCGACCCGCTCGCCGACTTTGATCGGCAAGTAGTTGAAGATCGTCCCGGCCTCCGTGCGCTGAACGCCTTCGACGCGGATGTCGCGCACGACAAAAGGCTCGGCCGCGATTGCGCACGAAGAGAGCGTTCCGATTGCAATACCGAAAAGCGCGGCCAGCGCGCTTTGCACATCACGGCGCCGCCGGACAAGGAACCGATGCCGGCGATCAGAACAAGCGGGAAACGTCATTGAAGAGCGCCAGGGCCATCAACATGGCGAGCATCGCCATGCCGATGCGCTGT
>DASXPO010000200.1:0-24213 GCA_036493535.1 Casimicrobiaceae bacterium
GGTAATGCGCGTGCGGTTCCGCGCGAACTAGCGCAGCGAGCGCTACTCGCGCTTTTCGTTGTGACGCTTGACTGTCTTGAGCATCTCGACCGGCGCGAAGTCGTCGGTCAGCACCTTCGCATCGGCGGCAATCGTCACGTCTCTGCGCGACTTGACGAGCTCGCGCAAGTCGTAGGGCATCTTCAGCCGATCTTGCGCGGCAGCCGCCTTGCGCGCGAGATCCTGTGAAGACAACTTCTTCGGACCCGCATAGCCGATCAACACGACGTTGCCGGTCGCCTCGATCGCATCGACCTGATCGAAGACGCTCTTCATCGTCGCATACGCGCTGTCGAAGAACATCGTCGAGGGTTCGACGTTTTGCGCCACCACGCCGCCTTCGCTCAACCGCGACTTGACCAGTCGATAGAATTCCTGCGTGGTCAGGTGGAACGGCACAAAGGGGCCGCGGTAGGCATCGAGAAGGATCACGTCGAACTTGTCCTTCGATTGATTCAAGAACACACGGCCGTCGCGATTGTGAATGTGCAGCCGATCGGTCGAGTCGACGCCGAAGTACTTTTTCGCGAGCGAGATCACCGCGGGATCGAGCTCGGCGACGTCGGCAACGACTCCTGGAAGGCTCGTCACCAGATAGCTGATCGTCCGCCCGCCGCCCAGACCGACCAGCGCGATGCGCTTCAACGGTCCTTGCTGATACGCGAGCGACGCCGTCATATAGCGCGTGTACGTGACCACCAGCTCATCGCGATGCTGAAGATCGATGACCGACTCCGTGTAGCGATTCTGCCGATAACCGAAGTTGAGCGAGATCAACGGTCCCTGCTTGTCGACGAAGATCGTGTTGTATTCCGAATCGACCTTATCGATCTGTCCGTCGCGAAGCATCATCACCGAAGGCGATTGTGCATGCGTATCGCTCGGCCCCACGCCCGCCGCGAGCGCTGCGCACAGCACGATCGATTCGATGATCGGCCGCTTCTTGCTTCGCACCTGTCCATAACCGACAAGACCGATCGCGAGCAGGACCAAGCCGATGACGATCGATGCACCGGCGAGCAGTCCGTAGATCGTCCGAACGCCGAGGCTCGGGATGAAGAAAAAGCTCGTGCCGAGCGTGCCCACGATGCTGCCCGCAGTCGCGAGGCCGGACAAGCGCCCGGAGATCGTTCCGGAGTGGTCGCGCCGATCGAGCAACAACCGTACGCAATACGGCGAGATCGCCGCGTAGAGCGCGGCCGGCAAACACGCGAGCGCGAGCGCGGCCAGAAGCGCGGCGTAACGCATGTCGTCGATCGAATCGAGGATCCGGTTGATGGCGTCTTCACCGTACAACGGCACGATGACGACCGTCGCCGCGGCCGCCAAAAACAAGACGGCAACGATCGGAATTTCGGGCCAGCGATCGGCCGCTTTGCCGCCCAACATGTAACCGAGCGTCATGCCGGTCAGGAAGACCGAAATGAGCGCGCCCCACGTGTAGATGGTGCCGCCGAAAAACGGGATGAATGTCCGGCCGATCAGCATCTCGAGCGCCATCGTCACGAAGCCCGACATGAACGCCGCGACGTGCAACATCAGCGAAAGGCGGCCCGCATGATCGGGAGTGCTGGCCTGCGCCATCGTCATTCCTTCGCGGACGTCACTTTGAACGCCTGCACGACGCCGTCCAACTCCCGTGACGAATTGTCGCGCGTCATCGTGACGAAAATCGTGCGCTGATCGCGAACGATCGCGAGGTTGGTGACGTAGCGATACTTGAGCGGGATCTGCGTGAGGAAGCGACCGCCGCCCGACAGCAGCAGAATGCGGCCGTTGCCGTAATCCGCGACCGCGATGTCGCCGTCGGCGAATTGCGCCATGCCATCGGGTCCGCTCTGCTCATAGGCGTCCGGCACCTGCGGCGCATTGCGGAAATCGAAAAAAATCGACGCTGGCCCGAGCTTGCCTTTGTCCAACAGGGGAAAGGACAGGATCCGGCGATTGAGATGCTCCGATACCAAAACTCGCTTCAGTTTTTCCTGCACGAGAACGCCGTTGCTGTAACGAATGCCGCTCGCGATATCGCTCGCAACACCGCTTGCGACGTCGATGAAGACGACGCGGCCTTCGGCAGGGGCCTGTAGTGAAAACAGTCCGGAAGAGCTCAAGTAAATGTTCCCTGCCGAGTCAAGCGACGCATCATTGGGCCACGTGATCCGTCGTCCGGACGTCGTCTGCGTGAACCGCTGCAGCGTTTGAAACGCGGGGGAAAGCTTGGCGACATAGGCACCCAGATGACACAGCACCCAGTAGCCGCCGGAGGGAATCCGCTTGACCGACGTCGGTCCACAGCCATCCTCCTGCCACACCGGCTTCGGCTGAACGCCATTGGCGATCAGCACGATCCGATTACGCGGCATCTCGGCGACGAGCAAGCCCTCGTCGATCAGCTGCGGCCCCTCGGGATAGAAGGCATTCGGATTGATGACGGCGTCTGGCGTGAACGTTTTATGCGGGTTGTCAGCGACCGCATCGAAGGCCGACGACGCAAAGCCGATCGCCATCGCCGCGAAGACGACGATCTCGATCGACGAACGCTTCCACGGGATGACCGCGCCGACTGGGGATGAACGCATGAGGCCTCGAGGCAAATACTGCTTGGGCCAAGTTTACACAACAACGTTCAGTGGCCCGTCATGAGGCGTGACGATGAAAAAAAGGGCACCGATTGCGCGGCGCCCTCGATGTGTTGCTGCGGACGACTACGGCGCGTTGTCCGCAACGATGTGCAGCAGATTCTGCCCTTGATGCACGATCGCGAGTCGCCATGCGTCGAACGTCGGATCGCTCACCAGGAAGTCGGTGTCGAAGTGCTGCATGCTCGGCGTGTGGATGTGGCCGGCCGGAATCGACAAGCCCATCCGATCGCGCAACAGCGTGTTCCGGTAGGCGCTTTCGTTCGACAGGTAATTGCCGCCACCGCCGCTGTTCGAGCACGAGCCTGCATCCGGCGGGACCGCGGGCCAGCTTGTCGGCGGCAGCCCCGTCGATCCGACCGGCGGCAACGGAAGTGGCGTCGGAACGTAGCTGGATATCGAATTGCGCGTGATCCGCGTGATCGAGTTGCAATCCGGAAATTCGGTGTAGTTCGTATGCCAGATGACGCCAAACGCGTTCGGATCCCCGGCGGACGCGCCTTGCGTCCCCCACAAATCGCCCGGCGGTCGTGGAATGCTTGCGCCCGTATTGGCCGCGATCATCTTCTCGAATGGCAGGCCGCCCGTCGTCCACTGCGGCGGATTGAACAGTTGGAACGTCGGCGGTCCACCCCAACGGTCGACCACTACAATGTCGCAGGCGTGATTGTTGACCGCGAGTTGCGGAATCGTGTTCGGAGGCGGAGTCGGATTCGCAACCGACGGACAGTACGCAATGTTGTCGTTTCCGATCGTCGGTCCGTGATAACGCCCGTTCCACATCTCGAGATTGAACTGGTCGGGTCCGGCCTGGCTCACCGTGACCGACGCGTTGACCTGGCGCTTTCCCGGCAGCATGAACGGTCCAACGGTATCCTCGAGATAGCCTTGCTCGAATTCCGGATAGTTGACCGGCAGCATGTACGCTTCGATGAACACCGTGGTGCCGTCAGGCGCGACATGCGTCGTGCCATCCGTCGCCAGCACCGTTGCTCCCGAGGGGTTGCCGTGGCGGATGTTGTTGCCCACTGCGCCGGGCGCCGTTCCACGGGGACCGCCGTCGAGCGTGTAGGGATCGAAGCCGCTGAAGATCAACCGCTTCACGCCCTTGCCCGCCGGAAATTTAATGTCGAACATCCCGCGCGATGCTTTATCGAACGTCGTGATCAGATCGGCGCGGTCGGCGTCCGACAGGTTGAACTTCGCCGTCCACTGCCGAATCGCTGCGCGCACCTGCAGTCGCGTCCAGTAGAGCGGACGATCATCGCTGTACGGCAGATCGCCGACGGTCGGCACACGCTGCTGCGCGCGATCGATCGCCATGTGCCAGAGATCTTCGCCCTTATGCAGCGCGAGATTCTGCGCAACGCTCAATTTCGGAATGCCGCAAAGCTCATTGACGAAGGCGGGACCGAAATCCTGAAATCCCGCACCTTCGATCATCTGTTGTGCGAACGACTTCGACTGCAGTTTGGTCGGATCGCTGTTGTCGGGCAGCGTGTTCGGCAGGCGGGCCTCCTCGACCGCCAGCGGCACGGTGTTATTGAGACAGGACGCCGTCAAAATCTGCCCGCAAGCTTGTGCAGCAGCGAGCGCGGCAACGGTCGCGATGGACACCTGGGTCCAACGTCGCTTCGAATTCATGATGGGGTACCTCCAAATTGTCCGGATGGCTCTCGCCCGCGAGCGACGCGGAAGGCATATGTTTGCCTCATTTACGCCGCGGGAACGAACCGTATTCGTTCCCGTCTCCCTTGGCGCTTGTGTTTTAGCGGTAGCCGCCTCGGCGGTGAGCCGCTTTTCCGGACTGAACGCTCTGCACGAACGAGCGCTACGACGCTACCAGAGGAAAAGGCTTTGGTCAAGAAAACGTCGATAATACGAAGGCATATTATGGAATTCTTGCTGCAATTATCTCAACAACGTCCCGGACTCGTCCTGCGACGTGCCGAATGCATGGACAGCGAAACGACGCTGGAGGTCCGCGCGATTCACGCGCGGATCATCCGAGGCGCATGTGCTGGGGTAAATAGCCGATCAGACCGGGGAACACGTAGATCAGCACGAGTGCGACGACGATCAGGCAGAACATCGGCATTGCCTGCCGCGCAATCCAGGTGATCTCGCGGCGCGTCATGCCCTGCAGCACGAAAAGATTGAAGCCGACCGGCGGAGTGATTTGCGCCATCTCGACGACTAGCACGATGAAAATCCCGAACCACAAGAGATCGATGCCGGCCTTTTCGATCGTCGGCAGCACGACGCCCATCGTCAGCACCACCATCGAGATGCCGTCGAGAAAGCAGCCAAGGATGATGTAGAAAACGCCGAGCGCCGCGAGGAGGGCGAACTTCGACAGTCCAAGTGCGCCGATCCATTCCGCGAGCCGCCGCGGCAAGCCCAGGTAGCCCATTGCGAGCGTCAGAAATGCTGCGCCCGCGAGGATCAGCGCAATCATGCAATAGAGGCGCGTCCCTCCGAGCAGGCTCTCTTTGAACGTCTGCCAGTTGAGAGAGCCCTGCGCGCCGGAAATCGCGAGCGCGCCGACGACGCCGAAGGCCGCGGCTTCGGTCGCGGTTGCGACGCCCGTGTAAATCGAGCCCAGAACCAGCACGATCAGCAGCACGACCGGGATCAAGTGTCGCGACGCGTACAACTTTTGGGCGATCGTCGTCCGCGCGGCAATCGCGGGGATCTTGCCCGGATTCAAGAGCGCCCACACGACGATGTAGCCCGAGAACAGCAGCGCGAGCAGCAGACCCGGCAGCACGCCGGCGATGAACAACTGTGCGATCGACACGTTCGCCGAGATGCCGTAGACAATCATGATGATCGACGGTGGAATCAGCAAACCCAACGTCCCCGCGCCGGCGAGCGTACCGACGGTGATCTCTTCCGGATAACCGCGACCCTTGAGCTCGGGCAGCGTCATCTTGCCGATGGTCGCGCAGGTCGCCGCCGACGAACCGGAGACGGCGGCGAAGATCGTGCATCCGATGATGTTCGTGTGCAGCAGGCGTCCGGGCACGCGCTCGAGCCACGGCGCCAGGCCCCTGAACATGTCCTCGGATAACCGCGTTCGAAATAGGATCTCGCCCATCCACACGAACAACGGCAGCGCCGTCAACGTCCACGATGACATCGCGCCCCAGATCGTGATCGCCATCGCATCGCCGGCCGACCGGGTTGAAAAGAGCTCCATGCCGAACCAGGCAACGCCCAACAACGCGAGGCCGATCCACACGCCGGCACCCAGCAACACGAAGAGCGCGGCGATCAATGCGAACGTGACGGCGAGGTCCATGTGGCGCTATTCGATATGCAATGGTTCGACGTCGCGGTTCGGTTCGCCGCGGCGCCCGCGGAGCTCGAGCTGGAATTCGTCGATGACGGCGATCGCGAAGATGACGGTGCCAAGCGCCATCCCGAGTTCCGGTACCCACAGCGGCGTGGCGTCGTTGCCGGTCGAAATATCGTGGAACGTATACGAGACCCAAGCCAGATGCACGCTGAACCATGCGAGCACGATCGCGAGCAGCGCGGCGATCCCGATCGCGACGAGCGCGAGCATGTGATGGGCGGAACCCTTGAACAGCCGCGATACGACGCTGACGCGAATGTGCTCGCCGCGCTTCAGCGTGTGCGCGAGCGCGAGAAAGCCGCTGCCGGCCATCAGATAACCGGCGTACGCGTCGGACCCGCGCACCTGGAAATCGAAGATCCGGCCGAAGATTCCGAGCAGGATCATGACCAGCGTGCCTATTAACAACAACGCCGCCAGATAAGCGGCGGCGTCGTAGAGAGCGTCGAGCGCGCGGCGCACGAGCCGTCGATCACATTTTCTTGTAAGCGTCCACGATCGCCTGGCCGTCGCTGCCGGCTTGCTTCGCCCATTCGGAGGTCATTGTGTCGCCGATCTTTTTCAGGTCCGCGGTCAACGTCGCGGAGGGCGGCGCGACCGTCATGCCGTTCTTTTTCAATTGATCGACGTACCACTCGGTTTTTTCCTTGGCGATTTTCCATCCACGCGCTTCGGCCGCAGCAGCCGCTTTGAGGACGTCGTCCTGCTCCGGCTTGCTGAGCGCATCGAATGCCTTCTGATTGACGAACACGACGTTCTTCGGAAGCCAGGCCTGTGCATCGTAGAAATACTTCACCTGCTCCCACGATTTCGAATCGTAGCCTGTTGCCGCGGACGTCATGTTCGCGTTGACGGCGCCCGTCGCAAGCGCCTGCGCGAGCTCCGCCGCCTGAATCGTGACCGGTTGCGCCCCCGCCAGCTCGGCAATCCGCGATGTCGCGGGATTGTAGGTGCGCATCTTCAGCCCCTTCATGTCGGCGATCGAGTTGAGCGGCTTGCTGGTGTAGATTCCCTGCGGCGGCCACGGCACCGCGTAGAGCAGCTTGAGTCCCTGCTTCGCGAAGTGGTCCTCGATCGTCTTGCGCGATGCCTTCCACAGTTTTTCAGCGTCGGCAAAACTGGTGGCGAGGAACGGGACCGAATCGATTCCGTAGATCGGGTCTTCGTTCGAATAGTTGGAGATCAGGATTTCGCCGATCTGCGC
Organism: Casimicrobiaceae bacterium; assembly: GCA_036493535.1. Taxonomy (GTDB): domain Bacteria; phylum Pseudomonadota; class Gammaproteobacteria; order Burkholderiales; family Casimicrobiaceae; genus VBCG01. The sequence continues at coordinate 7,244 of DASXPO010000200.1, forward strand.
CTGACCGCTTTGCACCGCGCGCTTGATCTCGTTCGCCTTGAACAGCGACGCGTTGTTGTGGATCGTGATCTTCAGCTTCCCGCCGGTCGCCTTGTCGATGTCCGCGGCGAACTCCGCGATGTTCTCTGTGTGGTAGTTGCTCGGCGGATAGGCGGTCGGCATGTCCCACTTCGTCTGGGCGCCCGCCACACCGACGAACGCGAACGCAAAGACCGCAGCCGCTGCTCGCGCCGCGAAGTGCAAACGATTCTGGATCATGGCAACACTCCCGATGCGAAGGAGGACGAAAAGAGAAATTTGAACACGGTGCTCGCAACCGCAAGACACGGTCGGAACGAGCGGTGCGCGGCGGTCGTCACTCTAGCACCGCGCGCAGAGCGCGTTGCAAATGCTACAAGCTATAAATAATATGTCAAGAAACTGCCAATACTTTATCGTCGAGGGGCAATCCATCGCGCTCGGCGCATCGAACCACCGAGGAGCAATGAACGAACGGAACCGCGGCGACTGGTGCCTGCAGCCAATGGGCGATCGCAGCCTGATCATTGCGTTCGACTCGCGCATCGATCCGGAGATCAACGATCGGGTCCGTGCGGTCGCTGACTACCTCGTCGCGCATCCGATCGATGGTCTGGTCGACGTCGTTCCGGCGTTTGCGACCGTCGCCCTTCACTATCGCCCGGAAGCGCTGGCCGACGACTCCGCGCAATCGCCTTATCGCAAATTTTGCGCAGCGGTCGAAGAGGTGCTTGCCCGCGATATCCCGCGATCGGCCGGTCGCCGCCGCGTGGTGGACGTGTCGGTCTGTTACGGCGAGGACCTGGGACCTGATCTGGACGAAGTCGCAGCCGCATGCCGCCTGACGCCGCAGCAGGTCATCGAGTTGCACGCCGCCTCGCCGCATCGCGTCTACATGCTGGGATTCGCGCCGGGGTTCCCCTATCTCGGCGGCCTCGATCCACGGCTTCAAGTGCCGCGGCGCGCGACGCCGCGCACCAAAGTTCCGGCGGGAAGCGTCGCCATCGCGCGCGACCAAAGCGCCATCTATTCGCTCGAGACGCCGGGCGGATGGAATGTGATCGGTCGTACGTCGATGCGACTGTTCACGCCCGAGACTGATCCGCCTTGCCTGCTCGCCGCGGGCGACGAAGTTCGCTTCGTGCCGATCGCGCGCGAACAATACGACGCCGAGTACGAGACGCGATGATGACGATCCGTGTGATCAAACCGGGCGCCTTGTCGACATTGCAGGATCTGGGCCGGCTGGGCTACCAACGCTATGGGGTCATCGTCGACGGTGCGATGGACGAGTGGGCGCACCGCGTCGCCAATTCGCTCGTCGGCAACCGCGAAACCGAAGCGACGCTGGAAATCACGCTGATCGGGCCAACTCTCGCGTTCGAAACGGACACCGTCATCGCGCTCTGCGGAGGCGACTTGTCGCCGCGCATCGGCAATCGTGATGTGCCGATGGACCGGCCCGTACGCTTGCGCTCGGACAGCGTGCTCGAATTCGGCCGGCGTCGCGCCGGTTGCCGGACGTACCTCGCGGTGAGGGGCGGCTATGCCGTTGCCCCGGTGATGGGCAGCAAGAGCACGTACCTGCGCGGCGGATTCGGCGGTTTCGAGGGACGCGCGCTTCGCGCCAGCGACGAGATCGGGATCGGACAAACGGAAGGCGGTGCCCCAGCCAATTTCGCGGATTTCGATACCGGCGCCTCGTTCGCGGCGCCGCCGTCGCCCTGCGTCTATCGCCCGAGCCCGAACGCCGCCGGAGCGCAGCCGATTCGCGTCGTCAAGGGCCCGCAATGGCCGTTGTTTTCGAATGAGGCGCAGCGCGCGTTCAGGGAGTCCGGATTCAAGGTGACGCCCCATTCCGATCGCATGGGCTACCGCCTCGAGGGGACGAAACTCGCGCTCCGCGAACCGATCGAAATGATTTCCGAGGGCGTCTCGTTCGGTACGATGCAGGTGCCGCCCGACGGCAATCCGATTATTCTGATGGCGGACTGCCAAACGACGGGTGGGTATCCAAAGATCGCCCATGTGGCGAGCGTCGACCTGCCGCTGCTCGCCCAGATGATGCCGGGTCAAACCATGTGCTTCGAATTGATCTCGCTCGAACTCGCTCAACGGCTCTATCTGGCGCGGGAGCGCGAATTTCGTCTGATTCGAGAATCGACGGCGCACCTCGCCCTGGAGTGGTGATGGCGCGAATCGACCTCAATTGCGACATGGGCGAGAGCTTCGGCGCCTACACAATGGGCAATGACCTCGCGATTCTCGACTACGTCAATTCGGCTAATGTCGCGTGCGGCTTTCACGCCGGCGACCCGCCGACGATCCACAAGACGGTGAAAGCGGCGCTCGCCAAAGGCGTTGCCGTCGGCGCGCATCCCGGTTTGCCGGATTTGCAGGGCTTCGGACGGCGTACGATGGCGGTGAGTCCGGGCGAAGCCTACGACATCGTGCTCTATCAGGTCGGCGCGCTCGCCGCGTTCGCGCAGGCGTTCCGCGGTCAAATCAGGCACGTCAAAGCCCATGGCGCGCTCTACACGATGGCGGCGAAGGACCGGCGGCTCGCCGATGCCATCGCCCAGGCGGTGCGCGATTTCGATTCCGGCCTGATCTTGTACGCGTTGAGCGGCAGCGCGATGATCGACGCCGCCGAAGCCGCGGGACTTCGCGCCGCCGCCGAAGTGTTTTCGGACCGCACTTATCAGGACGACGGCTCGCTCACGCCGCGCGGTCAGCCGCACGCGCTGATCGAGGACGAAGAGGCGTCGATCGCGCAGGTGAAGCGGATGGTAATCGAAGGCGTGGTTCGCTCGGTCAGCGGAAAGGACGTGCGCGTTCGCGCCGACACGCTGTGCATCCACGGCGACCAGCCGCATGCGCTCGCGTTCGCGAAGCGAATCCGCAGCGAGCTCGCGACGGCAGGGGTCGAAGTGAAAGCGCTGGCGGCAGCGTAAGCCTTCGTATGGCGGAGATCAACGTCGAAGCGGAGACCGGCGGAATCGTTTCGCGGATCGAGCATCGCCAGGGAGAGCGTGTCGCACGCGATGCGCCGATTGTTTTCGTGGAGATCATGAAGATGGAGCTTCCCATCGTGGCGCCGGCCGACGGAACCTTAATCAAGCTGCTGGTCGCCGAAGGCGATTCAGTCGAAGAAGGGCAGCGCATTGCCGTCCTCGAAACGCCGTGACGTCGGCGCGGCGTGGCCGCGCGCGCAACCCATTCAAAATGGGAGATAGCGCTCTAAAGAGAAGTCGCCGAGCGGGCCGCTTGGTCGTAGAGTCCCGACAACGTGCGCAGGAAGCGGGCGAGCTCGCCCAGCTCGAGATTCTCGGAATCGTCGGCGCGAAGGCTCGACACGAGGCAAGCCTCGCGGATTTCTCGATACCGCTCGATGTAGTCCTGCCCCTTGGCCGTCGTGAAGAACACCACTTCCTTGCCGCGCTTCTCGGACTGGACGACGCCCAACGATACGAGCTTCCTGAGCGAATACGAGACGATGTGCGTGTCCTCGATATTCAACATGAAGCTGATGTCGCCGAGCTTTTTCTCGCGGGCGCGGTGATTGACGTGGTGCAAGAGCAAAACGTCGAGCGTCGTCAGATCCTTGATGCCGGCGGCAGCCATGCACCGGACGACCCAGCGATTGAATGCATGCCCGGCAATGATCAGTCCGAACTCGAATTCGGAAAGCTCCCGACTCTTCGCGGATACGAGATGGGCGGAAGAGACGAGAAGCTCCGGCGTTCCCGAACGCCCGGAGTTCGCGCGCCGGCCCGCGCGCTTCGCCACAAGTTTGCTCGGACGCGATTCCGATTGATCGACCATGAATGCGCAACGTCGATGAGGTCGCGACATGGTAGGCAATGGGATCGTCATTTGCAAACATGACCGTCGCCGCCGAAAAAGCCGGTTTCATCGCGCCGGCACAACTGAAATCGCCCGGGCACGGTGTTTCGTTGTTTTGGTGCACGCTCACGGCGCGCGCCGATACGATCGCCGACGTCATCGATTGGCTCTCGGCCGACGAACGCGCGCGCCTGCAACGATTCGGCAACGAGACGCTCCGCAATCGCTACGTCATGGGACGCGCATCGCTCCGTTGGCTGCTCGCGCAGGCGCTCGGCGCTTCACCGGCCGGGGTCGCGATCGAGCGCGGAGCGAACGGCCGGCCGCGGATCGCCGGCGGGACCGGCATCGACTTCAACGTTTCGCATACAGCGGACGTCGCCCTGATCGGCATCGTGCGCAAAGCACGAATCGGCGTCGACGTCGAACGCGAGGATCGTGTCATCCACTCGAAGGGGCTCACACGGCGCATTCTCACCGAGCCCGAACGTGCGGCGCTGCCGTCGGACGATGACGATGCGATTCGGCGGCGAATCCTGAGGCTCTGGACGTGCAAGGAAGCGCTTGCCAAGGCGACCGGCGATGCGATGGCTGCGCCGTTTCGACGCCTCGACGTCACGATCGAACCGATGCTGGCGCTCGCCGACGGACCACCGCCCTACCGCGCGCGCGACTTCAGACTGTTCGCGGCGGCGGTGGCGGACGGCTATCTCGGCACGGTCGCGTTATGGCGTCCGCGCAACGGCGGGGACGATTTCAATGGCCACCCGACGCGCGGCTGACACGCGCGCAGAGCGAAAGGCGTAGAGTCGCCGGTGCACGTTGCGCGCGAATCCGTCGGAGAAATCGTGACAAGAATCGTTTGTCTTGCACTCGTCCTGCTGCTGACGGCTTGCGTGCCGATCGGCTTCCGCGCGCAAAATCTCCCGTACGCGTCGGTCAATCTCTCGCGCTGATTCGCCTCACGGAATCGCGGCCGATTTCACCTCGGGCTCGGGCGTGGCGGCCGGACGTTTGATCTTCCATTTCTTCTGCAGCCACAGCCAGTCCGACGGGCTTTCGCGGATGTCGCGCTCCAGATTCCGGGCGTAGCGCTCCACGATCTGGATGTCTTCGACTTCTTCGTACGGCGGCTCGGCGATCACCGAAAGCTGGACCGAATAGTAGCCGCGCCGGACGCGCCGCATCTTCACGTACAGCACTTTGGCGTCGAGAAACTTCGCGATCTTGCCGGCGCCCACGAAAAACGCCGTGTCCTGGTTCAGGAAACGGGTCCAATGTCGCGGGTCGCCCTTGTGCTTCGGCGTCTGATCGGCGATCAGCGCATACGCGCGAATCTGCTCGGCGCGGCTCAACAAGTCGTAGATGAATTCCTTGCGCGGGATGAGCCGGCTCCCGAAGCGACAGCGCGCCCGACGCAGGAAGGCGTCGAACGTCGCCACGCGCTGCGGTTGATACACGACGTCGATCTCGATGCCGAAATGGACGCCGGCCGCGAGCAGGAGCCACTCCCAGTTGCCGTAGTGGGCCGTTAGCAGCACGACCGATTGCCCGCCCTCGACGCAGCGCTGGACCAGCTCGGGGTTTTCCATCGCGACGCGCCGCTTGATCGCGGCCGCGCTGGCACCGAAACCCCAGAACGCCTCGACCAGCGTATCGGCCAGATTGCGATACGCCCGGCGAATGATCTGCCTCCGCTCGCGCGCGCTCTTGTCGGGAAACGCGTTGGCGACATCGCGCTCGCAATCGTCGCGTCGCCAGCGCATGACGTAATAGGCGAGGAAATAGACGAGCGCGCTCCACGGATACAGGAGCCGCAGCGGTACGCGGGTCAACAGTCTGAGGAGGAATTGCACGGAATGGAAACGATGCGAGACGGCATCGACTATATCAAGGCGCCCGCGCTTGCATTCGAATCGCAGCGACCGCGACACACTTCATCCGATGTCGAAAAAATCCTCGATAAATAGTTGTACGCGCGGCATGAAACGACCATAATGACAACGTCATCGCTGCCCCCGAACCCCGACAGGAGACTCCCCAATGCTGAACATCGGTCGTCGCGATCTCTCCCCGAGCGCGCAAGGCAATTTCAAGGAACCCGAGAAGCCCCTCGTCAAGCCGCAACAGAGTTCCGCGCCCCTCGCCGCCGCCCCCGCCCTGTCACAGCAGCTTCCGTCGGGCGGCACGCGGACCATGAGCTCGACTACGCCTGCGCCGGTACTTCGCGACAGCGTTCCGTCTCCGAACACGCCGTCGCCGGAATCCGCCCCGCGTAAGGACATGGAGCCGCAGATTTCAGCGATCGGTCCGGACACGCCGGGCAGCAAGCTCTGGGTGGGACCGAAGATCAAGCTCAAGGGCGTCGAAATCTCGGACTGCGACGTGCTGGTCGTCGAGGGCGAAGTCGAGGCGACGGTCAACAGCAAGGCAATGCAGATCGCGCAACCCGGGACGCTCAAGGGCGATGTGACGATCGACGTCGCCGAGATCTACGGCGATTTCTCGGGCCAGCTGACGGCGCGGGCGAAACTCATTGTCCATGGCACGGGGCGGGTTTCGGGAACGATTCGCTACGGCAAGCTCATCGTCGCCGAGGGGGGCGTGCTGAGCGGCGATGTGCAGCGCCTCGACGCAACGGTCGAGACGCCGACCGCGCGGCCGGCAAGCAGCGACAATCACTCCTCGCTGACGTCGCGAACACCTCGTTAGTGCAATTCCCCAACGACGGAATCGCCGCCCGAAATTCATTGGCGGCGGTCCGTCGTTGTAGGCCACAACCCTGATTATTTTTCGGTCCGGATTGTTTCCCCTCAATCGCCGGGGGAGAATCCGCGCTGCGACTGCGGAAGCCGCACGCGATTCACGTTAATCGAGGAGATTTCACGAAGTCCAGGACATCGCAATTTATCTCTGCTTTCTGCTTTTCACTGGCGCTCGCCGGACCCGCCGCCGCGATCACCGGCAACTACGTTCGGGACTTCGAGCATCCATTCGTCGGACTGGTGGTCTTCTACGACGAGACCGGCGCGTTCGCCTATCGTTGCTCGGGTGCGCTGATCACGCCGACTGTGTTCCCCACGGCTGGCCATTGCGCCGGCGGCGGCGGTGTCACCGCGGGAACGCTCGACCGCTTCGCGACGAAACGCGGCCAGCAGGACCTGACGCTCACGAACAGCGGCTACGGTGTCACGCACTTTGGGAAAGCGAACGAGCGTCAGGCGTCGACTCACCGCACTCTCGGCGCTCGCCCGTCGCTCGTTCGCAAAGTGTCCTCGGCGGCGCAGCGCTCGCCGCAGCCTCGCAGGGTTTCTTACATCTTCTTTCCCGGCTTCCACAGTGCGAAGTAGGCGCCGGTCGGGTCCTGGATCACGCTCATCCAGCCGTACTCTCCGACTTGGGTGACGCCCATGTGGACCTTGCCCCCGAGCTGTTGTGCCTTCTTCGTCGACGCCTCGATATCGTCGACGCCGACATAGGCGAGCCAGTGCGGCGGGACGTTGGGATCGGGATTCTTCATCATGCCGCCGCCCGTTCCTTCGCCGACGTTCACCATCGTGTAGCTGCCGCCTTCGGGCATCGGCATGTCCTGAAGCTGCCAGCCGAATAGCGTCGAATAGAATTTTTTCGCGGCAGCGAGGTCGCCGGTGTGCAGTTCGACGTGGACGAACGGATTGGCCATGATCGTTCTCCTTCGGATTAGTGGATGGGGGACTTTAGAGGCATGCGCCGACGGCCTGCTGAGGCATCCAATCTTGTTGTGACAGCGGCGGATAGGGACCGTTCGAAGCGCTAATGCGAGCTCCTCGCCGACCACCGGCCCATTGGTCGAGACGCCGTGTGACGCCGGTATTGCAATCGACCCACGATTCGGGGCCCCATGCGACCGTTACGCAAACAGGCTCTAGAACGAACGGCTCACGCTGAAGACGACGCCGTTCCGATGGCTCGACCCGCTGAACGGATAGGCCGACTCCGCATTGCTGACCCCCACCCAGCTGAGCTCGAGATTGAATGCATCGATATCGAAGCCGATGCCGAGCCGCCCGTCGAACGTCGACTGATCGCTGGATCCGCCATATTGGTCGTAGCTCTTGCTGCGCAACGCGCCGCCGTGAGCGACGATGCGCACGCGGTCGCCCAGCGGTTGCGCGAAGTTGAGCTCGCCATAGATCGCGTCGCCGAACCGGCCGAAATAGCGCGGCGTGTAATACAGCCGGCCGCTGAATTTGCCCGACGTGAAGCCTGCGTAGACCTCCGGATAGTCGTACCCGTGAATCCGCGTGAAAAACGAATAATCGACACCGACTTCACCGCTTACGCCCGACGGCAATTGCCAGACGTAACCGGCAAACGAAAGCGCTTGCAACTCTCGGCCCGACGCGAATGGAAAACGCACGTTCGAAAGGAACGAGCCCGCATAGAAGCCGCTCGGGTCGTCGTAGTTGATCGCGCCCTGCAGGGCCGGATCGTTGCCAGTCAGCGAAATGCCGCGATAGCGGTAATCGGATACGACGCTCACGCTGCCCGACCACTGGCCGACGGCATCGGCGCAGGCCAGCGCGAGAACAATCGCAACGACGCCGCGAAAAGCGGCAAACTCAAGGGAGCGGTGCCGACCTCGAATCGACCGAGATGGCGCATGCGCATGCGCACACGCCGCCGATCCGCGCGATCGTTGCGCAGGCGTCAACGGTTGCACCGTGTCCGCCGGAGCCGCTCGTCGTGCTCGGACCCGCCAGGGCTTCGCGAATCTCATGCGCGCTCAGACGAGGCGCGAGCTCCCGCATCAGCGCCACGAGTCCGGTCACATGCGCGGCCGCAAACGACGACCCCGTCACGAAGCCCCATCGGCCTTCCGTGACCGTCGTTGGAATGTCGCGGCCGGGAGCGAGCAGTACATTGGCGGGGGTATCGTGCACGTCATCCGCGGCGACGGCAAGCACCCCACGATGCGAGGCAGGAAAGCCGCCGTCGGGCAACGAAGGATCGACGGCGGCGACAATGGTCGCTCCGCGCGCGGATGCGGCATCGAGCAAGCGCGCGAGCAACCGATCACGTGGTCCGCCGAGACTCAGGTTGATCACTTGCGCCTTTTCGTCGAGCGCGAACTGCAACGCCTTCGCGACGGTAAAGCTGTTGCAAATTGCGTTCGCGCCGGTTTCCCAGCAGGCGCGCAGCGCCATCAATCCCGACTCGGGCGCGATCCCTGCGACACCGATTCCATCGTCGGCGCGCGCGGCGATGATGCCGGCAACGGCCGTCCCATGGAGCTCGGCGACGTCGTCCCGGCCATCGACGAAATTGCGCGCGATGGCGACCCGTCCCGCCAGATCGGGATGGTTGCGCTCCACGCCGGTGTCGATCTCGGCGATTCGGACGGCGCTGCCGGTGGCGATCTTGTGCACGTCGGCGAGATGCCACGTCCGCGCGCTCGGCTGTAGCGCGTAGAGCGAATCGTTGTGCGCGAGAACGCGGAACTCGTGCATCGCCTGGACCGATTCGACGCGCGGATCCTGCGCGACTTGCAGGACGACGCGCGGAACCGCGTCCTTATCCGCCGCCGCCATGACGAAGCAGTCGACGCCGAGCGCGGGCATCGGCCAATTCTCGACGATGTCGAGATCGAATCGAGCCGCGAGCGCTTCAGCGGTCCGCCGTCTCCCGTCGCGTCCCGCGCGCGCATCGTAGCTGCCCGAATAACTGATGTCGGGTCGGAAATGCGGCGGTGCCGTCCGCAACATCACGAGGATCTGCCGGTTCGTCGCAGCGCCGTCGACTGCCGCTGCCGCGGTGCGATCAAGTGGCACGACGAGCGCGCAGAGCGAGAACAACGCCGCGATGGCGCGCCGCGCGCTCAACGGTTGCCCTTCGACTCGAGACTCTCGACCAGGACCACCGCGGGATTGCTCTTCAACGCGCGCATCGCCTGCTCTCGGTGGGACCGTGGCACGTCGAGAACATAAGCATTCGCCTCGGTCGGGCCGTCGATGAACCGCGCTTCGACATCGCGGAGGATGCGTCGAAGATCGCCTTCGGGCGTCGCTGGATCGAACACGACCACCAGCGCGCCCGTCGACATCGCGGCGTTTTCGGCTCCCAGCGTTCGATATAGAGACGGCTGCTCGATGCCGTGCAACAGAGCCCCGCCCAACAGCGCGATCACGGCGAATTCGGCCGCGATAACCCAACGCGCCCAGCCGCCGCCAAACCGCAAGCCCCGAAGGCGTGCGAGGATCCCGCGCTCTTCGGTGCGGGCGTCCAGCTTGCGTCGCAGCGATCCAAGCGCAGGCGATCCCCCCGGCGTTTTCTCGCCGGCGGCGCACGCCGCGTGGAATTCACGCAGCCAATCGACTTCCCGTTGGCATCGTGGGCATGCGGCGACGTGTTGCTGGACGAACGCCAGCTCGTCGCCTTCGAGCGTTCCGTTGACAAGCCACGGCAAAAGGACGTCGGCGACCTTGTGCGCCGCCGGGTCGATCTGCAGTACGCGCCCATTCGCGCCTGCGCCCGGTTTGTCGTTGCGGTTGTCCATTGGAGCCGTGCCCTTCCGCTGGTTAACCGATTCGGAGGGGCGCTATTCCCTCGGAGCGGCTGCCATCCATCGGGCGGGGCGCGCCGCCGACGGCATCGTCTCCGAGGTAGAAAGCCCGTGCGAGTTGGCGCTGCCGGTCGACGAGTTCGATGGCTTGCGCGCGCGCCGCTACGCCGATTCGCTCACGTAAAGCCGGTTCGTTCGCGAGGCGGGCGATTGCGGCCAAAGCCTCGTCCTCGCTGTTCACGACGAACCCCGTGCGGTCCGAGTCGATCCAGTCCGCGGCGCCGCAATCATCGAATACGACGACAGGCAGTCCCGTTCCCATCGCCTCAAGAATTGCGGTGCCGCCCGTCTCATACCAATCGGGGCTTTTCCGGTAGAGAAAGCAATCGAGCGATGCGAGAAACGCGGGCGCAGGTTCGGCGCCCGCGGGAAGCAGCTCGATCGCCGGTCGAGCGGCGTCGCCCTCGAGCGCGCGCCCGAGAAACGTACCGCCGAGGAGTCGAACGCGGTGACCGAGACCGACGAGCCGGCGATAGAGCGAAGGATCGTTCGGGTGATGCTTGCTCGGATCGTCGCGGCTGTGTCGTCCGATCACGAGAGTCGAGCCGGACGACATTCGCGCGTGCGGGACGAATCGCTGGAGATCTATGAACGGCACCTCGACCGCGCCCGGCAAGCCCGCATGCCGGGCAAAGCGCGCTGAAGGAAACGTGAGATCGATCGGTACGCTCGGCGCGCCCTCGCGGATTTGTGTGAGGCGCTGGACGAGCTCCACCGGCAAATCGATGTTATGGGCGATCACGATGCGATCGAACGTTGCGCGATGAAGCCAGTCGCCGTAGTCGAAATAGCATCCGACGAATATCGCCATCCCACCGGTCGGCGTGTCGTCGGGGTGCGTCCCGATTTCGCGAATGGTTGCGCAAGCGGCATGCGCGGCATGCGGCGGCGTAACCGACCACAGCGTCACGTCTGCGTGCGGAGCCAGCAGCGCATACAGCTCGAGCGCGCGGTTTTCGGTCCCGCCGACCGTCGCCATCGTGCTGACGATGTGAATTCGGCGGGTGGGCCGTGGCGCTTTCCGAAATGCGGACTGCGCAAGCAGCGCGAGCGCGGTCTTACGCGCGGAATCGGCCGTAGTGGACCGATAAAGACTGTCGCAGTAGCGCGTGAGCAGACGACGCGATTCCACATCGTCGGTCAGCGCAACGGCACGGCGGGCAAACGCAACCGCGCGTTCCCCCATGTCGAGTCGCGCATACATTGCGGCGATTCGCGCGCCGCTGGCGGCGTCACAGACCTCGTCCGCGTTCAGCGATTGCAGCGATTGCAGCGCGGTACCCGCCTGACCGCGCGCGTAATCGCCGAGCGCTGAAACGATCCGAGGATCGGCGATCGGAGGGGCGGTCCACGTCTCCAAGCGACCGCAGCACTGCTTGAATTTGAGGCCGCTTCCGCAGGCGCACGAAACGAGCCGTCCGCTTCGATTCGCGGGCGCCGCCGCGGACGGCTCGAACGGCCGTTGAAGCCGCACGTGCAACGCCTCGGCCTCGCGGGCAAAACGCGGATCGGTCATCGCAACGATCGCCGCGGCCGCCGCACCCTCGAAGTCGCCTTGCGCTTCGAGGATCAACGCCATCGTCCATCGGTATTCGGGCACGGTCTCCGTGATCTCGGTCGCGCGCCGGACGTTCGCAGCCGCCTCCTTCAGGTCGCCGAAGTCGAACAAAACACGGCCCAATCCGTGGAGCGCATTCGGATCGTCGGGATATTGCGCGAGCGTATGCTCGAACCATCGGCGCGCCTCATCCAAATCGCCGCGCTTGTAGGCGTCGACGGCGCGCCGACACCAGCGCGTGACGCGCTCGCCGTGATAGGCGCGCGGCCCGGCCCAGCGGGCGCGCAACAGCGAATCGAATTGCAGCCTTCGGCCATCGTCTTGGTTAGCACCGCTCCCCGTGCCGGACGTACCGAGGTCGGCGCGGTAGCGAAGCGTCGCCGCTTCGACGAATGCAAAATCGGAATGCTCTGCGATCTGCGCAAGAAAATCCCGGTCCTCGCAAATTTCGAGTGTCTCGTCGACGCGGCAACCGAGGTCGCGAACTCGCGTCCGAAAGAGCGCGGCCTGCCAGTAGAAGAGCGGTCCAAAATGCATCAGCGCACGATTGAACCTCGCGCCGAGTCGGCGTTGAACGACGCCGTCCGGCGTGACGAGATTCGCGCGGCCGTAGACGACGAGCTTGTCGCGATGCGCGTCCGCCGCGGCGAGCAGCAAGGCGATATGGTCGGGATCGCAGCGATCGTCGTCGTCGAGGAACGAGAAGAACTCTCCGGCGACCGCGTCGATGCCGACGTTGGCGGCTTGCGGACGGTTGAGCGCCCGCCCGGCGCTTACGAGGCGGATCGAGTGGCCGCTGTGAAGCGCCACATTGGGAAGCGGCCGATGGCGGCCGCCGGTTGCGTCGACAACAAGTATTTCCAGGCGCGGACACGTTTGCCCGGCGAGCGACGCAATGGCGTCCGAAAGCTCGGGCCGGTCCATGCTGCGGACGATGACCGAGACGAGCGGCGTTGCAGTCGGTTCCACGAAGCGGCGGCGTCCCAGAAGACCGAGTTCGACTGTCGTGCGATCGGCCGGTTCCGGAGCGTTTCCGATATCCTCGGAGGTGGGCAACCGCAGGCGCGGCGGATCCGCGCGTACTCAATTGTGGCATTGACCTAAGCGAACTGCGATGGAAATTCATGCAGCGCGATGGCTGGCGCCGGAATGGATCATGCTGCCCCTGGGCGTGCGGCGGTGTCGCGTCCGCAACCCGCTGAACGGCGCCACCGCGGAGCTGTCGGCGGAACAGTACGCGGTATTGACTGCGTGCGAAGGCTGTCGAACCCTCGATGAACATGCGGCCGCCGTTCACCGCAAGCTCGCGCTTCGCGACGACGATCGCGTAACGCTTTCGCAATGGGTCGGGGAATTCGCAGCGCTCGGGCTGCTCGCGTCGCTCGACCAGTTGCGACAGCGCCTCGACGCGAATGCTTCATCGGCGCCCGCGTCGTTCGCCGGCATCGTGATCCGAACCTGCGATCGATCGGCGTTGCTCGCGCGCGTCCTCGCAAGCGCTGCGGCGCTCGAGGCGCGGCTCGATCGACGCTATCGCTATCATGTTCTCGACGATTCGCGCGACGGGGGCCACCGCGCCGAGAATGCGCGGATCGTGGCAGCCGCCGGACTCGACGCGCACTACCGCGACTTGTCGTCGAGCGATCCCTTTGTCGCGGAGCTCGCGCGCGCCTTCCCCGCCTCGCGTGAGGCAATCGATTGGCTCCTCGGGCCTGCGCGCGATGGCGAAGCAACCTACGGTCGCCCGGTCAATCTTGCGCTTCTCTTGAGCGCCGGACAGCGCATCCTGATGCTCGACGACGACGCGCTCCTCGATCCACGGCGGCCCCCGGTCGACGATGCGCGATTCAGCGTGTCATCGCGGCCGGACGAGTTGTTTTGCTATATCGATCGCGCGGACGCCGAGCGCGCGTGCACGCCGATCGACGTCGATCCCTTCGCCGAGCACTTGAGGTGGCTCGGCACGCCGGTCGGGGCGACGTGGTCGCATTTTGCGCCGCGAGGAGCCGCCGCCGATCGTGTCGAGCTCCGCGCCGAAGATGGCGGGCGATTCATCGCCGATGCGCGGATCGCATTGACGCAAAACCATGCATTGGGCGACCCCGGATCGGCGCTCTTTCCCTTTCATCTACTTACGCTTCCCACTGCCTCGCGGCAACATTTGCTGAGCGATTCGAGGCGCAAGGCCGCGGCGTTTCGCGAGCGCGTCAATTGGCGCGGTCAAATCGGCACGCGTTTGACGCCCAACCGAACGCTCACGCTGACCACACTCGCGGGACTCGACAACGGCAGGCTTTTGCCGCCGACGGTCCGCTCGGCGCGCAACGAGGATTTGCTGCTCGGAGAAATGACGCGCGTCATCGACCGCGGTGCCTGGTCGCTTGATTTGCCGTGGGCGCTGCCGCATTGGCGCAGCCCCATCAAAAATTGGCTTGGCCCAAGCGCGCACTTTTCCCAGGAGCCTGCACATTTCCTGATGGATTATCTCGACCAAACGAGTCCGCGCGTGGCGAGCGAGGGCGCGTCGAACCGCCTGCATGCGCTCGCCGCGATCCTCGTCGATCTTGCACACGCGAGCGAATCGCGTCTGATCGAGTTGCTCGAGGAGCAAGCGGTGGACACGGCGAGTCGCGTCCAATTCGCGATCGCGACCGCGCAGGACGGTGCCGATGTCCCGCTCGAATGGAAGGAAATGCTGCGCCCGTGGATTGCATCGCCGACGCTTTCGACGCGCCCCGCCATCGTGCGCGAGCGACTCGCCGCGCCGGCCGTCGTTCGCGCGCTCGCAAACGATTACGGCAACGCGCTTGCCGTATGGCCGGCGCTATGGGACTGGGCGCGCGATCGATCTCCGCTCGCCTAACCGCGCGTCAAGTTTCGTCGAGGAACTGCGCGACCGCCGGATGCGATCGTAGCCGCTCGATATCGCGCGGTGTGGGCAATTGCGATTTGTCGCGCTCGGCGTCGACCATGCAGAGGAAGCCGAGCGGCGCGCTGCGCGCCGCGCGAAACCGGTGCCAGGTAAGGGGTGGGACCGTGACGAGGTCGAACGCCTTGACCGGAAACACCCGTTCGCCGACGAGCGCCTCGCCGCCGCCGCGCAAGATCATCACCGCATGCACGTGCTCGTGTCGCTCGAGCGTCGAATAACCGCCGGCCGCGACTTCGAAATAGCGGAGCTCGCCGCGCATGTCGGGCCGGCGAAACAGCGTTTGCCGCGTGACATCGCGAAACGGCGCGCTCCCCTCCTCCTTGTAATGCAAAAGGTCGACGCGCTCCCAACGATAATCACCGTCGACGGCAAGGAAAGCGCGAACAGGATCCTCGTTCATCGATGGACCCCGTGCGCGCTCACCGCATCGACGAACGCACGGCAGCGAGGGAGCAACTGATCGCCTGCCGTCAACAGGTTGCCGCCGATCAGCAACATGACGTCGTCGCCGAAGCGCTCCACCATCTCGGGCACGCGCTCGACGGACATTCCGCCCGCCGGAACCGGCAGCGTCGGCGCGAGGTGCTGCCACGGTGCGCGCGCCACGTCGGCAATCCCGGCACAGATCTCCGGACCGTAACTGAAGCGTCCGCCGGCATTGGGAAAAATCGTCGCGTCGGCGCCGAACAGACGAAATAGTTTGCCGAGCAAAAGCGGTGCCGCGATGCGCATCGCTCCGGCGAGTGCGGGATGCGCAATGATCGGCATGGCAGCGTCACGCGCGAGCGCCGACAATGCGGCGACACCGGTCACCATCGGCGCGATCAGCAACATCCGCACGCCGCGGCGCCGCGCTTCCGAGACCTGCTCGCCTATGCGATCGTAGGATCCGCTCACGCTCGGCGCATAGATGCAATGCGTGCCGACCTCGCGGTTGACGGCATCCACCGCGCTCTGCACTTCGCGAACGCGCACGGCGAACGGCGCGATCGCCTGATCGGCGAGCCCGTGATCGTCTTTGATGACGTCGATGCCCGCCCGCGCGAACGTGCGCGCGATCGCCGCGTACTGGCCGGGTTCGAGACCCAGCGGTTTCAACGCGGAACACGTCAATGGACGACCGCGAACGCCCGTGATTTCGCGGATTCCGCCGATGCCGAAGCGCGGGCCGCCGAAGCGTGCGGCGAACGACGCGGGCATCGCAACATCCACCAACGCAACGTCGTCTTGCAACGACGTGTTGCCGAACAGCATGTTCAGGAGCTGACCCGCCTCGAAACCGGTTGTTTCGGCGGCCAGTTGCAATGTGACGGCAAACGTTTCAGGCCCCGCCGGCACGATGTCCGCGACCCGCGCGACGACGTCGCGCAGGACGCGGGGCTCGCGAACGGCGTCGAGCGGAAGCTCGATGCTTTGCTCGAGCGCAATCGCTTGCGCGCGCGCTTCGATCGCCGACGCCGGGGCTTGAACGCGGTAGGTCGCTCGGATCCAGCGGTCCGCGGCAACGGAAGGTTGAAGCTCTGCTGGGGGCAGCGACATCTGCCGATTCTAGACGATCGGTGTTCGGATTCCGGCCGGCGCTACACACGTCTCGATAGCCGAACAGGCTAGTCCGACTTCTTCGGATACGGCGTGCCGTCTTTGTGCGAGTACCAGCCGACCGCCGAATCGATGTGCAGATCGACATCGGGATAAAAGCAAACGTCATCCTGCACGCGCGTTCCCACTTCGAGATAGGTCGCGTTGTCGCTGCTATTGTTGACGAGGTGGTGTCCATTCGGCGCGTTCTTCGGGAACGCGGCGCAATCGCCGCTGCGAAGGATCACATCGCCATCGTCGGTCACGAGCGTCAATTCGCCCGACAATACATAAACGAATTCGTCCTCTTTCGTGTGCCAGTGACGTTGGCTCGACCAGCCGCCCGGCGGCAAGGAGGTCAAATTCACGCCGAAATCCGTGAGTCCGCCGGCGTCGCCAAGCGCTTGCTTGACCCGGGCACCGGCTTTTTCGTGGAA
>DASXPO010000201.1:0-5865 GCA_036493535.1 Casimicrobiaceae bacterium
CCCATGGACGACAACAAGGGCAAGGCGCTGGCCGCCGCTCTGGCCCAGATCGAGAAGCAGTTCGGCAAGGGCTCGATCATGCGGATGGGCGAGTCGCAAGTGCAAAACGATCTGCAGGTCGTTTCGACCGGATCGTTAGGACTCGACATCGCCCTGGGCGTCGGCGGGCTGCCGCGGGGCCGCGTCGTCGAGGTTTACGGTCCCGAATCGTCCGGCAAGACGACGCTTTGCCTGCAAGTGGTCGCGCAGGTCCAAAAACAGGGCGGGATCGCCGCGTACATCGACGCGGAGAATGCGCTCGATCCGGTCTACGCCGGCAAACTCGGCGTCAACGTGGGCGACTTGCTGATCTCCCAGCCCGACACCGGCGAACAGGCACTCGAGATCGCCGACATGCTCGTACGCTCGGGCAGCGTCGACATCATCGTCATCGATTCGGTCGCGGCGCTCGTCCCCAAGGCAGAGATCGAAGGCGAAATGGGCGATCAGCTGCCGGGGTTGCAGGCGCGGTTGATGAGTCAGGCGCTGCGCAAGCTCACGTCCAACATCAAGCGCGCGAACGTGCTCGTCGTCTTCATCAATCAAATGCGGATGAAGATCGGCGTGATGTTCGGCAATCCGGAAACCACGACCGGCGGCAACGCCCTCAAGTTTTACGCATCGGTCCGGCTCGATATTCGCCGCATTGGCTCGATCAAGCGCGGTGAGGAGGTCGTCGGCAACGAAACGCGCGTGAAGGTTGTGAAGAACAAGGTATCGCCGCCGTTCCGCGAGGCGCTGTTCGACATTCTCTACGGGGAAGGCATCTCGCGCGAGGGCGAAATCGTCGAGCTCGGCGTCGTGCATCGCGTGGTCGAAAAGTCCGGTGCGTGGTACGCCTACAAGGGAGAAAAAATCGGCCAGGGCAAGGACAACGCCCGCGATTTTCTGAAGGAGCATCCCGAAACCGCCATGGAAATCGAAGCGAAGATTCGCGAGACGATCGGCCTTCCCGCGCCGGCGCGAATCAAGTCGGACGGCAACGGCGCAGACGTCTGAACCACGCCGTGGCGCTATGTGCGGCGCCGCGAAAGCCGCGGTGCGAGCAGCCGACGAGGCCCCCGCGAAACGGGGATCGACGGCGATGCGGGTCGGCGCTATGAGGCCGACACGCTGACGTATCGACTTGGTTTGCTGTTTCAATGAGCCCGAGGCTCTCGCTTAAAGCTGCCGCGGTTCGACTTCTGGCACGTCGCGAATATGCGCGCGCTGAATTGGGCGAGCGGCTGATGGCGCGTGGTGCCGAGCGCGCCGAGGTCGAGCGCGTGCTCGATGAGCTCGAACGCGGCGGTTATCTATCGGACGTGCGTTTTGCACAGGCCCTCGTAGCGCAAAAGGCCGGTCGCTACGGCAAACGCGCTATTGCGCACCAATTGCGCGAGAAACGGGTCGCGTCCGGCGCAGCGGAAGAAGCGCTCGCCGTCCTTGCGCATGCCGATGAGCTGGCCGAAGCGATTGCGCTGTGGGAACGTCGCTTCGGCGTCGCGCCGAAAGACCCGCGCGAAAAAGCGCGCCAAGTGCGGTTTCTCATGACGCGCGGATACGGCATGAGCGTCGCGCTCAAAGCCGTGCGGCGTGCGGAACGGAGCGACGACACCGATTCGCGCTAAAATCTCCTGTTTTGGTCTTCGGGCACGCTTTGCCTTTGCGGCGACGTGCGGACCGCTCGATTTTTGAATATGGACGTTGCATCGATCCGCCGCAAATTCATCGAATACTTCGTGTCGAAGGGGCATACGCACGTCCCGAGCTCGTCGCTCGTCCCCGCGAACGATCCCACCCTTCTCTTCACCAACGCGGGGATGGTGCAGTTCAAGGATGTCTTCCTCGGTTTCGAAAAGCGGCCCTACGTTCGTGCGACGACGGCGCAGCGCTGCGTGCGCGCGGGCGGCAAGCACAACGATCTCGAGAATGTCGGATACACGGCTCGGCATCACACGTTCTTCGAAATGCTCGGCAACTTCAGCTTCGGGGATTATTTCAAGCGCGATGCGATCCGCTTCGCATGGGAGCTCTTGACGAAGCAATACGGCTTGCCGCCCGAGAAGCTGTGGACGACCGTCTACATCGACGACGCCGAAGCCTACGACGTCTGGACTAAAGATATCGGCGTCCCGGCCGAGCGCTGTATTCGCATCGGCGACAACCTCGGCGGAAAGTTCGCGAGCGACAACTTCTGGCAGATGGCGGACACCGGTCCTTGTGGCCCATGTTCGGAAATCTTTTACGACCACGGTCCCGGCGTCTTCGGCGGTCCGCCGGGGTCCCCGGACGCCGAAGGCGACCGGTATATCGAAATCTGGAATCTGGTGTTCATGCAGTACAACCGCGATGCAAGCGGCACGATGACGCCGCTACCGCGGCCCTGCGTCGACACCGGCATGGGTCTCGAACGCCTCGCCGCCGTGCTGCAACACGCGCATTCCAATTACGATATCGATCTTTTCGTCGCTTTGATCGCGGCGGCCGCACGCGAAACCGGCACGAGCGACCGCGATAGCGCATCGCTCAAAGTGATCGCCGATCACATTCGCGCCTGTGCGTTTCTCGTCGTCGACGGCGTGATTCCCGGCAGCGAAGGTCGCGGTTACGTGTTGCGGCGAATCATCCGCCGGGCAATCCGCCATGGCTATAAGCTCGGGCAGAAAAAGCCGTTCTTCTACCGTCTGGTCGAGGATCTCGATCGGGCGATGGGACAGGCCTATCCCGAATTGACCAAGGACAAGGCGCGCGTTGCGGAAGTCCTGAAGACCGAGGAAGAGCGATTCGGCGAGACAATCGAGAACGGCATCCGCATCCTCGACGAAGCGCTCGCGAAGATCGCTGCAAGCGGTGGCAAGGTTCTCGACGGCGCGACGGCATTCATGCTCTACGACACCTTCGGCTTCCCGCTCGATTTGACGGCGGACGTGGCGCGTGAACGCGACGTGACGGTCGACGAAGCCGGCTTCGAGAGCGCGATGAACGCGCAGCGCGAACGCGCACGGGCGGCGTCGCAGTTCAAGTCGGGCGAGACGCTCGCGTATACCGGGCCCAAGACGCGCTTTCGCGGTTACGAAACGTTGTCCGATGAAGGCCGCGTTGTCGCGCTGTACAAAGCGGGCTCCGCCGTTGACAGCCTCGTCACGGGTGACCGCGGCGTGGTCATGCTGGACAAGACGCCGTTCTACGCGGAGTCGGGTGGCCAAGTCGGCGATCGCGGCGAGCTCTCGAAGGGCGGCGCGTGCCTGACGCTTTTCGCGGTCGAGGACACGCAAAAGATTCAGCCCGACGTCGTCGGCCACATGGGTGAAATCAAAACCGGCGAGCTCAAGATCGGCGACATCGTCGCGGCCCATGTCGACGACGATGCGCGCGGTCGCACGATGCGCAATCATTCAGCGACGCATTTGATGCACAGGGCGCTGCGCGAAGTGCTGGGTCCCCATGTGCAGCAAAAGGGATCGCTCGTCGATCCGGAGCGCACCCGTTTCGACTTCGCGCATAACGCGCCGGTGGCCGACGAGGAGATTCGCCGCATCGAGGCGATCGTCAACGCGGAGATTCTCGCGAACGAGTCGACGAAAGCGCGCGTGATGCCGATCGACGAGGCGCGCAAGGAAGGCGCGATGATGCTGTTCGGCGAGAAATACGGCGACGAAGTGCGCGTGCTCGACATCGGATCGTCGCGTGAACTGTGCGGCGGCACGCACGTCGCGCGCACGGGCGACATCGGCTTTTTCAAGATCTTGAGCGAGGGCGGCGTGGCGTCGGGCATTCGGCGGATCGAGGCCACCACGGGTCGCGGCGCGCTGGAGTACGTTCAGAACCAGGAATCGCGCCTCGCGCGTGCGGCGCAATTGCTGAAGGCGCCCGTCGCTGAGATCGAGACCCGCATCGCGCAATTGCAGGAGAGCGTCAAAGCGGCGGAGAAGGAGCTCGCAAGACTCAAGGCGAAGAGCGCCGTCAGTGCAGGATCCGATCTTGCCGGCGGCGCGGTCGACGTCAAAGGCGCGAAAGTGCTCGCGGCCGCCGTCGATGCGCTCGATGCCAAGGCGTTGCGCGAGACGATGGACAAGTTGAAAGACAAGCTCGGTAGCGCCGCGATCGTGCTCGGCAGCGTCGCCGACGG
This sequence comes from Casimicrobiaceae bacterium, assembly GCA_036493535.1. Lineage (GTDB taxonomy): Bacteria > Pseudomonadota > Gammaproteobacteria > Burkholderiales > Casimicrobiaceae > VBCG01. The sequence continues at coordinate 4,151 of DASXPO010000201.1, forward strand.
CAAAGTGACGCTGATTGCCGGCGTCACGTCGGACCTGACGGCGAAAGTGAAAGCCGGCGAGCTCGTCAATCATGTCGCGCAGCAAGTCGGCGGCAAGGGCGGCGGGCGTCCCGACATGGCACAGGCCGGCGGCACGAATCCCGCTGCGTTGCCGGCGGCACTCGATTCGGTCCGCGCCTGGGTCGCCGAGCGGCTGTGATCACCGACGCGCAGTCGCCGCAGTTCGCGAGCGACAACAATGCGGGGATTTGTCCGGAGGCGCTCGCGGCAATTGCCGAGGCGAACCGCGGGCACGCGCCCGGTTACGGCGCCGACGCGTGGACGCGCGCCGCGCACGACGCGATTCGCGCTGCATTCGAGACCGACTGCGACGTTTACCTGGTCTTCAACGGCACCGCCGCGAATTCGCTCGCGCTTGCGTCGATCTGTCGCAGCACCGATGCGATCATTTGCAGCGAGAACGCGCACGTCAACGTCGACGAATGCGGCGCGCCGGAGTTTTTCAGCGGCGGCGCCAAAGTGGTGACGACCCCAACGCCGCAGGCGAAGCTCGTTCCCGCACAAGTCGCGGCGCTCGGCGCACCCGCACACGACGAGCACGGTTCGCGGCCGCGTGCGCTCGCGTTGACGCAAGCCACTGAGTTCGGGACCGTCTACACGGCGAACGAATTGCGTGCGCTCTGCGAAGCAGCACATGCACGCGGGATGAAAGTGCAGCTCGACGGCGCGCGCTTCGCGAACGCGGTCGCATCGCTGGCCTGCGCGCCGGCCGACATTTCATGGCGCGCCGGCGTCGACGTTCTATGCCTCGGTGGAACCAAGAACGGCCTGCCCTTTGGCGAAGCGATCGTGTTCTTTGATCGCGCGCTCGCCGATGAATTCCTGCGCCGCCGGAAGCAGGGCGGACAACTCGCGTCGAAGATGCGCTATTTGGCGGCGCCCTGGTCGGCGCTGATGGCGGAGGGCGTGTGGCTCAAGCATGCGGCCCACGCGAACGCGATGGCGCGCCGGCTTGCGGCCGCGATCGAAAAGCTTCCCGGGGTCGAACTGATCGCGCCCGTCGAAGCGAATGGCGTGTTCGTCGATTTGCCGGCAACCGTCAGCGAGGTGGTGCGGGCCAAGGGATGGCGGTTCTACAACTTCGTCGGCGGGACCGGGGTGCGCTTCATGTGCGCGTGGGATACACCGCCCGATCGCGTCGACCGATTCGCATCGGATATCGCGCACGCGATTGCGTCGCGCAACTAGTCGTCCCCGAGGAGCGTCGATGGCACTACGCGAAGGCGTCACGCTCGAGGGGCTGAACGAGCGCGGCATCGGAAAACTACCGGGACTCGTTGGCTTCCGCGTCGTGGCGTTCGACGAAGGGCGGATCGACGCCGAGCTTGACATTCGCCCCGAACTGCTCGCGCCGAATGGTTATTTGCACGCCGCCACCGTCATCGCACTCGCCGACACCGCCTGCGGCTATGGCTGCATCATCAATCTTCCGGAGAGGGCCGCCGGATTCACGACGGTCGAGCTCAAGAGCAATTTCATCGGCACGGCGCTCCAGGGGACGATCGCGACGGCGGCGCGCGGTGTCCACTTCGGCGGCTCGACGCAGATCTGGGACGCCGTCGTGACCCGCAAGGCCGATCAAAAGACAATCGCGCTCTTTCGCTGCACGCAGATGCTGCTCTACCCGAAGTGACGCGACGGTTGTCATCCCGAGC